>JAFSTK010000054.1 GCA_017450535.1 Treponema sp.
CATGTCTATTTCCTTATAAACTCCGCGTTAGCGACGCACCATGGATGGTGCGAATCGCAGATTTTGCCTTTGGCAAAATCTGAACATGATAAAAAGTGCACGGAAGCACTTTTTATCATGTATCCTCCTGTCTGCTGGCGAGCTTTTGGAGCAGAGAACGCGCTTTGGGCTGCTCTGCTGACATAATCAGCATAGCCCAGAATTCGAGTTCTGACAAGTCGTTGTTTGTCCTCACGCGTACTACACTGTATATATAGGCTTTAAAAAACAAAAATATACAAAAAATTCAGAAAGAATTTGCAAGGAAGTGAAAAATTGGAAGAATAAGGGATTGAAAGGGGAAAAGAAACCTTCGCAAGGTTGCGTTTCCCCTTTTTTGATAAAAAACAAAACTACGCGTTGTTGAATCGTGCCAGGAATGACTTTGTGCGCTCTTCTTTTGGATTGTTGATAATTTCCTGAGGATTCCCCTGCTCCACAATCACACCGCCATCCATGAAGATAACATAATCGCTCGTGTCGCGGGCAAATGCCATCTCGTGAGTGACGACCACCATGGTCATTTTTTCAGCGGCAAGTGAGCGGATAACGGCAAGGATTTCGCCAGTCAGTTCTGGGTCAAGCGCGCTCGTCGGCTCATCGAAGAGTAATACTTTTGGCTTTAACGCGAGTGCGCGCGCAATAGAGACACGCTGCTGCTGACCACCACTTAACTCACAGGGATAATTATGTGCTTTTTCGGCTAAGCCCATACGCTCCAAAAGTTGCATGGCGTTCTTCTCGGCTTCTTCTCGCGGCGTTCCCAACACGTGAATCTGTGCGTCCGTCACATTCTGCAGGACAGAAAAATGCGGGAACAAATTGAAATTCTGGAACACAAGCCCCAGATTCAGTCCGATTTCACGAAGCGTCTTTTTGTCCGCATACATGCCGTTCGTCACGATGTTTTTTCCGCAGATGCTGATAGTTCCGTCGTCCACTGTCGCCAACTGAGTAATGCAACGGAGCAAAGTTGATTTTCCGCTTCCGGAAGGACCGATGATACCCAGCACTTCGCCCTGATGCACGGAAAACGAAATATCGCGCAAAACAGGTACGCCGTCGTCAAAAGTCTTTTTTACGTGGTCAACTGAAATAATTGTTTCGTTTTTGATTTCGTCCGCCATACTTGCCCGCTCTACTTGTAATAATTCAGTTTCTTTTCAAGATAATTGAAGAAGGTGGAGACCACCCAGTTCATCACAAAATAGAACACGCCCGCCACAAAAATCGGCGTGGTGGAAAACAGGCGGCTCGACTGTGTTTGTGCCGTTCGCAAAAGCTCAGCAACACCGATAACCTGCACGAGAGACGTATCTTTGACCAAAGTAATCACTTCATTTCCCATTGCGGGCGTGATATTTTTGATTACCTGCGGCAATACGATTCGGAAAAAGGTCTGAGCCTTTGTGTAGCCCAAAACTTTTGCCGCCTCATACTGACCTTTAGGGACTGCCTGAATGCCGCCACGATAGATTTCCGCAAAATATGCCGCATAGTTCACCGACATAGCGATAATTGCCGCCACAAAACGGTCATACGACACGCCGAATAAATGAAACGGCGCAAAATACACGAAAATCAATTGGAGCATAAGCGGTGTTCCGCGGATAATCAGCAGAAACACATTCGCCGTCCAGGCAAGCGGCTTGAACTTTGCCATTCTCGCCGCTGCAATCGGCAATCCCAACGGAAGCGCAAACAACAAGGTCAAAAAGAACACTTCAAGAGAGACGAGAGAACCTTGTGTCATAATGCCAATCATTTTAAGCATGTCGCGCTCCGCTTCGGCTATTCATTAGGATACACACAGATAAATGGAATATATTAGGATATTATAAAAAATATCTTTATTCATCCTGCTTTATCCTATGCATCCTTTTGAATCACGAACCTACTTTCCAATCACCGTGATATCAGAACCGAACCACTTGGTAGAAATCTTTTCGACGGTGCCGTCTGCTTTCATTTCTTCCAGTGTCTTCTGCACCGCATCGGTCAGTTTGATGTCATTCTTGCGGAATGCAACGCCGTAGTTTTCGGGAGCAAGACCTTCCGGCAGAACTGCGAACGGTTTTCCCGTTGTTGCGATGCTGTAGTTTGCGACGATTGAATCCATAACGACGCCAGCAACGCCACCGATTTCCAAGTCATTGAGCGCGGTGATATTCTCTTTGAATTCAACGACGTTCTTCAAACTCGCCTTAAAATCAGTCGCCTCGTCCAATGCATCTGCCGCGCTTGAGCCAGCCTGCAAACCAATTGTCTTTCCTGCCAAGTCAGCAAGTGAAGAAATGCCGCTGTTTTTGCGTACTACAACAACCTGTTCGTTCGCCAGATACGGTTTGGTGAATGAAAGCATAGAAAGACGCTCTTCAGTAATCGTAAGACCATTCCAGATACAATCGATGTTGCCTGTGCTCAGTTCCTGTTCCTTTGCGTCCCAGTTAATCGGCTGCGCGCGGAAAGTCACACCAAGGCGGCTCGCCACTTCTTTTGCCAAGTCGATGTCAAAACCGACAATCTCATTGTTCTCGTCGCGGAATCCCATCGGCGGGAATGAATCATCCAAACCAAGAACGAATTCACCGCGTTTCTGCAAGTCTTCAAGAGAATTGTCCGCGCCAGCACCTTTCTTACAACCTACAAATACCATTGCAGCCGTAATCAACGCCGCCACAAAAACCACTGTTTTTTTCATAGTAAAATCTCCTCTATTTTTTTCGTTATTCAACTTGATTCACGTGGATAAAAAAGATTCACAAGGATACTTTTTAAATTTCCACTGCATCCCTCTTCATCCTTTGCATCTTATTGAATAACCTAATTTCCTTCCACAAACTCTCGCAATTTTGCTATCTGCCGCTCCACCTGGCTCTTTGCAGGACCGCCAGTTACGTTTCGCGCTTCCACGCAGGCTCTCGGAGTGATTTTGGCAAAGATGTCATCCTCAAAGAGCGGGGACAATTTCTGCAAGTCCGCAATCGTAAGCTCCTCAATTGCCGTAAGCCCGCGGTCGATGCAGAGGCGCACTGCTTGAGCGGCAACGCCATGTGCGGTACGGAACGGAAGCCCTTTACGCACAAGGTAATCAGCCACGTCGGTCGCATTGGCAAATCCGCCGTCACAACTTGCCGCCATTTTTTCCTTATTCCAGCGGGCAGTGCCGATCATCGCGTCAAAGACCATCACATTGGCAAGCACCGCATCGTACGCCTCAAAGAGACTCTGTTTGTCTTCCTGCATATCGCGGTCATATGAGAGCGGCAAGCCCTTCATCATCACAAGGAGCGCAATCAAATCGCCGTAGACTTTTCCCGTACGACCACGAATAAGCTCAGCAAAGTCAGGATTTTTTTTCTGCGGCATGATTGAGCTTCCCGTAGACCATTTTTCGCTCAAATCAATAAATCCAAATTCCGTTGTGGACCAGATGACCACTTCTTCGCTCATGCGGCTCAAATGACTCTGCAACAGCGCAAAATCAGATGCGAATTCAATACAATAGTCGCGGTCAGAAACGCCGTCCAGAGAATTCTCCGTCACGCCGTCAAAGCCAAGTTTTTCTGCGACCAGCTCACGGTTCAATGGCAAATCACTTCCCGCAAGAGCGCCGCTTCCCAACGGACTTTTTGCGATGCGTTTTAATGAATCTGAAAGACGCTCATAATCGCGTACCAACGGCCATGCCCATGCACAAAGATGATGTGCGAGCGTGACGGGCTGAGCGTGCTGCATGTGCGTGTAGCCGGTCAAAAGCGAGTCTGTATGCTCGGACGCAACTTTAGCGAGCGTCTGAATCAATTTTTTGAGCGCCTTTTGCAAATCGGGAATCGCACGACGCAAATACAACCGCTCGTCAAGCGCAATCTGGTCGTTGCGGCTCCGTCCCGTATGGACTTTCTTACCCGCCTCGCCGATTCTGTCAGTCAGCGTCGCTTCCACAAAAGAATGAATATCTTCCGCACTGTAATCAATCGCTAATTTTCCAGCAGTCAGGTCAGCCTCAATAGAAGCCAAACCTTTCTGAATGGCGTCATTTTCTTCTGCGCTGATAATTCCTTGATGAACCAGCATCGCAGCGTGAGCCTTGCTTCCCGCAATATCATCCAACGCCATGCGTTCGTCAACATAAATTGAAGTTTCAAATTCCACCGCCGCCGCATCAGGGCCTTCTGCAAATCGTCCATGCCAAAGAGCCGCGTGGTTGTTATCAGTCATCGTGCCATGAGCACTGTTTTTTTCTGCCATATCGGAAATTATATAGAAGATAAAGGGAAAAGTCTATTGGTAACTGAGAACCGAATAGGACAAAGTATAGCGCATTTTTTTAGCTTCTTGCAAATTCTTTTCTGAATTTTTTGTATATTTTTGATTTTCTCTGCCTATAACTATATGTACAGAATTTAAAGCAAATCTCGTTCTGTACGGAGGAAAAATGTTCAGCATCAAACGAAAAATAACAAACAGAAAGTACCGCGACTCCATCTTCGTCGATTTGTTCAGCAAGGACCGCGACGCAAAGAAAAACTTTCTCTCTCTGTACAACGCGCTCCACGGCACGAATCTCAAACTGGAGGAGACGAAGATTGAGAGCGTGGAGTTGAAGCAGATTCTCTACATGGGCTACTACAACGACGTGTCCATGCTGATTAACGGCAGGATTGTCGTCCTCTGCGAGCACCAGTCCACGCTCAACGAGAACATGCCTTTGCGCTGTCTTCTGTACATCGCGAAAATTTATGAGAACCTCATGCCCAACGACGCGCGCTTCGAGAAGTCCGTGCACCCCATCCCCACGCCGGAATTCTATGTCTTTTACAACGGTGCGGACGATTTGCCCGCACGGAGCGAGCTCAGACTTTCAGCCGCATTCATCCAGCGTGATAGCGACAAAACACCGCCACTGGAACTTATAGTGCCCGTGCTGAACCTGAACAAACCGGCGGAAAATTCAATAATCGACCGCTGCCCCTCTTTAAAAGGGTACGCCGAATTCATTAGAATAGTGGTGGAAGAACAGCGGAAGGATAAGGAAGCCTACATGGAGCGCGCCGTAAAGCGGGCAATCAAGGCAGGCATTCTCACCGAGTACCTTACGCGCAAGAACCGGGAGGTGGAGAACATGTACTGGGGTGAATATGATTACGCAACCGACGTAAAAGTGCAGCGCAGGGAAGCCTATGAGCAGGGCATATCTCAGGGAATCGCGCAGGGCATATCTCAGGGAATCGCTACCGGTGCGCATGACAAAGCCGTTGAGACCGCACGTAACGCTCTCGCTATGAACCTGACCGCAGAACAAGCGGCACAGATTTCATCACTTCCGCTTTCCGAAGTACAAGCCTTACAAAACCGCTAGTGTACAAGAATGAGGTGGAGAACATGTACTGGGGTGAATATGATTACGCGACCGACGTAAAAGTGCAGCGCAGGGAAGCCTATGAGCAGGGCGTTTCACAAGGAATTGCCTCCCCCGCGTCATCTACACCGGAAGCACAATTCCGCTCTTCACGTCAGCGTTATTCCCCGTGATAATCGAACGGTGTGCCCTTTGTTTTGCAAAAGCGGCCAGACGGCGGAATGAGTCGCGCACTTCTTCTGGCGTGGCAAACAGCAAGCCTTTTACTTTTTCCTCACGGTCTTCGTCAAAAATGCCGTACAAAGTGCGCAATAAGCCTGTTGCCCCGCGCGAATGGGGCGAACGCGGCTGAATATTGCTGGAATACGTTCCGGTCACTGCGCGCTCTACAGTCTCTTCGTCCATGAGAAGTGCCGCGCCCTCTTCCAGACAGGCATTGAACACATCGGCGGATTTTTGTGGCGTGGGATCGCGATAGGTGCTGAACACAAGCGAACTGGTCAATGATTCCGTGTAGCAGAACGCGCCGTATGCGCCGCCAATTGTGCGCAGTTTTTCCCAGAGCAGTGTATTGGAAAGCCAGTGCGTACAGATTTCTTCCAGAGCGGCTTCTTTTGTGCCGAACGGGGAACTTTGTGTACACTGCGCGGCAAATCCCACTTGCGATGAGGCAAGCAGCACTTCATTGTCAGCGTCACGATTTTCTGCGCCGGCTTCGGTCAATTTGATAAAATCTTCGGTAGTTGCGGGTGCCGGATGCTTGAGCGAGCACAATTGTGCGGTCTTCACAAAAGAGTCCAGCTCATGTTTTACCGCCTGAATGCCACTTTCTTCCGCTGTCACGTGAATAAACGCGCCACCGGCTTTTACCATCGCAAACAATTGTTTCAGATGTTCCGCCATATCGCGGGCGCATTTTTCGGGAAGTGAATGAAGCGTAAAGAGCAAGGTCAGTCCGTTCCAGATTTCGTCAATCGCTTTGGTGCGGGAGACTGTGCGTTTTGCCCGCAGCGAGACATAATCGTGTCCGTCGGGAATCACCGTGGAGTCAACATCGTTCCTCAATTCGGTGATAATATCTTGCAGTCGTTTTGTGTCGTGGAAGTCCGTGAGCGAAATGCAGTCAGCAAGCAAACGCATCGCTGTCGCGCATTCTTTTTCGAGCATGCCCATGCGGTACACCACCCATTCGCGTCCAACCCAGTCAGGATGCTGTGAAGCCCATTTTTTTGCCGACTGAGCAGGACTCATATCTGAGACCAAAAGGCTCACCGAAATGCCGCCCGTATGCAAGGCTGTCTGTTCAGCAGTCTTTGCCCAGTCCAAATCGCCCCACCCCACTTCTGTCACACTCTCCGCCAAAATCGGCAGGAATGGATATTCTTCTGTCGGCACCACATCAGCCGGGAATCCCACGTCCACATAAATAATGCCGTTCGTATTCTCACAATTGGTAAACAACGGCAAATCTTTTCCGTCCGCGCCTTTTACGCTCTCAATTTTCGTGGGTATCTTTTCAAGAACCACTTTTCCATCTTTAAGAAAATCCTTGGGATGAATATGTGGCATACAGGAATCATCTTCCGTACGGCTCTGGAATGCATGGAGCGCGTCATTCTGTTTTTTGATTTCATCCTTTGACGTGTGCTTCATCAGCTCGGTAATCAGTTTTTTCTCTGCCTTTTCCCGCTCATGGGTGTATTTTTTTGTGGGAGACACCACCACGAGCGACCGTTCCTGATTATCCAAAAGCAATTTTTGTATAAGCTGCTCCACGTAGCCTTTTTGCGTGCGGACTTTTTGTGCGACAGCGTCAAAGGTTGCCCGGAGGCGGAATGATTTTTCCACGTCAAAACCGTACAGCCACGCATAAATCGGTCGGGTCATCAGACGCAACGCATAGGGACCATGAACACGTTTGATCTCGCATTGAGAATATTCCATGGTCATCAGCGTGGAGTCAATATCATTCTGAGGAATGCCTTTTTTGACCAAATCAGAAAGCGTGTCAAAAATCACCTTCTGCACTTGTTCTTCATCGCCTTTTTTCACGCCACGCAAGCCCACCGTCAAAAGACAAGCGTACTGCGAAGGGTCCAATCCAGTCTGCGGTGCCGTGTCCTCGCCAAGACCACTTTCCAGCAACGCTTTTTGGAGCGGCGAGCCATCGTGATTCAAAAGGATGCCCGTAAGCACTTGATATTCGTAAGCAGTCGTCGCATCGGGGCAAGTTCCAAAACGCCAGTTCAAAAGCACCGTATTTTTGCCCGTCTCTTCTTCGCCCGCAGGACCAGTCGTATGCATCGTGACTGGTTGCGGAATCGGTTTCGGAGTCACAAAGGCAAGATGCGCGTTTACAATAGACTTTCGTGTCTCCTCCGTGCTGACCACATGCGGATATTTTTTTTCCAGCCGGTCAAGAAAATTGCGCTGTAAAAATTCCAGTTGCTCTTCGGTGGGAATATTTCCGTACAAGAATACAAAACAATTGTCGGGACGGTACCATTTGTCGTGAAAAGCGACCAACTCATCATGGGTAATCGTCGGGATTTCCAACGGGTCGCCGCCACTGTCTTTTTCATAGACTGAACCTGCAAGCAAACTCCGTTCAGCCGCATCTGAAGCGACGCTCTCAAACGACGAATAACTGCCCTTCATCTCATTGTAGACAACACCCTGAATTGAAGGCGTACCCTGTTCGTCCAGTTCCAGACGGTGGGCTTCCTGCATAAAAATCTCATTTTCTAGCCGGGGAAAAAATACCGCGTCGCCGTACACGCTCATCAGATTAAAATAATCCGCCTTTACCATGGAGCTCGCAGGAAACACCGTGCGGTCAGGATAGGTCATGGCGTTCAGATAGGTCTTGACGCTCTGATTTGACAGGCGGATAAACGGGTCTTTGAGCGGAAATCGTTCCGAGCCGCACAACACCGAATGTTCCAGAATGTGCGCCGCACCGTTTCCCTTTGGATTTGGAGTTCGGAACGCAAACGAAAACAGATTTTCATCCTCATCGTTCAAAAGATGCAGCACTTCCATGCCCGTCTTATGGCGCAGATGAATCGCCGTCGAATGATAATCTTTTACATCAAATATATTGAGTACGGTAAAAGCGCCGCACACATCGCCTTTTTTCAGATTTGTTTTTACCTCAGACATAAATCTCGTCGTCCCGTCCTTTGATAATCAGCTCGCCATCTTCCCACGCGCGGCGCAATGTGCTGAAAAATTGTGAAGTGATTTTCTCGCAGTCGCTCCGCAACATCGGCTTTTTCGCCTGCTCTTCATCCAAAATAATGCCCGCGCGGTTCTGGCTCACATTGTGCAAAATTTTTCTGCGGAAATCATCGTCTTTTCCCGCAATCAAATACGCAAGGTCAGTGTCGCTCATCGTGCGCAAAAGATTCTGCAAGTAGCGGTCGTCCGCATTCAAAATATCTTCGCTCGTAAAGAGCCGCTCGCGCAAATCTGCGCCCAAATCCGGGTCTTGGCTGGAAAGTCGGCTCAAAATGGAATCCTCATTTTCAGGTGACATCTGTTTGAGAATCTGCGCCAGCGCATTGCGTCCGTCAATGCTGTCTGATTTTTCCACCACAAGCGAATTGAGTTTTTCACGCATCGCACTGTCCACACGTTTTACCACTTCGGGCGAAATCTGTTTGAGTTTTGCAAGGCGCATCACCACATCTTTTTTCTCTTCGTCAGGTAATGCCGTAATCACCGCCGCAGACACTTTGGGCTGTAAATAACTGAGCACAAGCGCACGAACCGCCCCGCTCTCATCTTTCAGCAAAAGCCCCACTTTTTCCGCGTCCGCCTCGGCAAGATATTCAAACGGTTTTCCGTCAGCAAACGGCACCGATTTTTCAATCAGCGCACCAGCTTTTTCCGCGCCAAACGCTTTTTCCAGCATGGACCGCGCAGTCTCAACGCCGCCGTCCTCGCGCGACTTTTGCACAAGCGACTGAAACTCCGCCAGAATTGACTCTGCTTCTTCCGGCTCCACACGGCGGATTGACGCCAGCTCAGGCACAATTTTTTCTATTTGTTCTTCGGTAAGGTGCGGCATGATTTTTGCCGCTTCATTTTCGCCAATCAGCAACAAGAATTTTGCCACACGGCGGTACACGGATTCTTTGCCGTCAGCCTCACGGGGCGCAACGGGAACTTTAAGCAAACCGCCCTGGGTCAATGCTTTTACCGCTGCCGTCGCGCTTTCGTGCGTCACTTTCGCAATGGTTTCTTTTGCCGCGGGAATGCTGCTGTCTTTTGCCCGCTCATCATCAGATTTTGATAGATTTTGATATGCCTGTAAGCGTCTGTCATTCAGGTTCATATAATAACTATAGCATATTTCTATGCAATTTTGAACAACTTTTCGATATTTGGCTCACGGACGACCAGCACATTACAGCGCGCGTTCGCAATGATATCGCCGTTGTTCTCAGAAATCGTGTCATGGGAGTTTCCAGAAAATGCCGTCTCGTGCTCTTTTCCGCCAAGAAGAATTGCGCTCGCCTTGTAATCGTCCGCCGCCTTGATGATTTCAGAGAAAATCGCGCCCCTGCGCAACTCCGTCTCAATTTTGACGCCCTTCTGCTTAGCCAATTCCGTCACGTACTCAAGATATCGTTTTCCGTCGCTTTCAAGGCTTGCCTCGTAGTCCGCACTCTCTTCGCTGATAAAAAATTTGCTCAACGTCAGCTGACGAATTGTTGCCGTATCAACGACATAAATCGCCTTAAGCTCACATTTGTACTGCTTAGCCATCAAAATGGCATACATTGCGGCGTGGATTGACCTTTCCGAACCATTGACTGCGACAATCAGTTTTTGAAAAAGCGGCTTTATCATTGGGCTGCCTCGTTATTCTTACGATTTTTAAGCGATTTCAACACGAACACGTTCTCACGCTCGCGCTCTTCCAATACACTCTCAATATACGTCTTTGTCTCTTTGTTCTGCGGAATAATCATTTTGTCCAGCGCATTCACACGTCGCTGTGTTTTTTTGACCTCATTTGCAAGCCGCCACACAATCGTACGGATTGAAGCCATCTGTGTAAGAAGACTCAACAGTTTGAAAAAGCTGACCGTTACCTTATCAGTATCGGCAAAAGTTCCCACAAACGAATAGAACAACTGCTGCTGCGGAAGTTCCACATCAATTGAAGAAAAACTCATGCCGCCCGCAACAACCGGTTTTTCCTTAATCGTAAAATCATATTTTACCGCATGGGCAATTCGTTCCGTGCGGTCGCCGCCAACAGCCATCAGCATGTGTCTGAGCGCAGGATACGCCTCGCTGACAGCCTTATCAATATCGCGCTCAAGAAGCGTCACCTGCTCCACCAAGCGCATCAATTCCATAACAAGAATCTCGCGCTTCTGTTCAAGCAAGTCGTAGCCGTCCGTCGCAACAGAAAGCTGCTCCTTAATAGCGAGAAGATTCGATTTTGTCGGCGCAATATTCAGTTTAGCCATAATTTTTGCTACTCATAAAGAGCCACATGATGAAAAAGATACAGCAGGATACTTCTTTATAAAAATCCTTGGCATCTTTTTATCCTCATGCATCCGTATGAATCTGTGGACTACTCCTTCAAATATTTCTCAATCAATTCCGGTTTGATGCGCGTCAAGTCTGACTTCGGAAGCATTTTCAGAAGTTTCCAACCCAAATCAAGCGTCTGCTCAATTGAGCGGTCTTCGCGTTCGTCTTGCGTAAAGAATGTGCCTTCAAGCGCGTCACCGAATTTCATGTACATCTTATCTTCCGCGCCCAACTCTTCTTCACCGATGATTGCGGCAAGATTACGGATATTCTTCACTTTTGAATATGCCGCAAAGAGCTGGCTGGAAACCGCCGCATGGTCCTCGCGTGTCATGCCGTCGCCAATACCGTCTTTCATCAAACGGCTCAAAGAAGGCAGGCCTGCGACCGGCGGATACACACCTTTCTGCGAAAGCTCGCGGTCAAGAACAATCTGACCTTCAGTGATATATCCGGTCAAGTCAGGAATCGGGTGAGAGATATCATCGTTCGGCATCGTCAGAATCGGAATCTGAGTGATTGAGCCAGTAGACCCCTTGATCTTTCCCGCACGCTCGTACAATTCCGCAAGGTCAGAATACAGATATCCCGGATAGCCCTTACGTCCCGGAACTTCACCACGTGTCGTTGAAATTTCGCGCAATGCCTCGCAGTAGTTTGTCATATCGGTCATCACGACAAGAACGTGCATGTTTTTCTTAAACGCCAGATATTCTGCCGCAGTCAATGCACAGCGAGGTGTGATGATACGTTCAATAGAAGGCGCATCCGCAAGCGACTGGAACATAACGACCTTGCTCAAAACGCCAGACTCCTCAAATGAATTGATAAAGAACTGCGCCTGGTCGTATTTGATGCCCATGCCTGCAAACACCATAACAAACTGCTCGTCACTGTTCGAAATCTTTGCCTGACGGATAATTTGCGCCGCAAGTCTGTTGTGCGGAAGACCGTTTCCACTGAAAATCGGAAGTTTCTGTCCGCGAATCAATGTGTTCATGCCGTCAATTGACGAAATGCCAGTCTGAATAAAGTCCCTCGGATACACACGGGCAAACGGATTAATCGGCATACCGTTCACGTCAATTTTTTCGCTGGAGACAATCGGCGGAAGACCGTCAATCGGCTCACCAAGTCCGTTAAAAATGCGTCCCAACAACCCCTCGCCCACGCGGAGCTCAAGACGCTGCTCCAAAAATTCAACGCTCGTGTCGTTCAAATCCAAGCCAGTTGTCGATCCAAAAATCTGCACGACAGCCGTATCTTCATTCAAGTCAATGACACGGCCAGTGCGCTTCTGCCCATTTTTGTCGCGAACATACACAGTCTCATTAAAAAAGACATTTTCGCTTCGGCGGACAACAATAATCGGACCGTCTACGCTTGAAATTCCTCTATATTCAATTCCTTTCATGCTATCTCCAAAGGGGGAAGTCTCCCCCTCGCTACAACCCCACCGCTACGCTACGGGTTTTCCGCTACCCCTTAACCGTACATTCAACAGGATGCACACAGATACGCAGGATACACTCGGATATATAAAAACGCAATCTTTATGCATCCTTATATATCCCGTGCATCCTTTTAATCTTTTATCCGCGTTTATACATCCGCTCAAGTTCGCCCATCTGAGATTCCAGATGACCTTCAATATCTTTGACCATTTCCAGCTTGTCGTTGGGAACAGTTGATTTGATACGCACAATCTCCTCACGCACAGGAAGCGCATTCACTTTCATAAGCGGAGCACCCTGCTTGATAACAGAAAGCGCACGATGATAGAAGTCCATCATCAGCACCAGAATCTGAATCTGTTTTTCGGGCACGGAATACACGTCCACCGCATCAAACGCGCTCTGCTGCAAAAAGCCGTTCTTAATCATCTCGGCAACAGTCAGAACCAAACGCTCGCTGTCCGGCAAAGCGTCAGGTCCAATCAAGCGCACAATCTGCTGAAGACGCTGCTCCTTTTTAAGCAGTTCCAGCGCGGAAAGACGGATTTCTGCCCACTGCGGGTCAAGTTTATCCCACCACTCGCGGATTTCATCGGCATATTCAGAATAGCTTTCAATCCAACCAATAGCCGGATAGTGACGCGCGTTCGCCAAATCTCTGTCCAAAGCCCAGAAGCAGCGAATAAAGCGTTTTGTATGCTGCGTAACCGGCTCAGAAAAGTCACCACCCGGAGGAGAGACCGCACCGATAACGCTGACAGAACCTTCTTTTCCGCAGAGAGAGTCAACACGGCCAGCGCGCTCGTAGAATTCCGCAAGGCGTGTCGGCAAGTATGCGGGGAATCCCTCTTCTGCCGGCATCTCTTCCATACGACCGGAAAGCTCACGAAGAGCCTCTGCCCAGCGGGAAGTTGAGTCCGCCATGATTGCGACATGCATACCCATATCGCGATAATATTCTGCCAAAGTAATGCCTGAGTACAACGAAACTTCACGCGCGGCAACAGGCATATTTGATGTGTTCGCAATCAAAATGGTGCGCTCCATCAAAGAACGTCCTGTGCGCGGGTCAATCAATGTCGGGAATTCGGTGAGAACGTCAGTCATCTCGTTTCCGCGCTCGCCACAACCGATGTACACAATCAAGTCCGCGTCACACCATTTTGCAATCGCGTGCTGGGTCATCGTTTTGCCCGTACCAAA
>JAFSTK010000055.1 GCA_017450535.1 Treponema sp.
AAGTGATGAGCAACCATTAAAATAGTATTCCTCTATTGGAAAATAAGTTTTGTCTGTGAGAAAATTGTTTGTTTCTGACAAATCCAGTTGCACTTTTCGGTTGGAATTACGCAGTCGGTTGCATAATTCTCCGTAACCCTCGCGGTCAATTGTACCGATGATTTTTAGTGCGCAATATGGAGAATTGTCATGGTCATCAAGATATCTGACCGCAGCGTAAAGCTCTCCTGTAAAATCAGGTGTAATGGTATAAGGATCATCTCCCACAAGGACTTGTTATGGCTTAGGCGGAAGTTCACTTTCACGTGGAAGTTCGCTCTCACGGCCGGAGCCGTGGTCACATCCTGCAAAGCAGCACAAAAAGACAAAAATGCTTACAACTGCTATAATTTTAACGGGGGGGGGTACAATTGTATAGTTATCCTATATTCCATAATGTAATGATAACGCTTTTTTTTTTCTGCTGTCAAGAAAACCGCCGCCACGCATCATCTTGCCACAAAAGAGGTCATTTCGATTGGGTGCGTTACGCCTGCTTGAACCTACTCGATGTACACTCTCGGCACGCGCTTTGAAATTCCGCAGGTAATCTCGTAGGAAATCGTGTTTGTCGCGCGCGCAATGTCTTCTGCGCTCTGCAGTGCGCCGCTGTTTTTCGGCCCGAAAATCACTGCCTCGTCCCAGCGTTTGACATTGCTGTCCTTGCCAAGGTCTATCATGCACTGGTCCATGCAGATTCTGCCGCGCACGGGGTACGGTTTTCCGCTGATTGCCACTTTGAGGCCGCTGCCTTCCCTGCCCTCGTTCGTCTGGTTGAACCTTCTGAAAAGGCCGTCGTCGTAGCCGATTGGAAGCACGCCGATGTCCGTTTCGCGCGAGCTTGTCCAGGTGCGCCCGTACGAAATGGAATGTCCCACGCCGAATTTGCGTATGGCTACGACTTTTGAAACGAGTGCCATTGCGGGGTTCAGGTCGATGTCCTCGCCTTTTTCCGCAAAATATTCTCGCGTCAAGTCTCCCGGGTAATAGCCGTAGCAGATGATTCCTGGACGGCACATATCGAGGTGCATTTCCGGGTTGTTCAGCGTAAGTGCGGAATTTGCGCAATGGCGGATTCCTGGGTCGATTCCCAGTTTCTTTACCTGCTCGCATGCAAAGCAGAACCACTCAAACTGTTTCTTTGTGTATTCGATGTCGTCCGCATCCAGTGAATCGCCCACAGAAAAATGGGTGCACATTCCGCCGAGCGAGAGGCTTCCTGTCGAAACGATGTGGCGGGCAATTTCTGCTGCATGTTCCGGGTAGCTGCCGATTCTTCCCATTCCGGTGTCTATAGCAAGGTGCACGGCGTAATCTTTTTTGCCCGCTTTTTTTGCGGACTCTGCCACAAGGTCAATATATTCTTCATCAAACACAAGCGGAGTGATATCGTTTGAGACAAGTTCGTCTGTCTCTTCTGGCTGACACAAACTTAAAAGCAAAATCGGTGCGGAGATTCCCGCCTCACGCAATTCTACCCCTTCACTTACAGCTGCGACAGCAAGGTAGTCTGCGCCGTTAGCAAGTGCGATTTTTGCGCATTCAATTGCCCCATGCCCGTATGCGTTCGCTTTTACCGCCACGCACATTTTGGTATTCGGGGAAAGCCTCTTTTTTATCTGCGCCAGATTGTGTTTTAAGTTTTCTGTATAAATTTTTGCTATAGTTGCTCGCATAAAAAGAATTGTAGGACTTTGTATAAAAATTGGCAATATAATCATTCTCAGTTTTTTTGCCGATATACTATATTGAACAGTATGTATTTTTCTTATATACTAATATAATTCATAAAACGAGGTTTTATAATGAAATTGTGTAAGAGGTTTTTTCTACTGACTTCTATAGCAACATCGTTGCTTATCATATCCTGCGGAACGACCTCGTCCGTAACAGAG
Organism: Treponema sp.; assembly: GCA_017450535.1. Lineage (GTDB taxonomy): Bacteria > Spirochaetota > Spirochaetia > Treponematales > Treponemataceae > Treponema_D. Next base: position 1,935 of record JAFSTK010000055.1, read on the forward strand.
GCAAATGAACCATCTGGCGCACAACAAGAGGTTGTGGCTGAATTACCGGCAGAGGATGTAAAAGAAGAGCCTGTCGCAGGTCCGAGTGACTATGATTTATACAAGAGCAAAATTGATGGACTTTCGTTGCGTCTGGCATCTGCTCCTAAACCGACGACTAAGGGACGCGCATTCCCCTCGCCGTTCAGCGTAAAAGTTACGAAAACAGTTGACGGAACACCAGCGGAGAATGTTGAGCTTACCGTTGTTTATCCGGTCTCAAAAAAAGATGATGAGATTCATTACGGTGAGACAAAAATTACTACGAATGGCAACGGAACCGCAAACTTTACACCGCCTGTTCCCAAGATGTCAGTGAATGGCACTGTGTCTATTTTTCCTTCTGGTGACATGACAAATGAAGAGATTGCGAATGCGGCTAAACTTTCAGCAGTAACTGCAGCGTATCAGGTGCGGACGAATCTTTTACAGTCTGGTGGATGCATTGCTATTGTCGATTATGCGCAGAATGGCTCTCCGATTACGAATAATTCTGTCTCATCGTCAAATCTTCTTACTGAATTGATGAAAAAAGGTTTTGTTCGTATCGGCAACATTGACTTTACTAAAGAGGTCACTTCTGGTAGCAAAGAAAAAGTGTATGAAGCGGCAAAGCCTATGATTGGCTCTTCATCAAATTATTTGATTTTTGGCACGGTAAAATACGAACAGGTTATCACTCAGATTGAAGACGGCTACATGTGCACACTGGTTGGTGATATTACCTGTCTAAATATGAAAGATGGCTCAGTGTTGTACCACACGACAAAGACAGCATCTGCAACTGACGCAAAAGACTGGCAGGTGCTTCCGAAAGTCCGTGCTGATTTGGCAACGCAAATTGCTGATGCTATATATTATGGAATGTAAGGATTAAACGAATATGATTTACACAGATACACGCGATAAGAGCGTTAAAACTGATTTTAGAACCGCTGTTATGAGCGGTATGAATGAAAAAACAGGCGGACTTTATATTCCCGTTGAATTTCCAAAACTTTCAAATGAATTCCTCAAACGGACTACAGAGCCGAGTTTTAGAGAGATTGCTTTTGAGATGGCTAAGCCCTATGTGGAAGGCGAAATTCCTGATGTCGATTTGACAGCAATTATTCAGGACGCTTATCCGTTTGTTTCAAAAGTTGTCGCCGTAGACCCCACTGCTTATGTGCTTGAATTGTTCCACGGTCCTACATGTGCGTTCAAGGATTTTGGCGCACGTTTTATGGCTCGCGTGATGTCATATTTTAATCGCAACGAAAGCACTCGCCTGCATATTTTGGTCGCAACAAGTGGCGACACAGGAAGTGCAGTTGGCAGCGCGTTCCACAATGTGCCTGGTCTCGACGTAACCATCCTCTATCCGGAGGGAAAAATCAGTCCGTTGCAGGAAAAACAGCTTTCTACATTTGACGGCAATGTTCGCGCGCTTAAAGTGAAAGGTACCTTTGATGACTGTCAGAAGTTGGTAAAGACAGCTTTTACTGATGCTGAGTTGCGTGAGAAATTGCGCCTTTCTTCAGCGAACTCAATCAATATTTCCCGCCTTTTGCCACAGAGTTTCTATTATATGTATTCTTCTCTCGTGGTACGTAATCAGAGCTGGCGCGTAAACAAAATTGAAAATCCGGCGATTATTACTGTTGTACCGAGCGGAAACTTTGGAAATCTCACAAGCGGATTGATTGCGCGTGAAATGGGTGCGCCGATTACGGGCTTTGTTGCTGCGACAAACACCAACCGCACCGTTCCCGATTGGATTGCGACTGGAAAATATGAGGCTCGCCCCTCTGTGGAAACTTATGCGAACGCAATGGACGTTGGCGCGCCGAGCAATTACGAGCGCATCATCTCTATGTATTCGCTGGAGCAAGTGAGATCATTGTTTGCATCTTACTGGCTGGATAACGAAGGCATCATCAAGTCAATTAAGCACTGCTTTGAGCGCACAGGCTACACGATTGACCCGCATGGCGCAGTCGGCTGGAAAGCATGGGACGATATCAGAAGTGGCGCGCTTCAGGCACTCAAAGATGGAAACAAGGGCGACTACACAAAACCCGGACTCACCCCTAACCTTCCTGCATGGGCAGACAGCGTGCTGAACAAACAGGCTGTGGGCATCATTCTTGAGACTGCTCACCCAGCAAAATTTGGCGCGACCGTCACGCAGGCAACTGGCAGAGAGCCAATTATTCCTGAGCGTCTTGAAAAAGTGATGAAATTGGAAGACAAAGCCATTCCGATGGAGAACAACTACAACATGTTCAAAGAATGGCTTCTTGCAAATCTGTAAAAGTTTACGCTATTCAAGAAGATGCACAAGATAAAAAAGATGCAAATGGATGTTTTATCCGATTGCATCTTTTTTTATCCCTTGTATCCTACTGAATTACTAAAAAAAATTCAGGAAGTAATTTTTATCTTTTTTACATATCTTTATACGTCTGCACTTCATCTTCGAGGTGCTCTATTGTTATCCCCGCTTCCTTAAACATCCGCAGAGAATCTTCCTCGTCGTGATAATGCTTTTCGCAGACGACACGCTTTATGCCGCAGTTGATAATCAACATAGCGCAAGTCATGCATGGTGTCATTTTGCAGTACACCGTTGCTCCGTCAATTGGGATGCCGCGCTTTGCCGCCTGACAGATAGCGTTTTGCTCAGCATGCACTGTGCGTACACAATGCTGGCTGATTGAGCCATCTGCATGGATAACCTTGCGCATAAAGTGTCCTACATCGTCGCAATGGGGCAATCCTGCGGGACTTCCCACGTAGCCAGTTACCAAAATCTGGTTGTCGCGGGCAATCACGCAGCCGCTTCGTCCTCTGTCGCAGGTAGCGCGTTTTGCCACCGTGCGGCAGACTTCCATAAAGTATTCGTCCCATGTCGGGCGGATGTATTTTTCGTCTGCCATATATTTATTTTACCGCTTCAAAAATAATATCTGCAAGGAAGATAGCGGCGAGCACCCAAGTGACAACCGGAATATCCTTTGCTTTTCTTGCGAAAATCTTGCAGAGTACATAAGTGATAATACCGAAAGAGATACCCTTTGAAATTGAGTATGCAAACGGCATAACGATAATTGTGATAAATGCAGGAACGCCTTCGCTTACATCTGAGAAGTCGATGCTCATCACTGCTCTCATCATCAAGAATCCGACGAAAATTAAAGCTGGAGCTGTTGCCGCGGCAGGAATCAGTGCGAAGAGCGGACTCAAAAACAATGCGACAAGGAACAGAACCGCTGTCACCACAGATGCCAGACCAGTACGTGCGCCAGCCGCAACACCTGAAGAGCTTTCTACAAAGCTTGTAACTGTTGAAGTTCCGAGACATGCGCCAACAACTGTACCAATAGCATCAGACATGAGCGCGCCTTTTGCATTCTGAACATTTCCATCTTCATCTTTCAGATTAGCCTGCTCTGCAACGCCAAGCAATGTACCAATTGTGTCGAATAAGTCTGTGAACAAGAATGTGAAGAATACCACAAAGAATTTGAGCGTAAGCACGTTTGCCCATTCAAATTTGAACAATGCGGGAGCGGCAGGTACTGAGAACGGTTTGAAGCCTTCAGGAACCTTTGTAACGCCGAAAGGAATACCGATAATTGTCGTGATGATGATACCGAGCAAAATCGCACCAGGAATATTCAGCATGTAAAGCGCAATCGTAATAACCAGTCCGAGAAGCGCGACGATTGCCGTAACGTGACCGCCATTCAAATTGACAAAGCCAATCAAAGTGCCAGTGTCGCCTGATGTGATACCAGCATTTGTCAGACCAATCAACGCGATGAACAAACCGATACCAACTGCAACAGCACTGCGCAAAGTGACGGGGATTGACTTAATAATCGCCTCACGTATTCCAAGCACAGAAAGAAGGATAAACAGAATACCTTCAAGCAAAACGGCGGTCAGAGCAAAAGCCGGTGTACAACCCATGCCCAAAACGACCGTGTACGTAAAGAATGCGTTCAGACCCAATCCCGGTGCAAGCGCAACCGGCAAGTTGGCGCAAAATGCCATGACCAGAGTTGCAATTGCGGCAGAAATGCCTGTTGCCGTAAAGACTGCGCCCCAATCAAGGCCTGACTGTGAAAGAATTCCTGGGTTTACCGCAAGAATATAAGACATTGCGAGAAATGTGGTTACGCCACCAATAATTTCACGGCTGACCGTAGTTCCACGATCTCTCAGTTTGAAAAAGTTGTCCACCATGTTATTAGGACCTCCAAATGTTTTTGTATTATACTAGTATATCACTCATCAGAATAGAAAAACAATATGCGAATATTGCATTTCTTTAAAGAACTCTCTAAAATATCTTTCTTAAGGAGTATTTCCATGAAAAAAACATATTTAATTACCGGTGCTGTCCTTTCAGCAATCGTTCTTGCATCCTGTGGCAGCTCTCAAGAAGTTGCAAAAGCTCAGCAACCTGTTGTTGAAGAAGTAAAAACAGAAGTTGAGGAAAAAGCGACAGAAGTTGTTGAGGAAGTAAAAGAAGAGGCATTGGGAAAAATTGTTCCCGTTCCCAATCTTAATGGTGACATCGTTCTGAATGTTACTCTCCCTGAGAATACGACTGCAATCAATTTGTATCGTAAGGCTGAGGGTGAGAGCGACTATCAGTTGGTGTATCAGGCTTGGGGAAAAAATGAAGATGCAAAGTCGTCTAGAGGCAAAAAAATTGAGATTATCGATTATTTTGTTGAAAAGGAAAAAAAATACGACTATAAATGCAATTTCCGTTTGTTGAATGACCCAAATCAAATTGCATATGACCAAAAAAACATTGGTGGCTTGGATTCAAATGAGATTACTATTATACCGTTAAATGGTTATGGTGATTTCAAATTGACCAATACACCGGCAGCGACTTATGATAAAGAAACATCTCAGATGACTTTTACCGTTCTTCCAGAAACTGACATCGACAGCGTAAAACTTCCCGAAGGTCTGGAAAAACAACCGATAAAATTTGTTTATGTGAACCCTGAGTTGTACGGACTTTGGATTTATTCACCAGAAAGTACCGAAGTTCCTGTTTTCATTACGCTGGGCAAAATTGAAGGCATCGACTCCCCTGCTGACCCAAAAGCAGTTATGCTTGATACTGAGCTTCGTTCTGATGATGGTGATGGAGGCTGGCGCCTTTCTATTGATAAAACTTCACCAACCACAACAGACGGCTGGACGTATGAAGAGCACTGGTACCGCAAGTACACTGGCAACAAGTACGGTCTTCCTGCACGGATTGTAATTCCTGCAAGTGCTGTTCAAAAGACAGAAAATCCGGAAACTCAGCCAGATATCGATGCTAAATAGTTGACACAGTTCTGCCGCTTTGCTATAATACTTATACATTTTGCGGCAGTCATATAACGGCTATTATCTCAGCCTTCCAAGCTGAAGACGAGGGTTCGACTCCCTTCTGCCGCTTAAAAAATCCTTTCTCTTTATGAGAAAGGATTTTTTTTTATGCCTCACACACTGTGTCGTATGCCATTTTTGCCGCATTTTGTTCGGCTTCTTTTTTGTTTTTGCCCTGGGCTGGGCCATAGGTTGTGTTTCCGAGGTGGACGTTTACCCAAAATGTCTGGTCATGGTCAGGACCGGTTTTTTTAACCAGTTCATATGTGGGACATGATTTATGCTTTTTCTGGTAGTATTCTTGTAAAAGTGTCTTGTAGTCTTTCGCGCCTTTATTTTGCTGCACTTTGCGGATTTCCGGTACGATGAATGAAAGCACAAGTTTTTCTGCCATTTCATATCCGCTGTCCAGATAATATGCGCCGATAACAGCCTCAACGGCATCCGCTAGAATTGCTTTTTTCTGTCGGCCACCGCTCATTTCCTCACCCTTTCCCATAATCAGCATTTTGTCGATGCCAATTCGGACAGCGATTGGAGCCAAAGTCTGCTCGCTCACCACTACACTTTTTATGCGTGCCAAATCGCCTTCCGGGTTATCCAGCATATCCTCGTACAAAAAAGTCGCGGTCGCCATACCCAAAACGCTGTCGCCTAAAAATTCAAGACGTTCGTTGTTTACATGCTTATGTGTGGTGTTTTCGTTGGAAAATGAACGGTGATGAAATGCAAGATCAAGCAGTTCAAGGTCGCTAAATCGAATTGAAAGGTTTTTGCAGAATTGCATGAGGTTTTTTTTGCGCTCAGCGGTAAGATTGGTTTTTTGAAAAAATTTTCTCATAAGACGGACTCTATGACTGCAAAAATGAAAAAACACAGACTGCATAAGCAAGCCTGTGTTCTCTCGCATAATCTGTTTCAGAAAAACTTATTTCTGCTCAGACTTGATGAAGTTGTATGCGTCACGAACTGTTTCAAATTCGTTAGCCTTTTCATCAGGGATGCTTACGCCCAACTCTTCTTCAATTGCGTACACCAATTCGTAAGTGTCAAGGCTGTCAGCACCAAGGTCTCCACGGAAAGATGCATCCATTGTTACCTTGCTCTCGTCGATCTCCAGTTTTTCAGCGATGAGCTTCTGGATTTTCACAAACAATTCGTCCATTTTAGTCTCCTATTGAACCAAATCTTTCTGTTAGAACCAATAGAACCAAATCTTTCCATTTGGAACTTGGAACCAAGCATTGTTTTGTTTTTGTGCGATTACGCATTCGTTTCAGGAGTGATTACCTGACGTCCACGATAAAAGCCACATTTGGGGCACACATGATGCTGCAGAACAAGGTTGCCACAGTTGTTGCATTCAACCAGCTGCGGAGCCTTCAGGTGCATATTCACACCGCGGCGTCTGCGTGTACGGGCTTTTGATGTTTTCGCTCTAGGAACTGCCATATATAAACCTCACTATTTAATTTAAATTGAATAACGGGATTTATACTACTACAGTTTCCACCCGAATGTCAATCCATTATACCATTTATGTAGGCTTTGTCAAGTTTTTATTTCAACAAAATTACAAAAAATGTCATTTTGAGGTCAATTTTCAGCCGTTTTTTCTTTTTCGGCCATTTTTTTTCGCATTTCCTCTGCGACTATGGGCGGAACCATTCCAGAAATGTCACCGCCGAACCATGCCAGCTCTTTTATTGCGCTTGACTTAATTATTGAATATTTTTGTTCTGTAGGAATAAAAAGCGTCTCTATGTCTGCATTGAGTGTGTGATTCATCAAGGAAAGGTCGAACTCATAGGCAAAATCGTTAGTGTTGCGGATTCCACGCAGCAGTATGTTCGCGCCATTTTTTTTCGCATAGTTTACGACAAGCCCTTCCCACTCATGCACGGTGACGTTCTCAAAATCCTTTGTTAATTGCTTGATTAATGAGAGTCGCTCGTCTGCAGTAAAAAGCGAGTGTTTTTTTGGATTGACTGCAATCACAACGTCAACGGAGTCAAAAAGTTTGCTGGCCCGTTCGATTATGTTCAGATGTCCGTATGTGGGTGGATCAAAAGACCCTGGAAAAACTGCTGTCGTCATAGCGATTTTTGATGATAATGGGTTTGACGGAATAATGCAAGTGTTGTATTATTATAGCATGGGTGTGAAGAATATGAAATTAACGAAATCCTTATGGATTACAATCCTTGCCGTAGTTTTTTTCTCATGTGGTAGCACAAAAGTTGAGCCAGCTCCGGTAGTTGTTGAAGAACCTGTGATTGAAGAGCCAGCTCCGGTTCCAGTTCCTGTTGAAAAAACGGAAAAAGAAAAAGAATACGAGCGTTCTGTTGGTGATATCGATGTTTCTCTTGATACTTTTACGCAGGATAAAAATGCGATACTTGCGATTATCGATGAGCTTGCGGTTGTCATGAAAAATTATGATTACACTTCATGGCTTACGTATCTTGACCGCGAATCTATTTCGTACTGGTCAAAGCGTCCGAATCTGTCTGTGGCGCAGAAAAAACTGCCGGTAAAAAATTTGCAGCTGCGTACACTTGAAGACTACTTCAAGCATGTCTTTATCCCTGCTCGCCGTGGAAAAAAAGTAACGGAAATTCGTTATAATTCCGATAAAAATATTAAGGCTGTTCAAGTTCAGGAAGATGTGGACATTGTATATTATAACTTCAACAAAATAAACAATGTTTGGAAAGTGCATATTCCGGAAAATGAGTAGACCGTTTCGTAACTAATGAGTTGCATTAGACATTCTAATATTGTATAATAAACACCACTGATTTTTTATCGGTGGTCAGGAGGATTCTTTCATGAAGTTTTGTAAAAAGTTTGCTGTTTCTTTGCTCGCTCTTTCGTTCGTGGCAAATCTGTATGCTCAGCAGTCAGAGAAAACGGTTGAAAGTGAATATTTGAGCAGTGTTGAAGATATTGTCATTACGGAACTGGCAGCTTCTGAAGAACTTGATAATAAACTGGTTGCGCTTCAGTATTTGGAGGCAGCTATTGATGACGGCCGCACCTCCCCTGATATGATGGTCGCTTTGGATTCGCTGGCTGGCGAAGGTATTACCGCACAGTCTCGTACTAACGGTCGCTTGATGAATAATTATCCTCAGGTTCGTGCGCAGGCGTGCGACTTGCTGGCAAGAGTTCCTACAGAGGAATCAAAGACTACGCTCAAGAAAATCGCTTTGGCTGATAATGAGCCGATGGTTGTTACTGCGGCAATCCGCGCTTTGGGTGAAGTTGGTCTGAATGATGGTGATGATGTAGTAGATACTATCAACTGGGTGAGCCAGAAGAACTTGTATGTAAATCCTACCAGTTCTTTGGCACTTGAGATTCTTGTTGCATATGAAAAGTTGGTAGATAAAGTTGAGGACAAGGCTTCAATGTTGCAGTCAGTGAACAAAATTGCTGCAAACTATAATTATGTGCCGTCTGTGCGTAATCGCGCAAAAGAGCTTTCTAAGAAATTGATTGCATCTTCTGGTTCTAACAATAAGAAGTCTGATGCTAAATAAGACGTTTTATTGAAAAAATACGAAGAGAGACATACGGTTCTAGCTGAGTTTTAACTGAAAAAAAAGGAACGGTGTAAACCGTTCCTTTTTAGCGAGAGATACAGGATTCGAACCTGCTACCTTCGGCTCCGGAGGCCAACGCTCTATCCAAGTGAGCTAATCTCTCATTCGGTTTTAGATTACAAAGAATGCATAAAAAAGTCAATGAAAAAAAAGGAGGCATGGTTATGGAACCGATTATACTTGCGTCATCATCTCCCCGTAGGCAGGAAATCTTAAAGCTTCTTAATATTCCATTTAAAGTAATTATTCCAGAACTAGACGAAACGCCACCGGAAGGTCTTGCTGCTGAAAAAGTGCCTGAATATCTTGCCGCAAAAAAAGTTGATGCTGTTGCGCGTTCTCTTCCTACGGGCTCTGAGTTACCTTGGATTTTAAGTGCAGATACCGTTATTGTACTGGATGGAAAAGTATACGGAAAACCGGAAAGCCAGGAACAGGCTGTCGAATATTTGCGCGCTTTTCAGGGTAAAACACATCAGGCTGTTACTGGTCTCGCCCTATATAATGGTAACTTGCATTTTGTTACGACGAGAACTTCAATTACTTCTGTTACTTTTGCTCCAATGTCACAAGCCGAAATTGACTGGTACATTGAGACCGGCGATTGGCATGGTGCGGCAGGCGCATATCGCATTCAGGGGCTTGCCTCCTGCTTTATCAAGAAAATTGAGGGCACGAACAGTTCTGTGGTGGGCTTGCCTATCTTTGAACTTTATGATATGTTAAAAGAGCAAGGCTATTCTATCATTGAATAGACTGTGCCGGACTTTAGTCTGACCGTAGGTTTTGGTTAAAGTTACGAAATCTTCCGGGCGAATCAACATCGTTTCCGTTCCTTTAGGGCATCGGTGGTTGTTCCGCTACGAGAAACAGAGTTTGGCAGGAAAAACAGCGGAATAAAGGAATCCGTCGGTATGTTTTTCCAGTGAAGGAGAACTCAAATGGCAGTTGTAACCATGAAGAGTTTGCTTGAATCTGGTGTACACTTTGGTCATCAGGTAAAGCGTTGGGACCCGCGCATGAAGAAGTACATCTTCGCAGAGCGCAACGGTATTCACATCATCGACTTGCAGAAAACAATCGTGGCAATTAAAGACAGCTACGAAGCAGTGCGCAAGGTTGTTTCATCTGGCAAATCAGTTTTGTTTGTCGGAACAAAAAAACAGGCTCAGCAGGCTATTCAGAAAGAAGCAGAGCGCTGTGGTATGTACTATGTAAACAATCGCTGGCTTGGCGGTATGCTTACAAACTTCTCTACTATCAAAAAATCATTGCAGAGACTTAAGAAAATCGAAAAGATGGAAATCGATGGCACGTTCGATAACCTGACTAAGAAAGAAGTGTCTGCGCTTACCAAAGAAAAGGCTAAGCTTGAGAAGAACCTTGGCGGTATCAAAGAAATGAAAGAACTGCCGGGAATCATCTTTATCATCGATACTCACAAAGAAGAGATTGCTGTTGCTGAGGCACATCGCATGGGTATTCCGGTTGTTGCAGTTGTTGATACAAACTGTAACCCTGAAGGCATCACCTACCCCATTCCGGGCAACGATGACGCTATCCGCGCAATCAGCTTGTTCACTTCAATCATTGCAAATGCAGTTATCGAAGCTGACAATGAGCAGGGCTTGAAGATTATCGAAACCTTGGGCGATGAAGAAGACGGTGTTCAGACCGACGCTTCTACCAAGAAAGATGATGAAGAAATCGTTGATTATTCAAACTACACGCCGACTGAAGCTGATGTCAAAAAAGATGACATTGACGAAGACGACGATGATGAAATCGACGAGAGCAAGATTAAATAAAAGAGATTGTCGGGCTTGACCCGACAATACATACGGAGTTTATACATGGAAATCAAGGCTAGTGACGTCAAGGCTTTGCGCGAAAAAACAGGCGCAGGCATGATGGAATGTAAAAAGGCATTGACCGAAGCAAATGGCGACGCAGCTCAGGCAGAAAAAATCCTGAAGGAAAAAGGTCTTGCGGCAGTTGCAAAACGCTCAGAGCGCGCAACAAGCGAAGGTCGTATTTTTGTCCGCCAGAACGGTAATAAGATTGCGCTCGCAGAAGTTACTTGTGAGACAGACTTTGTTGCAAAGAATGCTGACTTTGTTGCTATGGGTGACAAGATTTTGGACGCGATTTTTGCAAAAGGTTATACAAAAGTTGAGAAAGAACTGGAAGATATGGTGCTTGAGCTGGCAACCAAAATCCGCGAAAACATGGCTATCCGCCGCGTGGAAGTTTTTGAGGTGCCTGCAAATGCAGTTGCTTCAACTTACGTTCACTCTGACTTCAAGACCGCTGCAGCTGTTGTTGTAGAAGGTTCTAACAGCGATGAAGTAAAAGAGTTTGCCCATGACTGCTGTCTGCACTTGGCGGCATTCACTCCGGCATACAACACTAAGGCTGATATTCCGCAGTCATACATCGACGAGCAGAAAGAGATTTTTGCCGCTCAGATGGCTCAGGATGAAAAGATGGCTTCTAAACCGCAGAATGTTAAAGACGGCATTTTGCAGGGTAAAATCAACAAGCATCTTTCAGAAATCAGCTTTGTTGATCAGCCGTTTGTAAAAGACGACAAAGTTTCAGTTGCAAAGAAACTGGAAGAAGTTTCCAAAGCAGCAGGCGCAAAACTTTCTTTCGGAAAGATTGTTCTGTTTGTTCTTGGTAAATAAAATGATATGGCGGTCGGCTTTGTCTGACCGCCCTTTTTAAGGAGAAATCTATGGCATTTGATGCAAAAGCTAAAATGGACAAAACGCTTGAAGCGCTCAAAAATGAATTGAATACTATTCGCACGGGTCGCGCGTCTGCCGCAATTTTTGACAAGGTTCGCGTAAATTATTACGGAAACAAGTCTCCACTCAATCAGGTGGCGACGATTTCTATTCCGGAAGCGCGTTCTGTTGTGATTTCTCCGTTTGATAAATCACTGATTACAGAAATCGAAAAAGGAATCCTTACCGCTGATTTGGGATTGAATCCGTCAAACGATGGCAAGGTTATCCGTATTTCAATTCCGCCGCTGACCGCAGACCGCCGTAAGGAATTGGTTAAACAGGCAAAAGGCATTGCGGAAAACTATCGCACTACAATCCGCAATATTCGCCGTGACGGAAATGATGATTTGAAAAAACAGCAGAAAGCTGGTGAGTTGACCGAAGATCAGCTTAAAAAAGAAACTGACGACCTTCAGAAGTTGACAGATAAGTATATTGCTGACATCAACAAGGTCGCAGACGACAAAGAAAAAGAAATTTTGGCATAGTATAAAGCGTAATGAATACTGACGAATTGAAAGCCCGTGGTCTTCCCGAACATATTGCTATTATTATGGACGGAAATGGCCGCTGGGCAAAACAAAAGGGAATGCCGAGAACGGCGGGTCACAAAGAAGGTCTGACAGTTGCAAAGAAAATTGTTGCTGCTGCGGCATCTCTTGGGGTCAAGTATGTTACGCTCTATATGTTTTCCACAGAAAACTGGAAACGGGCGCAGGAAGAAGTTGGCTATTTGATGAGTCTTTTGAAAAATCATTTGCGCCCAGAATTTGAATTTTACAAGAAAAACGGTATCAGAATCGAACATGCGGGTGATCTTTCAGGACTTCCTGCTGATATTCAAGAAGAGATTATCAAAGCAAAAGAAGATACTGCGCATTTTACCGGAACGACTTGTGCTATCGGTATAAACTATGGCGGACGCAATGAGCTTGTTCGCGCCGTAAATAGACTTGTTCAAGAAAAACAAGAGATTACGGAAGATTCTATTAAAAATGCATTGGATATGCCGCCTGATGTTGATTTGCTTATCAGAACAGGTGGAGAAAAACGTCTGAGCAATTTTTTACTTTGGCAGACGGCATATGCGGAATTTGTCTTTACAGATACATTGTGGCCGGATTATAATGAGGAAGAGTTTTATAAAGACATTGAAGAGTTTCAAAAAAGGAGCAGACGTTTTGGTGCAGTGCCAGGACAGAAAGTATGAGTAAAGTTATCCAGAGATTATTAGTATTTTTTATTGGTCTCCCTTTAGTGATTGCTTTAGTATGGCTCCCCTACTACAATCATCTTGCAATGCTTATACTTGGTTTCATTTCTTCAATACTTGCAGCGAGTGAGTTGCATACGATGTTGGGCAAAAAATATGGTGTTCAGCCAAAGCCACTCGTAATACTGTTGGATTCGCTTCTTCCATTAATGGGTATTTTTTGTGCGCTTTTTGGTTGGGAACAAAAATATATTGATTTTACATTTATTGCCGTTGTTCTGGTGATTATGGCATTTGAGACCATTACAGCGCAGACTTTTGAGCAGTCAAACAGCAGAATTATCACTTCGGTATTTATTGTGCTTTACTGTGGTTATTTCTTCAGTTTTGTCTCTAAGATGACGCTTTTTCCGAACTCTACCTTCTACATTGCATTTTTCCTTTTATTTGTATTTATGTGCGATTCTTTGGCATGGTTTTTTGGCGTTTTGTTTGGAAAGAACAACAAGGGATTTATCAAGGCAAGCCCAAACAAGAGTATCGCAGGATTCTGTGGCGGCATCTTCGGTTCTGTTTTAGTTGGATTGATTGGATATTATTTGGTGCCCAAATGTTTTGATGTGGTGATTTTTGACGGTGCAGTTTGGAAATCTGTTTTGCTGGGAGTTTTCATGGGTATTTCTGCGATTATTGGTGATTTGGCAGAATCTGTGTTAAAACGCTCAACGGAAGTAAAGGACAGTGGAAATTTGATTCCTGGACGTGGCGGAATGCTTGATTGTGTGGATTCAATTGTATTCTCTGCTCCGATTTTCTACTGGCTCGTTCACATTTTCTTTTCTCTGCATACAATTGCAGCAAGGTAATGCACATGGCAGCCCCTAAAAAAGTTCTCGTTCTTGGCGCGACCGGTTCAATCGGGACAAGCACACTTGATATTATCAGAAATCAAAAAGACCGTTTTACTTGTTGTGGAATGCAAGCAAACAATAAAAAAGATGCGCTTGCAAAACTTGCGGCAGAATTCAACTGTCCGTCCTCTTTGACAGCAGAGGACGGAATTGACGGCATCAAACGACTTATCGAAAAGACAAAGCCTGATATTGTGGTGAATGGAATTGCGGGAAGCGCGGGATTAGTACCGAGTACGCTCGTTCTGGAAGCCGGCGTTGATTTGGCTTTGGCGAATAAAGAGACCATTGTAATGGCTGCTCCGTTGATGTTTGCGCTCGCTAAAAAGAACAATTGTAAGATTATTCCCGTAGACAGCGAGCATTCCGCGATTTTTACGCTTTTGCATCAGTGCGGTCGTGAGAATGTGGAGAAACTGATTATTACGGCAAGCGGTGGCCCGTTCAGAACATGGACGACTGAACAGATAAAAAAAGCGACAATTCATGACGCATTAAAGCATCCTACCTGGAATATGGGAAAGAAAATCACAGTGGACTCTGCAAGCCTTGGAAACAAAGGACTTGAAGTGATTGAGGCGCGCAGACTGTTTGATTTTACGACGGATAAGATTCAGGTGGTGGTGCATCCGCAGAGCATAATTCATTCGCTGGTACGGACAGTGGACGGCATTGTATATGGTCAGTTCAGCGAGCCGGACATGAAGCATCCGATTATTCAGGCATTGGATTATCCCGCTGTAAACGCTGATTTTATGAAACCGTTTGATTTGACTGACACGGCGGACGGAACGCGAACACTTACATTTGAAAAGCCACGCTACGATGACTTTCCCCTGCTCCGCTTGGCATTTGATGCGGCAGAAAAAGATGCGGCTTATCCTATTGTTTTTAATGCGGCGAATGAGATTGCGGCGTGGGCATTTATCGATGAGAAAATCGGCTTTTTGGACATTGCGCGGATTGTTGGTGACGTGATAAAACAAGACTGGTCGAATGGTATTCGAGATATGCAGGACGTTTTTGACGCTGATACTGAGGCAAGAAAGCAAGCGAGAGCGTTGTTGTGATAGTCGTTTACGGTCTGATTGTTCTGTGCTTTATCGTTTTTATTCACGAGATGGGGCATTTTTGGATTGCCAAAGCTTGTGGCGTGCGCGTGGAGTCTTTTTCTGTGGGCATGGGACCGGTACTTTTTCATAAGACCTGGCACGATACGGACTGGCGTCTTTCTCTTGTTCCGCTGGGTGGCTATTGCGCGATGAAAGGCGAACAAGATTTTGTTAAGGCGGCTGATGACGGCTTGAATACAATTACGGCTGACCCGGACTCAATGTTCGGAGTAAAGCCGATTTTACGTGCGGCGATTGGATTTGCTGGGCCATTTGCGAATCTATTGTTTGCGGTGATTGCCTATACCGTTGTGGCTCTTGCTGGGTACACGTATTATTCTGCTGGAAATCAGATTCAACTTGCGAACGAATTGTACCCGGAAAATGAAAGTGCGGCGGCATCAGCTGGGCTTTTGACGGGCGACAAAATTGTTGAAATCAACGGGGAGACAATCAAGAATTTTTCTGACATTTATGGTTTTGTCGCCTTGCATCCTGATGAAGATTTATTGGTAACAGTTGAACGTGACGGAGAACGCCATGAATACACGGTGCATACAGCGATGGCGGATAACGGTGCCGGTAAAATTGGTGTGGTGAGTATGCCGGAAACTGTTCAGCAATATGAAGCAAAACGCTACAGTTTTTTCCCTGCGATTTGGCACGGTGTAAAAGAAACTGGCTCAACGATTGCGCTTACGGTAAAAGGCATTTCGCTTTTGTTCAAGGGTGCAAAAGTGACAGAATCGGTGAGCGGGCCTGCAAGAATCACCACAATGCTTGGAAGCACAGTAAAAGAAGGTTTTAGCGCAGGATTTAGGACGGGGCTTTCTTCACTTTTGCAATTTATGGCGCTTATCAGCATTTCGCTTTTTATCATGAATCTGCTTCCTGTTCCGATTTTGGATGGCGGACTGATTCTTTTTTCACTTATTGAGACTATTTTTGGCATAAGTATTTCCCCAAAAGTGCGAATTCGTGTACAATATATTGGGCTTGCGTTCATTGCGTTGCTTTTTGTTGTGGCGATGACGGGAGACATTCATTATTTTATAGGATTGTTCCATGGAAAATAAAAAACGTGCAATTGTTCTGTTGCTTTCAACTCTTTGTGTATTCAGTTTGGTTTCTCAGGCACATATATCTACGCAGACACATCAGTCTCCTGTGACGGATTTGGCTGGGCTTCATACTACTATGATTGAAGACAACAGCGTGTTCAGCTGCGGGTCGGACGGATTTTTGGTCAAATGGACGGATGACGGACTTGGTGAGCACTATCAGATTACAGACTTGCAGATTAAACGTGTTGCTCGCAGTCCTAACGGAAATGATGTGGCGGTATACGAAAGCGATGGTGGCAGTTTGAACCGCGTGACTATCTGGAACTGGAGAAATCTTTCCCGGAAGTATTCTTATCGTTTTACTGACCCAATTACTGCCCTCACCTATTCTGAAAAAGGTTCTTTTTTGATTTGCGGAACTGCATCGGTGAGCGGAACGGTTTTTATCAATGCGAACAGTGGTCAGATTATTCAGCGCAAAATAAAAGAAGACACCGGTGCTGTGAGTATGATTCACACGTCAAAGACAGAGAACAGCGTGATTATGTATGCTCCGGTGGGCAATCTCACCTACTACAACTTGAAAAACGGCACTCAAAAAGCACGCTTCAGTACAGAAAGCAATATGACTCAAGTGACGATGTTCAATAACGAAGTGTTTGTTGCGGGCGTGAAAAATAATGCGGTGTACATCGTTCAGGCGACGACTGGAAAACGGGTTGCTCAATTTAACGCGAATAATCCGATTCTAGTCGGCTCGAACAACAGAAAAGATTTGCTCTACGTGGTGCAGGAAGCCCGCTCGTTCAAAGTGTATTCAATTATGAATGACAGAAACAAGGCTGTTATCGCGCCGCAACTCGTAGGCTTTTACAATGGCTTGAAGATGAATGAGACAATTATCTGTGCGGAGATTGCCGATAACATGCTCTATGCCGGCACTTCACAAGGAAATGTGTATAAGGTTGAACTTGTTGAGGCTGCTACGGATTCTGAGACAATCTATCCGCTTACCGACAATATGTATGACTACATCTACGACGTGGCGGTAAAAGGCGAAGATTTTTACTTTCTTACGCCCAATGCAATATTCCTTTCGTCTTATGACAACGGTGTCGTAGATAAAAAAGGTGATAATCCAGGCTACACGAATTTGATTCCCTATGGCGAAAACATCATTTTATGGTCAAAAGACACAAAGTTGCCTGTGCAACTTCTTGATCTTGCGTCGAAATCACTTTCCACAATTTTTACCCCGGAGCAAACAATTCAGTCCTTGCGCTTGCATGCTGATTCTCTGGTGAGTATTGAAGGAAATGCTATTGTAAATCACTACTCAATTGCCAGCAAAAAAAAGGAACAGTTGTATCTTGGAGCGAGTTTACAGGACGCCATTTTGACCTCTGAAACTGATTTGTACGTGGCAAAATCAAGCGCGACTAATCCAGCTGTTCCTCTGCTCTACGTAAATTGCACTACCAAAGAGACGGTACCGCTTTCCCTGCGCGGAAATGTTGCTTACGCGCTTTGCTATGACCCCGTTTCCAATAAAAACGAGTTCTACGGCATT
>JAFSTK010000008.1 GCA_017450535.1 Treponema sp.
CGGGAATTTTTTTGCGCCTTCAAGAATCCATCCAAAATCTTTTCCTTTAGGATGGTCAGTCAAAATCTGGCGACAAGTCATCGGCTCTGTACACTGGAGCGGCACGAATGAAGTTTTGTCCGGGTCAACAGCTGTATAATGAACCGGCCATTTGATGTCGCCAACACGGTACACACCCATAGAAATTGTCTTGCGCTTGCGACCAAAGTTCCAGCACAATTTTTCCTGTGTCTGAATAATGTCTTTCAGCATCGGGTCATCAATTGCTTTTCCACTGATAACAAAGCTGACCATGTACGGACGCACGTCTTTTACATCTGGCTCAACATATGCCACGCGCTCACCGCAGTCTTTAATGTCTCCCTTGCGAGAAAGGAAATATGTATAGTCAGAATGCTTTCCGCCAGCATGCACACGCAACTGACGAGCCACACCACCCGTAGACCACAAATCCGGACGGTTTGTATCGTTCAATTCGATTTTGATTACACGCTCATCTGCGCTCTGGCTCATGTCAGGCTTTTCATCCAACTCAGCCTTGCCACAGACCAGTTTGCGTTCCAGCGTGTCATAATCATATTTTGTTCCCAAAAGATTAAAAAACAGTTTTTCGTTTACTTCAATTTTTGGCATTTTAAAACTCCGTTTGCCCGTTCAATGTTTTTATAGAAAGAACTTTGTATTTTAGTATACCGAATTGCCGTCGCGGTGTCTATGAGGAAGATTTTTCTGATAGACTTTTCCTCAACTGCTTTATATAATTTTGATATGGAAGAACAAGCAATTTTTACGCGGGCGGAGCATATTCGGGATGTTATCCGCTACATCAATCGGTTTAAGAATGCGGCTGTGGTAATTTACCTGGATGACCGCATTATTGACTCGCCTCTGTGGGCAAGCCATATCCGTGACATTTCGCTGATTCATGAGGCGGGGTTGCGGGTAATTTTGGTGCCTGGCGCACACAAGCATATCGACAAAATTCTTACTGAAAACCATATCTCTTGGACGCGCAAAGACGGCTGCCGTATTACGAGTGACGATGCCATTCCGCTGATTAAGACCGCCGCATTCGATGTGTCAAACATTGTCATGTCGAGCCTTGCCGGAGAACATCTGACTGCTGTTATCGGTAACTGGGTACGGGCAAGAGGAAAAGGCGTACTTGATGGTACCGATTATGGTTGTGCCGGCGAGATTGATAAAATTGATGATGACACAATTCGTACTGTTCTTTCAAACGGATTTATTCCAATTTTCCCGTGCATTGGTTGGAGTCTTTCTGGAAAGCCGTACAACATTTCTTCCATGCAACTGGCATCTCAGATTGCAGTACACATGCAGGCAGATAAATTGTTTTTCCTCGTTCCCGATGCAGAGCTTTCAGAAAAATATTTTACACTCCCAGAAGAAATTGGTATTTCCCCCGAAGGCTGTATTCCTGCGATGAATATTGAAGAGCTAGATGAATTCTTAAAAGCTAACGAACCAAGTTCTGATTCTAAAAAAATGGCTAACAACCGGTCGTTAGACGCAGAAGAAAAAGATATCCGAGAACACATCCTATCTATCGTTCATTTAGGAAGAACAGCATGTACCCAAGGCGTTACCCGCGTGCATATTTTGAACAGCTCGCTTAATGGTACTTTGCCGTGCGAAATCTTCAGCGATTTGGGTTCAGGCACAATGATTTATTCCAGCAACTACGGAAAACTTCGCCCCATGGAACGCAAGGACATTGCCGCCGTTCTCACTCTCATACAACCGTTCGTTAAGAAAGGCATTTTGCTCCCCCGCACGGAAGAACAACTGGAAAGCCAGCTGAACGATTACATTGTCTACGAATTAGACGGCGGCATCCGCGCATGCTCAGCCCTCCATATCTACGACAACAAACAAGCAGAAATTGCTGCCGTTGCCGTGGACGAAACCTGTGCGCACATCGGTATTGGCCCAAAAATCATGGATTACCTTATCAACCGCGCAAAACAATTGTCGCTAGAAAGCGTATTCGTCCTGACTACTCAGACAACGGATTGGTTTGAAAGCCTCGGCTTTAAGAGCGATGAAATCAACACATTGCCCGAAAAACGTAAAGCTTTGTGGACTCCCAGTCGCGGCTCAAAACTGTTAAGGCTTAAATTAAAATAGCCGACTAAAAACCGCATTGCTGAACTGCTTGCAAAAACATTTGACTTCCTCCGCACGTTCTATTTAGAATGCAAAACAATTCTTTCTCATCATCGCCGACAACTGGCAGAAAATCAGCGAAAAACACACAATATAAATGATATACACAAAACTTCCTGCCGTTCGTGAGTCATAAACAATTTAACTGACAAACATTCGTCTGTCGCAAAAACAAATCCAGTCATTTATTAATAACATATTTCTGGAAGATAATCCTTAAACTAATGAACGGATGGCAGTTTAAAATCCTACCGAACAATCGTTTTTTTATTCTTGTGTTTCACGTGAAACATTTTCACTCATACAGAAACAAATTCGTTTCTCAAAAAACAATCGGCTAGCTTCAATTGTTCCACATGAAACATTTCCGCACGCAACAAAACACCCTATTAATATCAAACAAGGGATGTTGCTGAACTCCATTGTGTTTCACGTGAAACACAATCATAAGTGCAAAAGAATATTTTTTCACAAGAAAAGACATGGAAGAGAACGAACTTCGACGCAAGCGTTCGGTGTATTGTTCGTTCTCTCGTGTTATTGCAGTCAGCTTTAATAATCCCTTGTATGACACAAGGTTTGGGTATTAAACCCATCGTATGAATAACAGGATGGCAAATATCTGTTTCACGTGAAACATTTTCATTGTCACAAGTTTTTTTACTTTATACATGTAATCTTCAAGAAACAACAGAATGAAAAACACCTTTTTCTACAGTACCCAGATATTTTTCCGAAATCCAGCGTTTCACGTGAAACAATTTTATTCATGTATTATCTTACATAAACAAATACGTTTCTCAAAGAAAAAAAATGGCTAGCTCCAATTGTTCCACGTGAAACATTTTTCGCATGCATCAAAACACCCTAATAAAATCAAATAGGACTTGTGCTGGACTCTAGTGTGTTTCACGTGAAACAAAGAGGAATAATCGTGTTCATCAAGTGGTAGAAAACCGCTGTTTTTTGTTCACAAGTTTTCCACAATGAGTAATTTGGTCTGAAATTCAGTGAATTCTGCTAAATTCTTGTATTTTAAGAATTTACAAATTTGTTTTGAAATTTGAGGTTTTTTGTCCGAATTATCCCAAAGTTTTCCACAGGTTGTGCATTTCAAGAGATTTTCCTCGCGAATCTGTCTGTTGAGTCAAGACGCACTAACCGTTAAAGTCTTGTTTTCGCAGTTTTTAGAATTTGTAATAAAAAAACCGGAGAAGTTTCTTACTTCTCCGGCCGCCTGATGGTTTTTATAAAAGTTCCCACTTGATGACATTATACGAAAATTACTTTTCTTTGTCAGTAGGAAAAATTATTTTTCTTCAGTTTTTTCTGAATTTTTTTCATCATCTTTGGCAACTCTGTCTATGCCCACAACATAATCGGGTGATTCAATGTTGATGACTCTAGTTCCAGATGCACTTCTTCCCTGCTTAGAAATTGTGTCCGCCTGAACACGCAAGGTCTTTCCCTGGCTAGTCATACAAACCAACTCATCAGAATCAGCGACGGCAAGAGCTCCGATGATTTCTCCCTTGTCTTCTACGTTTCCAAAGATTTTCTGTCCGCCAGTACCACGACCATGCGCGCTGTACTCGTTAAAGTCTACGCGCTTGCCAAATCCTTTTTCGGTGATAATCAAAGCGTTCATATTTGGCTTAACACAAATAGCCGCTGCTAACTCGTCTCCACCAGAAAGACGGATACCTGTCACGCCACGGCTTGCTCTGCCCATCGGACGCACATCTTCTTCGGTGATACGCAATGCCTGTCCGCGGCGGGTAACTAACATTAGTTCGTCTTTTCCGCTGGTCATGATTGATGACACCAGTTTGTCACCTTCTTCCAATTTGATTGCAATAACGCCACGAGTCTTTGCATTTGCGAATTCGGTAATCGGTGTCTTTTTGACAACGCCATTTGCAGTCGCCATAAAGATGTTCAAATCCGCATCGAATTCCTTCATCGTGACAATCGTTGTAATCTCTTCATTTGCAGAAACGGCAAGCAAAGACTTAATGTGTGAGCCACGGCTACCACGGCTGGCTTCTGGAATCTCATGCACTTTGACCCAATATGCCTTGCCTTCGTTCGTAATAAAAGTAATATACGAATGTGTAGTGGCTATAAATATCTGATTTATATAGTCATCTTCAACAAGGTTCGCGCTCATGCTGCCCTTTCCACCACGACTCTGACTCTTGTATGCGGTAAGCGGAACGCGTTTGATATAACCAAGTTTAGAAATCATCACGACGACTTCTTCTTCCTTAATCATATCTTCCATGTTGATTTCTTCAACTTCGTCTGCAACAATATCGGTACGGCGGTCATCGCCATATTTTGCGGCAAGCTCGTTTGTCTCGTCTTTGATGAGAGCAAGAATTTTTTCGTGATGCGCAAGCAAATCTTCCAAGTGGTCAATCAACGCCTGCAACTCGCGGATTTCTTTCTGCAAATCTTCAATCTGCAAATGTGTGAGACGTTTGAGCTGCATATCAACGATTGCCTGTGCCTGCTCATCGTCAAAGTTAAAACGCTGCTCAAGTTTGAGTTTTGCCTGCTCTGTCGTCTCACTTCCACGGATAATCTTAATTACTTCGTCGATATTGTTGATTGCCGTGATAAGCGCCTGCAAGATGTGCATACGGTGCTTAGCAACTTTGAGGTCATAAATCGTGCGACGGGTAATTACTTCGTCACGGTGATTAACAAAATGCTGGACGAGCTGTTTTAAGTTCAGCACTTCCGGCTTAAGATAATTTGCTTTAAGTGTAAGCAGTCCCGGCTCTTCATAACGAGGTTCGCCATCTTTTTCCTGAGGAACAAGCGCAAGATTGATAACGCCGAAATTTGACTGCAAATCCGTTTTTGCAAACAGGTGGTTCAGCACGACTTTGGTAATCGCACCTTTTTTTAAGTCCACCACAATGCGCATACCAGAGCGGTCAGAAGATTCATCGTTGGCATTTGTTACGCCTTCAATCTGCTTGTCGCGGATAAGTTCCTTTATGCGGCGGATAATGTTGGTCGTGTTTACGCCATAAGGCACTTCTGTAAAGACAATGCTTTCGCGGCCGTGGCGGTCAGTCTCAATCGTAAACTTTGAGCGAATCGTGATTTTGCCACGACCAGTCTTGTATGCTCTTTTGATACCGTCGCGACCATAGATGATACCACCTGTCGGAAAGTCCGGGCCTTTGATATAATGCATTAACTCGTCAATGGAAATGTCGTTGTTGTCAATGTATGCGGCAATTGCGGCGGCAACTTCACGCAAGTTGTGTGTAGGCATGTTGGTCGCCATACCGACAGCGATACCTGTAGTACCGTTACACAACAAGAACGGAAATTTAGAAGGAAGTACGCTCGGCTCATCAGTGGTGTCGTCAAAGTTGCGCACCATGTCCACTGTATTCTTAGAAATGTCTGAAACCATTTCTTCTGTAATACGGGACATCTTTGCCTCAGTGTAACGGTAAGCTGCCGGCGGGTCACCTGCAATCGTACCAAAGTTACCTTGCGGCGTAACCGTCGTATAACGCTGTGCAAAATCCTGACCCAAACGAACGAGCGCATCATAAACAGAAGCGTCGCCATGCGGGTGATAGTGACCCAGCACTTCACCAACGATGGTCGCACATTTTTTGGTCTTTCCGCCCGAAGCCAAGTGAAGCGTATCCATGGCGTACATAATGCGGCGGTGAACCGGCTTTAAGCCGTCGCGCACATCGGGAAGCGCGCGCTGCACAATGACTGACATTGAGTAGTCAATGTAAGCCTGCTTGACTTCTGTTTCAATCGGAATTTTTATAATTGAGCCGCCCTCAGCGGTTTTGATTTCTTCTAACATTTCTATTTCCTAAATATCCAGATTTGCGTAGCTTGAATTTTCTTCGATGAACTGACGACGCGGTTCAACTTCTTCGCCCATACAAACGGAGAAAATCTTATCGGCTGCCATAGCATCGGGAATAGTGACGACGCGCATTTTGCGATGAGCGGGATCCATGGTCGTTTCCCACAACTGTTTTCCGTCCATCTCACCAAGACCTTTGTAACGCTGCACATCTACTTTCTTTCTGGTTTCTTCATCGAATGCGTCAAGAGCCGCATCACGTTCTGCATCAGAATAACAATAGACAGGGTCTTTCTTTCCCAACTGCACGCGGAAAAGTGGCGGCATAGCGAGATAAACATAACCGTGTTCAATCAACTGTGGCATATAGCGGAAGAAGAATGTAAGCAGGAGCGTACGAATATGTGAGCCGTCAACATCAGCATCAGCCATGATGATAATTTTGTGATAGCGCAATTTTTCGATATTAAAGTCTTTTCCAAAGCCTGCGCCGAGAGACGCAATGACCGGCTCCAACTTGTCGTTATTCATAACTTTTTCTGGGCGGACTTTCTCAACATTGAGCATTTTGCCCCACAACGGGAGAATCGCCTGTGTTTTTGGGTCACGACCTTTTTTGGCAGAACCGCCCGCAGAGTCACCCTCGACAATGTACACTTCACACTGTTCCGGGTCTTTAAGTGAACAGTCAGCAAGTTTTTCAGGAAGACCAAAGCCATCGGAAAGCGTCTTTTTGCGGCTTGCATCTTTTGCCTTACGCGCGGCAATTCGAGCCGTAGCCTCAGCAATTGCTTTTTCCAGAACTTTCTCCAAAACTGCTGGATTCTGTTCAAAGAAGATTGTCAGCTTTTCTTTTACGAGCGCATCTACAATCGTGCGCACTTCAGTGTTGCCCAATTTCTCTTTGGTCTGACCTTCAAATTCAGGCTCTGGCACTTTCATAGAAAGCACTACAACAATACCAGCACGCACATCGTCGCCCGTTAGTTTTTCATCTTTATCAAGACGTTTTTTGAGCTTTTCGTTTGAATCCAAAGCCTTGTTCAACACAAACGTCAGCGCGGACTTAAAGCCTTCCAAATGTGTACCACCGTCGCGCGTGTTGATGTCGTTTACATAAGTGTTGATACTTTCATCAAAGCCAGAATTGTATTGGAATGAAAGCTCGGTAATTACATCATCTTTTTCACCTGTGATGTAGATAGGCTCTGCAGGCAGATAAAATTTGCTCTGCTTGTGATTGTTCATTTCTTTGACGTACTGAACAATACCGCCTTCAAATTTGAGAATTTCCTCTTTTGGAGTTTCAAGACGTTCATCGCGGAAAATAATTGTAATGCCGCTGTTCAAAAATGCCAGTTCGCGCAAACGAGTTTTGAGCACGTCAAAATCATAGGTTGTCGTCTCAGTAAAAATGCTGCTGTCCGCTTTCCAGCGAATTGTCGTTCCATGGCGGTCGCTTGGACCGATTTCTTCTACTTTTGATTTAGGAACACCAATTGCATATTTTTGGCAATATTTTTTGCCGTCACGGTCTACGGTTGCTTCAAGCCAAACAGAAAGCGCATTTACACAAGAAACACCAACGCCATGCAAACCGCCAGATACTTTGTATGAACCTTTATCAAATTTACCGCCCGCATGCAGACGAGTCAAAACAAGTTCCAATGCGCTTACATGCTCAGTGGGGTGCATATCAACAGGAATACCACGGCCATTATCTTCAACACGAACAATGTCATCTTTTTCAAGCGCAACTGTAATCGTGTCACAAAAGCCAGCCATAGCTTCATCGATTGAGTTGTCCACTACTTCATATACCAGATGATGCAGACCACGCGGACCTGTTGAACCAATGTACATACCGGGGCGTTTACGAACGGCTTCAAGCCCCTTCAAAACCTGAATATTTCCTGCTGAATAGGATGCTGTCACTTTTATTTCCTTAGGATTAATTTAACTTCTTTCACTTTTATATAAGAAGAGATAAAGGTAAAAGAAGTATATCTGTATTGAAGAAAAAAGTAAAGGTGAGATATAATAAACCCATGGCTGAACAGAATTATCGTGTCTTTTTTGACGAAGCAATGAATCAAATCCATACAGAATATAAAGCTGAAGGCAAAGAAAATGAATTTATCCTTTGGTTTAAAGTCTCATATGTGGAAGACACTATTTCTGAAATCACTGTATCTGTCGCCTCAGAATTTATGCGCCAGCAAATGGATATTCGTGGCATAACTTCAAAAATTGAGAAAAAAATTCAAGAATTAACCGGTCAATCCATCAAACTTACATATATCATAAAAAATGAAACTGTAAAAACACCAACTCCTGCGGCAACTACAAGTTCTTATACTGAACCAAAACAAACTGCAAATGATGAAAAAACTTCAAATTCATCGCCTGTCGCAAAAAAACATCCTCAATTAAGAGAAGATTATTCCTTTAGTAATTTTGTTCCTGGTGAAAACAGTATTTACGCATACAACGCATCATTAGCAGCGGCAAAAAATCCGGGTAAAGCATATAATCCAATTTTGATTTACGGTGGCGTCGGTTTAGGTAAAACACATTTGATGCAGGCAATCGGAAATTACATTTATGCTGAAAAAGGCGACAAATGTAAAATCTGTTACATCAGCGCAGAAACTTTTACAAATGAATTTATCACGGCTGTCCGCACGCAGACAACTGAAAAGTTTAAAAATAAATATCGTAAACTTGATGTTCTTTTATTGGATGATATTCACTTTTTGAAAGACAAAGATTCTACTCAGGAAGAATTGTTCTATACATTCAATGCATTGTACGACAGAAATTGTCAGATGGTATTTACTTGCGACCGTCCTATTAATGAGTTGAAGTTTATTGAAGAACGACTTCGTACACGTTTTTCTCGTGGTCTGAACATTGATTTGCAGCCACCAAATTATGAGACTCGTCGTGCAATTCTTGAAAAGAAAAAAGAACTTTTGTTAGAAACAAATCAATTCCCTGCATCTACTATCAATCGTATTTCTGCAGATGTTATTGATTACATTGCCAAAAATGTACAGACAAATGTGCGTGATTTAGAAGGCTGTCTTACCAAAATGATTGGCTATGCAGAACTTGTTGGAAAAACAGTAACGATAGAAATCGCTCAGCAACAATTGCGTGATATTTTTAGTTCCCCCCTTTCTGGTACCATTACGGTAGAAAACATTCAGAAAGTTGTGGCTAATCATTACAATATTTCTATGGCCGATATAAAAAGCAACAAGCGTTCAACTAAATTTGTTATTCCGCGACAAATTGCTATTTATATTTCACGCAATCTGACAGAATATTCATATCCGGAACTTGGCACTGAATTTGGTGGTCGTGATCATTCTACGATGATGCATTCATATGAAAAAATTGCTGATGCTATAAAAACTGACTCTTCACTAGATACTACTATTCAGCAATTAATGCGAGAAATAAAGGACTATAAAAAATAAAGACAAATTGTGCAAAGTATGATACAATAATGGTGATAAGTTGTGGATAACTTATAAAGCTGTGGAAAAGTTGAAAACCTGTGGATTTAAATGAAAGAGTTTTCCAATCGGTAATCTCTTACATTACAATAAAATACTTAAGTTTTCCACAAATTCACAGAGCCTACTATTACTGTTACTAGAATTTATATAAATTTATATAAATAGGAATTGTGAAAAACATAATTCCAGGGAGAAAAAAATGAAATTTACTTTTGACCGTGACGCAATGATTGGTGAAATTGCAATTGCTCAGGAAATTATTTCTACAAAGAGCGCACTTTCAATTCTTTCTAATGTAATGATTATTGCGCAAAACAATACGCTTGTTATCAAAGCAACTGATATAAAAGTAAATTTTGAAACAAAGATTCCCGTTGATATTCAGGAAGAAGGTTCAACGACAATTTTCTGTGATAAGTTTATGGGAATTCTTGCATCACTTCCTACTGGTGAAATTGAATTCAACCTTGAACAAAAAGAAAATCAGACAATTGCAATTATTCGTCATACAGCAAAGAAAATTAAATTCCAGCTCAAATGTATGTCTCAGGATAAGTTCCCTGAATTCCCTGAAGTACAGGAAGTTCCTTTCTTTGAAGTACCGGGAAAAGAATTGAAAGCAATGATTGCACAGACATCATTTGCAGTTAGTGAAGATGAGACACGCTATTTTATGAACGGCGTTTATTTTGAAAAGAAAGACAATAATTTGGTCTTGGTTGCGACTGATGGTCGTCGTCTTGCATATGCTTCAAAAGCAGTTTTGGACGGTGCAATGGATTTTCCGTCGGCAATCGTACATCCGAAAGTATTGAATATTGTAGCAAAACACGCTTCTGATGAAGGAAATGTTTCTATTGCCATCGTGGACAAAATGATTTTCTTCCGTTTTGCAAATTATGAGCTTTCTTCAACATTGCTTGACGGTCAGTTTCCGAACTATCAGCGTGTTATTCCTGAACAGCAGCCAAATAGTTTCCAGGTACAAAAAAGTGATTTGATGGATGCTCTTAAACGCACATCACTTATGGTAGATAAAAAAGCAGGTCGTATTTTCTTGACTGCAATTCCGGGTGTACTTACTATTACATCACAAGAATCTGATTTGGGAGACGCAAAAGAAGAATTCCCATGCCAGTACAACGGACAGGAAATTACAATTGCGATGAACTATCACTATGTGGAAGAGCCACTTAAAGTGATTAACAGTGAGCGCATTACTTTTGAATTCTCAGAAGCGATGAAAGCTGTTA
>JAFSTK010000056.1 GCA_017450535.1 Treponema sp.
GAGCCACTGCTCGTGCTGGTTATATGGTTTGTATGTGATTTTATCGCTTACGCCTCTGCTCATATTTAAATTTTAGCAGATTTGTATTCACTTGTAAATTTAAAATAATTAGGGCTGCCCCATACTTATTGGACAGCCCCTTTGAAATCAATTTAACTGAGAGCAGGACGTCCTGCATCCTGCCCGTTTTGAATAATCATCAGACCTTGAACTGGTCTACCTGCTCACCAATCTGATTGATTGAGTCTTTTACTTTGCCAGAAATATCGCTCAGCGTTGCTCCCGTCTCGTTAATCTTGCGGGCACCGATTGACATTTCTTCCATGCTTTCGTTCATCGCCATGGTCGCGTTCTGGAGATTCTGTACTTCTTTCAGAATCATTCTGTTGCCTTCTTCCATTTCAGAAGATGCGTTGCGAACTTCCACGGTACTGTCGTTCATGTTGTGCAAAGCTTCGGTAATCTGCTTTGAGCCTTCATTCTGCTCTTCCATTGCGGCCTTAATCTGCATAACAAGGGCATCAGTTTCTTCCAGTTTGTGAGAAACAGACTCAAATGCGCGGCTTGCCTCACCAGAAGCGGTAACAACCTCATTGATTGAGTCTTTAATATTGGTCAGCTGGTCGCCGATAGTCTTTGACTGTGCGGTAGATGTCTCAGACAACTTACGGATTTCGTCAGCAACAACTGCGAAGCCTTTTCCTGCCTCGCCAGCGTGCGCCGCTTCGATAGCCGCGTTCATAGCGAGCAAGTTCGTCTGGCTTGCGATAGCTGCAATTGCCACGTTCGCTTCCTGCAACATCTCTGACTGGCTTTCGATTTCCTTTACGCGGTCGTTTACAGCCTGCTGTTTGGTAAATCCGACCTGTGAGTTTGTGCGGAGCTCGCCGAAAGACGTCGCCATCTTGTCCATTGAACTGTTTACAGAAGAGATGTTTCCAATCATCTGCTCAACAGCCGCAGAAGCCTGGGTAACACCGCTTGACTGGCTTTCAATCATGCGCTCCAAAGATTCGATGTTAGACGCAATCTCGTTCACTGCGCCCGCAGTCTGGTCTACGCTGCCTTTCTGACCTTCAATCTGTTTGTGCATGCTCTCGATGTTTGCGATAATCTCAGTGATTGAGCTTGCGGTGTCCTGTGCGGCACTCGCCATGTCATCGCCGGCGACAACCAAATCGTCTTTTGAGTTCTTGACATCTGCGATGATTGTCTGCAACTTGCCTGCGAATGCGTTAAAGCCGTTTACAACGTCACCGATTTCATCCTGTGACTTAAGATCGATGCGCTTGGTCAAGTCTGCGTCACCGCTTGAAATGTCCATCAATGTATCCTTAACTCCGATAAGCGGGTTAAGCATTCTCTTGAGAAGGATGAATGAAAGGATTACGAGTACGACAATCAAACCGATAACGACAGGAAGAATGATGAAAATCATCTTTTGTGATGCTTCGTCAATTACGCGTTTTGATTTTGCCGCGAACAGCATACCGGTCACATTGCCACTTCCGTCTTTGAGAGGGGCGTAAATGGACATGTATACCTGTCCGTTAATCGTGTTTTCACCACTGTATGTCTCTCCGCCTCTCATGACGATACCGATGATGTTCTGGTTGTCCAGTTTTGTGCCGATGAAATTAGAGCCGAGTGTTGTTGCGATGCGAGTTGTGTCGTCAAAAACGGTACATTCAACTTTATATGCGGTTTTAATTTCTTCAACAAAATTGTTGTCAAGATTGTAGCCACAAACAACAGCGCCAACAATCTCTCCGTCTTTTCTTACAGTCTGTCCAACGAGCATTGCGTAAGAAGTGAATTCTGTGTCTTCGTAACTTACGGCAGCCTGCCCTTTGATAGCCTCGCTTACAACGTCTGAACGTGAGAGGTCGGTGCCTGGTCTGCCACCTGCAAATACAACGCCGTTCGCGTCGGTAACGAAAAGAATGTCAACGCCGAGCGCGTCAACTTCTTCTCGAACGAGCTTTTCGGCAGTTGGTTTGTCATCCTCGGCCAAAGCGGCAGCAAGACGTGTTTTATCCGCAAGGGCGAATGTAGCGCGTTCGACAGCGATTTTGCGTGTCGCCAATGTTTCCATGACGCCCATTTCTGTGGTGTCCAATTGTTCTCTAATCAATTCTTTGATTTCACCAGAGTTGATGTTGATTGCGATGATGGCAACTGCGATTGAAGAAATGATAATTCCAACCGCTGCAAGGATTGCAATCTTTAACGTAAGTGATAAGCTTTTCATAACATCTCCCAAGAAATAAATTCTTCTTTCTAATTTTAAACCAGAATTCTTAAAAAAATCTTAAAAAAATTAATCTTTATTAATTACTTCGCATTGACGCGGACGATTTGCATGGCTATTATATTATTGAAAAGAGTGATTTTTTATTGTTCAGGTGGATGTTATGACAAAAGAAGCTGTTGCGAAAATGATAGATCATACTCAGTTATCTGCGGTGGCGACTCGTGCAGATATAGAAAAACTTTGTGCTGAAGCAAAGACTCATGGATTTGCTTCGGTTTGTGTGAATCCTGTGTATGTGCCTTTTGCCGCGTCATTGCTTTCTGGAAGTGAAGTAAAAGTGTGCACTGTGATAGGTTTTCCGTTGGGTGCGGATGCGACGGAAGATAAGGCGGCTCAGGCGGCGAATTCGGTGGAGAAGGGTGCCGATGAAGTTGACATGGTTATCGATATTGGTGCGGCAAAAGAAGGCAGATTTGATGATGTGGAGCGTGACATTTTCTATGTGGTTCAGGCCGCGCATACTGTCGGAAAATCGATGCATAAAAATCCGGTTGTAAAAGTAATATTGGAGACTTGCTATCTGACAGACGAAGAAATTGTTCGGACGAGCAAGTGCGCGAAAATAGCCGGAGCGGATTTTGTAAAGACCAGCACGGGATTTGCGACGCCAAAGGATGCGGATGGAAAATCTCTTCCTAACGGGGCTAGCGTGCATGCGGTCAAGCTGATGCGTGAGACGGTCGGCGATTCTATGGGCGTGAAAGCAAGCGGTGGAATACGAAGCGCGCAGACGGCACGGGAGATGATTGAGGCTGGGGCGAGCCGTTTGGGTACGTCAAGCGGCGTGAGTATTGTGGAAGGATGGTAATCTCATCTTTTGGTGAGTATGTTTTTGCTAAAAAAGTGTTGCGAGAAAAGATTTTTGCTTGTATAGTAAAAGAACGGGGGCACGTATGAACAAAAAATATGAGCAATGTGTAAAGATGTTGCGTCAGTTGGTTTCCGATGTACAGGGAGCACCGTATCCGGGAGATGATTTTGAGCCGGAATTGTATCGAATCTGGTACGAGCATGTTCAGCGCGTCGCGGTGGAATGCTTCGAGTATCTGGATGATAATTTTCCTGAGGAAAAAGCAGATTTTAGTAAGACGCTGAATAAATTGTTCAAGTAAGTGCAAGTATATGTATCTGGATGATAATTTTCCTGAGGAAAAAGCAGATTTTAGTAAGACGCTGAATAAATTGTTCAAGTAAGAGCAAGTATATATAGAAAAATAGTGAAGACTTTTGACAATTTGCCGACAATATAAGAAAGGGTGGATTCACTATGGCTGTATCGAAGAAACAGTTGCGCTATGAGCATTATATATTAAAAGGTAAATTGCGTCATAATGGGTATGAGCGTTGGCGGTATAGTTTTGTCGGCGTCAATAAAATTACCGGTGAAGAGCGTTCTTTCTTTATTGAGTTGTATCTGGTAAATCCCGCTGTCTCGCCAAAGAATCCTGTTTTAGCACAAACTTCAAAACTGTCGCTTTCAAATTCAGATTTGCAGTATACAATGGCAGGAACTGAGTCCGCAAGAAATGCTTCGCAGGAACGGGCTGTGCAGCCGTCGTATGTGCTGGTAAAAGCCGGCATGTTTGGTTATGAAGGCAAGCAGTTCAACCGTTTTATGCCTTCAGCGCAGTTGCAGTGGAACAAATCCGAGAGCGAGTTTAGAATTGAAGAGTGTAGTTTTGGTGACGAGCATTTGGCGGGCTTTGTCCGTGTGACGGAACGTGAGTTGCGTGAGTCTCCTGAACTTTTATGCAATACAGGCGCGATTGACTGGAATCTGCATTATGAAAAGCATATTTCTTCTGCGCCTTTATACAGCAAGAAAAATGATTTTTGGATTGCGAATGGGGCGAAAACGGTTTTTGCTGGCGTTGTTCATGTTGATGGCGTTGAGTATACCGTTGTTCCTCGGAAGTCATCTGGCTATATTGACCGTCTGTGGGGTGCTGGTTTGCCATCGCCTGCATTCCATATCTCTTCATCAAATCTGATTAGTATCATATCTGGTAAGCCGCTGGTAAAGTCATGCTTTGCGATTAATGGCGAATATGATGGTGCGTTAAAGCTTTTTGTGTGCCATGAGGGCGAAGTGCTGCAGATTAAAGACCGCTTGTTCGATAAGTTGACCGAAGTGCATGATTGTTTTGAGATGCCTGTAGACGCTGACGGCGAAAAGTTGCATTGGACGGTGAGCGTTCATCGAAAACGTCTGGTCATTGATGTGGATATTTTCTGTAAGACTGAAGAAATGTTCGTACGTGATTATGAAGCTCCTGAAGGTCAGCGCAAGTTGCTGAAAGTTCTTGGCGGCGGCACGGGCTTTGGCGAAATCCGTATTTACAAAAAGATTAAGAAAAACCTGGAGCTCTTGGAACATGCTCATGTTGCCGACGCATTGTGTGAGTACGGCACAATTGATCAAGTAGGAAAATAATCAAAGCAAGCCTAAACATTGCCTAATCCTCGCATTTGTAGTATAATAATAGAATATACTATGCAAACAAGGGGATATTGATGGCTGATTTGCAGTTTACACCAGCAGTTAATCCAATCAGAATAGGAATTGATGTCGGTTCAACGACGGTAAAGGTTGTCGCGCTGGACGATGACGGAACATTTCTTTTTTCTGCCTATGAGCGACACCGTGCGGATATCCGCAATACGATTATCACGGTGGTGAACCGCGCTTTTGATGAACTTGAAAAAAAACTTCCCCAAGGAGACAAACGCCAAATCAGTGCGAAAGTGACTGGCTCAGGCGGTCTTTCTGTCTCTCAGTGGCTTAATATTCCGTTTATTCAGGAAGTTGTCGCGGCTACTACCGCCGTTAAAAAACTCATCCCCCGTACCGACGTGGTGATTGAGCTTGGTGGTGAGGACGCAAAGATTACATATTTCACTGGCGGCGTTGACCAGCGCATGAACGGCACTTGTGCGGGCGGTACGGGCGCATTTATTGACCAGATGGCGGCTCTTTTGGAGACCGATGCGCCCGGATTGAACAAACTTGCGGCTGGATGCACGACAATTTATCCGATTGCGGCGCGTTGTGGCGTTTTTGCAAAGACTGATGTGCAGCCGCTGATTAACGAAGGCGCGCGCCGTGAAGATATTGCCGCGTCTATTTTCCAGGCGGTTGTAAACCAGACGATTGGCGGTCTTGCTTGTGGTAAGCCGATTCGTGGAAATGTCGCATTCTTGGGCGGCCCGCTTCACTTCCTTGACCAGTTGCGCGCGCGTTTTATTGAGACCTTGCATTTGGAAGGCGATGCGATTATTGTTCCCGATAACTCACAGTTGTTCGTGGCGGCAGGCAGCGCGCTCAATGCGGACACAAAGCATTCTGTTATCACCGGTCAGGCTCAGCCCGAATATCCGACAATTGCCGAATTCAGAGAGAACTTAAAGAATCTCGTTGGCGCAGAGATGCAGGAAGTGCAGCGTCTGGAACCCTTGTTCAAAGATCAGGCGGATTTGGATGAATTCAAAGAACGCCATGCAAAAGAGACGACGGAAACCGCACCGCTTGCAGAGGCGAGTGGACCTGTGTTCTTGGGATTGGATGCCGGCTCAACTACAACAAAGGCTGTTTTGATTGACCAGAAAGGTCGCATTCTGTGGCGTTTCTATGATATGAACGCGGGTAATCCGGTCGATTTGGCGGTGCGCGTCTTAAAAGATTTGTACAAGATTCTTCCGAAACATGCCTATATCGCGCGCTCAGTTTCTACGGGCTATGGCGAGGCGTTGTTTCAGGCGGCATTGGGCGTGGATGCGGGCGAAGTTGAGACGATTACGCATTATCGCGCGGCAGATTTCTTTGTTCCCGGCGTAGAGTTCTTGCTCGACATCGGCGGACAGGACATGAAGTGTCTTCGTATGAAAGACGGCGCGATTGTATCAATTCAGTTGAATGAGGCGTGTTCTTCGGGTTGTGGCTCATTCTTGTCTCAGTTCGCAAATTCAATGAGCCTTGATATAAAAGAATTCTCTCGTATCGCTTTGCTGGCGCAAAAGCCGGTTGACTTGGGAAGCCGTTGTACGGTCTTTATGAACAGCCGTGTTAAACAGGCGCAAAAAGAGGGTGCGACGATTGCCGATATTTCTGCGGGCCTTTCATATTCAGTTATCAAAAACGCGCTTTTCAAAGTTATCAAATTGCGTAATGCGAGTGAAATCGGAACAAAGGTTGTTGTGCAGGGCGGTACGTTCTACAACGACGCAGTTCTCCGTGCTTTTGAAAAAATTGCAGGCGTTCATGTGTACCGCCCCGACGTGGCAGGTCTTATGGGCGCATACGGTGCGGCGTTGATTGCATACGACCAGTGGCGTGATTTGACCGCTCCTAAACCTGGCGAAGAAATTGGCTTTGTTCCGCCAATCATTCATTCTGGCATCGCAAGCCCTGAGCAGCTGGATAATTTCCATGTTGATTTGGAACTGCGCCGCTGTGGTGGCTGTCAGAACAACTGTCTTTTGACGATAAACACATTCTCTACGAACAGCGATGACGGAACCGATGGTCGTCGTGTGCGCACATTTGTGACGGGCAACCGTTGTGAGCGTGGTGCTGAACGTGCGGCTGGCGGAAAAGAAGTTGTGGACGCAGGAAACGCAAAATCAAGTGGCGCGACCGATGAGAACAAGGGCTTGCCTAATCTGTTCAAATGGAAGTACGACCGCTTGTTCAGCTACAAGCCGCTTGCGCTTTCTGATGCGCCGATGGGCGAGGTGGGTATTCCGCGCGTCCTCAATATGTACGAAAACTATCCGATGTGGTTTACGTTCTTTACCAAATTGGGCTTCCGTGTGCGGCTTTCTCCGCGCTCAACACGCAGTGTGTTTGAGTCAGGTTTGGAGACCATTCCGTCAGAGTCAGTCTGTTATCCGGCAAAGATTTCTCACGGACACATCGCGCATTTGCTCAAAGTGGGCTGCAAGTTCATTTTCTATCCGTGCGCTCCGTATGAGCAGATTGAAGATGCTGGCTCGGACAACCACTACAACTGTCCGATTGTCACGAGCTATTCCGAAGTGTTGAAAAATAACGTGGACGCGCTCCGTCAGGATCCGAGCGTGCTCTTTATGAATCCGTTCCTGCCGATTGAAAACAAGGAACGCCTTACAGAACGCCTGTATGAAGAGCTGAGTCCGCATTTTAAGACGCTGACCCGCGAACAAATTGCTGAGGCAGTTGACGCTGGCTGGAAAGAGCAGGCGAAGTTCCGCAAAGAAGTGCAGCAGGCGGGCGAAGAGGCTCTCGAAGAGATGATTTTGCGCGGTGCAAACGGTATCGTGCTGTCTGGTCGTCCGTATCACCTTGACCCCGAAATCAACCATGGTATTCCTGAGATGATTAACGGTCTTGGTCTTGCGGTCTTTACCGAAGAGTCTGTCGCTCATCTGGGCAAAGTGGAGCGACCTTTGCGTATTGTTGACCAGTGGACATATCACAGCCGCTTGTATCGTGCCGGCTCGTTTGTCACCGGTATGCCGAATCTGGAGCTTGTTCAGCTCACTTCATTTGGTTGCGGTCTGGACGCGATTTCTTCCGACCAGGTGGACGAAATCATGAAGGCGAAAGGACGCATGTACACACTGATTAAGATTGACGAAGGCTCTAACTTGGGCGCGGTTCGTATTCGTATCCGCAGTCTGATTGCCGCGGTCAAAGAGCGTCAGCGCAACAGAAAGAAGCTCCCCGCAAAGTCTTCGGCATATCATCGTAAACCCTTTGAAAAAGAATTCAAATATACGCATACGATTCTCGCTCCGCAGATGAGCCCGATTCACATGCGCCTGCATCAGAAAGTGTTTGAATATGAGGGCTACAAGATTGAATTCTTGCCCGAAGTAGACAAGGCAGCGGTTGATGTTGGCTTAAAGTACGTGAATAACGACGCATGTTATCCTGCAATTCTTGTGACGGGTCAGCTGATGGCTGCTCTCGAAAGCGGAAAATATGATATCGACCACGTGAGCCTTGCGATTATCCAGACTGGCGGTGGCTGTCGTATGACCAACTACATCGGCTTTATCCGCCGCGCGTTGAACGATGCGGGCTGGGGACATGTTCCGGTCATCTCGCTTTCTGCACAGGGCTTGGAAAACAATCCGGGCTTTAAGCTCACGTTTTCGCTTGGAAAGGGCATCGTCATGGCGTTCATCTTGGGCGACTTGCTGATTCACGTGTTGTACCGTACACGCCCGTATGAAAAAGTGCCGGGAAGCGCGAATGCGTTGTACGAAAAATGGAATGAGATTATCGGTCGCGAGCTCAAGAATATGACGCTCCACAAGTACCACAAAATTGTACGCGGCGTTGTGCGTGATTTTGACAATCTTGAGCTTTTGCCGATTAAAAAGCCGCGCGTCGCGATTGTCGGCGAAATCTTGGTCAAACTGCACCCGACTGCGAACAACAATCTGGTGGAGACCATTGAGGAAGAGGGCGCAGAATGTGTTCAGCCGGGATTCATCGACTTCTTGTTGTACAACTTCTCGGATAATATCTTTAAGCATAAGAATCTTGCTGTTCCAAAGAGCGGCGAGAGAATTGCGCGTCTTTTGATTTGGATGACCGAAAAATTCCGTGGCTATGTGACAAAGACGCTCGCCAAGAGCAAACGCTTTACACCGCCCACCTCAATTTACGAGAAGATGGAATATGCGAAGGACATCATTTCGCTTGGCAATGTGACCGGTGAAGGATGGTTCTTGACTGGCGAAGTGGTTGATTTGATTCACGAAGGCGTAAAGACTTTCGCCTGTGTTCAGCCGTTCGCTTGTATGCCGAACCATGTCTGCGGTCGTGGCGTTATCAAGGAACTCCGTCGTCGCTATCCAGAGGCAAATATTTCTGCAATCGACTACGATCCGGGCTCCAGCGAAGTTAATCAGCTGAACCGTCTCAAACTTTTGCTCGCAAACGCTCCGTATGGCAAACATCCCGACGAGGACGAGCACGGTTTGATTTATGGAAAACGCCCGCTTAACTACGAAGAGGTTGAGGAAAAAGAGGCAATATTGGCCGCTGAACTAAAGAAAGAACGCTGAACCTATGCTGATAAAATTTGTGCATTTTCAGTTTGTGTGGTAAAATAACAAATTGTATGGCTGGCAATAAACTGCATGAAATGAAATCAAATATCGATGAGCATGAGTTTCACATTTTGTTTGAGCGGCTGGTGGACTCGATGACGAATCCTGCGACATTCAAGCGGGATGAGTTTGTGCAGATTCTCTTTGATTTATGCAAGTTGTTTGATATTTGCAGAGGAGTCACCGAGTTTTATGCAGGTCCTGTCGAAGAGCAGTTAGGGAATGGCGAAATACTTGAAGACTACAATGACGGACGCAAAGGCGAGGTAGTTCTTTTTAAGCGCGTTGTGACTTCTCAATTTACGGTCGTCAAAAATACGTTGTGGCGGCCGACGAATACTTTTCCTCTTACTGAGCTTGACATGCAGCGTCTTGATTTGGTTATCCGCTCTTTGATTAGTTTTATCAGCAGAAACAGACTTACTACAGAAGTTGAGCGGCTTGCTTTTTTTGACGTGTCGGGATATCCCAATTTGAACACCCAAGGATTTTATTTTGACAAGCCGCTTCCGGTGGATGAATTTGAAAAGCGGTTGAAAGACGGGTACGTGGTAGCATGATTTTGATTCTTGGTGGCGACTGTAGTGGTCGCCATGCTTTTTTTGAAAGTCTGCATATTTCTCCAGAATTTTGCCATACCGTTTCAGAGGCGGATGTCCATGCTTTTTCGCAGGAAGAGAATGGTTGTGCGCCGCTTTGCCCGCAATTGTCTGCAACCTGTGTGCGACTGGCTTCTTTTTCTGTGGTGATTGCGACGGAGATGGGGCTGGGCATTATTCCTTTGGAAAAAAGTTTGCGCAAGGAGCGTGAACAGAACGGACGGCTGAACATTGCGCTTGCGTATCTTGCGGACTGCGTTGTGTTGATGACGGCTGGCATTCCGCGCGTCATAAAGGGGAGCCTGAACTGCCTGCAAAAAAAATCCCGCGCGCTTATGGTATTCCGTCATGGCGCGACACAGGCGAATCTTGAGAAACGCTATGCGGGCGGGGCGACTGATTTGGATTTGTGCGCGGCAGGAAAAGAGCAGGTGCTTCGCACAAAAGATTATCTTGCCTCGTATGCCGCTTCCTTAAGCCCCGCCTTACGGGAACAAGTGCTTTCTCCTAAAAAAGTATATGTTTCCCCGATGAAGCGCGCCTTGCAGACAGCGAAAACCTTGTACCCTGAGGCGGAAGTGCGCGTTGTAGACTCGTTTCGTGAGATGGATTTTGGGCTTTTTGAAAACCGTACTGCAGATGAGCTTTTTGCTGATGATGAGACGCGCGCGCTGTATCAGGCTTTTGTGGACAGCAATGCGCAAATGAAATGTCCGCCGTCAGAAAAAAGTGCGGGTGAGAGTATCGCGCAATTCATTGAGCGGACGGCGCGGGCGTTCACGCAAATTGTCTCTGAAGATGAGGCGGACAGCATTGTGGTGGTGGCGCATGGCGGAACACAGATGGCGTTGTTCAGTCAGTTTAGTGCGCGGCCGCTTGAAAGACAGAGTGATGAGGTCAGCTCATATTATGGGTGGCAGACGGTCTGTGGCATGTTCCGCTTTGGCGAAATCAATGTGACAAATGCTCGATAATTTGATACTATAACAGAAGATGAATCTGTATCTTTTATTCCAGTTTTTTAAACTTCCCGCCGCTTTTTTGTTGGACGCGCTTTTAGGCGATCCGCGCTGTTTTCCGCATCCGGTGGTGTTGCTGGGAAAACTGATTGCTCATTTGGAATCGCTTTTTCGCGCGGTTTTCCCCTCTACGAAATGGGGTGAGCGGATTGCGGGCGGATTGCTTGCGCTCGTGGTCTGCATGTACGCTTTTACTGTGCCATTTTTGCTGATATACGGGCTTATGTACTGCGGTTTGCGGTTTGAAATCCGCGCGCTTGTGTATGCTTCTTGTGCGCTCGATGTGTTCTGGGGCTA
This sequence comes from Treponema sp., assembly GCA_017450535.1. Classification (GTDB taxonomy): domain Bacteria; phylum Spirochaetota; class Spirochaetia; order Treponematales; family Treponemataceae; genus Treponema_D. Next base: position 11,331 of record JAFSTK010000056.1, read on the forward strand.
CCAATGTCTTGCCGCACGAAATCTGCGCGATGAGGCGGACAATGTGTACATGAGTCTCAGCAATTCGCTCAAAGAGGGGCGCGCTGCAGTCGGACGAATTGTGGGGCGCGATACTGATATGTTGGACAAGCCAGGTGTCATCAAAGCGTGTGTTGAGACTGTGGCGGAAAGCACGACTGATGGTGTTGTCGCACCTATGATTGCGTATGCGGTTGGTGGCGCCCCTCTTGCGTTTTTGTACAAGGCAATCAACACGATGGACAGTATGATTGGCTACAAGAACACCCGTTACCGATATTTTGGTACGGTTGCCGCGCGTTTTGATGACGTAGCCAATGGAATTGCTTCCCGGATTGCGGCTTTGAGCATGATAATCGGTGCGCTGGTGTTGTATTTGTGCTCGGTGTTTAGTAGATATGCGTTCCCGTACAATCCTATTCGTGCCGCAAGAACATTTTTACGCGACCGATATAAACATGAAAGTCCCAATGCCGGGCAAACTGAATCTGCATGTGCGGGTGCGTTGCGTCTGCAATTGGGTGGTGACGCATATTATGGCGGCATTTTGGAGCGACGCCCGTACTTAGGCAGGCGATGGCGGGAACCAGAAATCGAAGATATACACCGCTCTGTCAAATTGATGTATGCCGCCAGTGTCATTGCGATGTTTGTGTGTACCCTTGCAAAATTGTTCGCGATAATTCATATGTTTAATCCTGCGTGGTTTTAGTCTCGTTTTTTTTGCTTTCTTGCGTAAACTGTGATATTATAGAAATATGGATAAAGAATTATCTGGCTTAACCCAATATCTATCTCCTGTGGGCGCATGGGCTCTGGCTTTTGGCTCGGCTGTGGGCTGGGGTGCCTTTGTTATGCCAGGAACGACTTTTCTGCCTGTGGCTGGACCTCTGGGAACGGCGATTGGAATGATAATTGGTGCGGTCCTCATGCTGTTCATCGGTGTGAACTATCATTTTATGATGAACCGTTATCCTGATTCTGGCGGTACCTTTGACTATGCAAAAGAGACCTATGGCTATGACCACGGTTTTTTGAGCGCATGGTTCTTGAGCCTTACATATATTGCGATTTTATGGGCAAACCTTACGGCTCTCGCATTGATTTGTTGCAATCTTTTTGGACATCTGTTGCAATTCGGCTTTCATTATCGGTTAGCCGGCTACGACATCTACATGGGTGAAGTCCTCTTGCAGCTTGGCATCTTGTGGGTACTGGCATTGATTTGTATGTTTGCCCGGCGAGTTTCCATCATCGTGCAGATAGTGATGGCTGTCCTGCTTCTCTTGGGTGTCTCTGTTTGTTTTGTTCTTGTCGTAAAAAGCGGAAATCTGGACGCGACTGATTTTATGCCTGCCTTTGCAAAGGAAAACAAATGTTTTTTTCAGATTTTCAGCATCGTTTCATTTACACCATGGGCATTTGTCGGCTTTGAGTCAATCTCGCATTCTTCATCTGAATTTAATTTTCCGGTAAAGCGCGCTTTTTTGATTATGGCGGTTGCAGTTGTTTCCGGTGTGTTTGCCTATGTGGTGCTGACGTTTGTCGCTTCTTCGGTACAACCTGAAAAATTCTCTGGCTGGCCTGCTTATATTGCTTCTTTGGGTAAATTATCTGGTACGCAACGGATGCCTGTGTTCTTTGCGTTAGAGAAGAGTAGAGGGGTGACAGGTCTGGTTGTGCTGGGTGTCGCAGTCGTAGGAGCGATTATTACAGGTATCATCGGTAATACGATTGCGGCGAGCCGGCTTTTGTATGCTATGGGAAAAGATTCTATTCTTCCCAAATGGTTTTCCGGCGTGGGAAAAAACAATGCTCCTCGCAACGCTATTTTGTTTATCGCGCTCATTTCGATTGTCATTCCTTTTCTCGGCAGAACGGCAATTGGCTGGATTGTGGATGTGACGACCATCGGCGCGACCTTTGCATATGGCTATACGTCGGCAAGCGCATATCGAATCGCAAGGACAGAGCGAAACAAGCGGATAAAAGTAACGGGTGTCATCGGCTGCATTATGGCGATGTTGTTCAGCCTGTTCCTGCTCGTGCCGAATTTCTGGCAGATGAGCGTGCTTTCTGCGGAGTCCTATCTGATTCTTGCGTTCTGGAGCTTGATAGGATTTTTGTTTTTCCGCATTGTTTTTAAGCGTGATACTGAACAGCGTTTTGGAAAGACGACAGTCGTATGGGTCGCGCTTTTGTTCTTAATTTTCTTCACTTCGCTTTTGTGGATGCGTCAGGCAACAAATTCCAACACGCAAAAAGTGGTTACTGACATCAACTCATTCTACACGGGTGAGATGAAATTATATGGTATCGAAGAAAATGCGATGCGTAACCGTGTGGAAGCGAAATTCTTGCAGTCAAAACTTTCCCTCGTGCAAAAAACGATTATGAACAACAGCGTAATCCAGATGGGACTGATTGCGATTGCTCTTGCGGTCATGTTCAATATTTATTCGATTATTCGTGCCCGTGAAAAGAAAATGGAGCGGGAAAAATTTGCGGCCGAAGAGAGTAACAAGGCAAAAACCGTGTTCTTTTCAAACATGAGCCATGATATCCGCACGCCGATGAATGCGATTATCGGTTATATTCATCTTGCAAAGCGTGAGGGCATCGACATGGAGGAGATAAAAGATTATCTCGCCAAAATTGAAGGCTCCAGTCAGCATTTGCTTGCGCTCATAAACGATGTGCTTGAGATGAGCCGTATTGAAAGCGGCAAAATGGATTTGGAAGAAAGTCCAAATGATTTGCGCAAGATGATGGAAGAAGTTCGCGACATGTTTGCCACTCAGATGGTCAGCAAAGGAATTGTTTATACGGTCAATTATTCGCAGGTGAGCCAGCCGCTGGTTCATTGCGACAAAAACCGCTTGAATCGCGTGCTCCTAAATCTTGTCAGCAATGCGTATAAATTTACTTCTGATGGCGGAACGGTCGCGGTCTCTTTAACCCAATTGAGTGATGATACTGCGGCGGCGTTTGCGACCTATGAGCTTCGTGTAAAGGACAACGGAATCGGTATGTCGCCCGAATTTGCCGCAAAAGTGTTTGAGGCTTTTGAACGAGAGCGCACTTCCACGGTGAGCGGCATTCAGGGAACTGGACTTGGCATGGCGATTACAAAGAGCATCATTGATTTGATGGGCGGAGATATCCGTGTGCAGACGGAGCAAGGTGTCGGCACCGAATTTATTATCACTTTGCCGTTTAGGTTGCAGGCAGGCTTAGAGAACAATTTCAGCGAGATTATGGAAAAGGACGCGCTTCCCGATCAAGTTGCCAAAACGGTCGATTTTACCAAGATGCGGCTTTTGCTTGTGGATGATGTGGACGTAAACCGCGAGATTGCTACTATGATTTTGACGGACATGGGTTTTGAAGTGGAGACAGCTGAAAATGGCAAGGTTGCGGTAGAAAAAGTCTCTGCCGCCTCGCCGGGGTACTACAACGTGGTGCTTATGGATATCCAGATGCCTGTGATGGACGGCTATGAGGCCACCAGAACAATTCGTTCGCTGGAGGACAAATCAAAGGCGGACGTGCCTGTTGTCGCTATGACGGCGAATGCATTTGCTGAGGATGTGCAGAAAGCGAAAGATGCCGGCATGAATGCGCATGTGGCAAAACCGATTGACGTAGATAACCTTACTAAAACATTGACGGAGATTTTGGCATGACATCGCAGATTATTAACGAAAAATTTCGCAAGTTTTATGAGTCATTGAATATTGATGTTTTTTCAATTGATGAGATGGTTGCACGTATAGACGAGACTCTTCCGACGGTAGCAGATGAATTCCATTTGGGAAAGGTGGAGACAGTCTTTACGGCACCAGAATCAGTGTATGAACCAAAAGGACTGCATAAAGTTCTCGCAGGCTATGATGACCCGAACGGGCACAGTGATGAGACTTACGAGAAGCACTTTAATACGGCGGAGGGTGGCACGGTCGCTTTGTATGCCAATCCAAAAAAAGACTGGCATTGGAGTGATGCGGACAAGGCTGATATAGATTTTCTTTTGCAAGTGCTCTATATCTCTTGCAGCCGTCTGCGGCTTTTGTCACTCATGAAGCAGACTCAGAACATCGACATGCTTACAGGCTCGCTCAATATAATGGGCTTTGAGAAAAAACTGGCTGAGATATATGAAAATCATACGCTTGGTGAATATTCGTCAATTTTTTCAAATATCAAAAACTTTAAATACATCAATCAGCATGTGGGTACCGATAACGGCGATTATATCCTTAAACATTTCAGTATGGCTGTGCGAAATTTCTTGGGTGATGACGGACTGTTCTGTCGTTTGGGCGGCGATAATTTTGTAACGCTTGTAAAAAAATATTGTTTGCTCCGTTATATCGCATTTGTCTCCGGCATGAATGTGACGGTGAACAACAAGGGAAAAGAAGAGGATGTGCAGATTGATTTTAAGAGCGGTGTTTTTTCTATTCTCCCAGACTCTACGCCGCCGGATGTTCTCTCGTGCGCGTCAATTGCATTTCAGGTTGCAAGAAGGTCTCGTGACAAGGATACTGTATATTTTCAGCCGGAGATGTTGGAAAAGACGATACACGACAAGCGGATTTCTGCCATGTTTTCCGGCGCGCTTTCCCGCAATGAATTTATGGTCTATTACCAGCCAAAAGTGACGCTCGCTGACGATACTCTGTGCGGATGCGAGGCATTGACACGATGGCATACGAATAAAATTATCTACCCCGGAGAATTCATTGAGATTTTGGAGCGGGAAGGCTCTATCAAGAATCTTGATTTTTATATGCTGGAAGAAGTGTGCAAAGATGTGCGCAGGTGGTTGGATATGGGCATTGAGCCTGTTCGCATTTCCACGAATTTTTCTAAGACGCATCTCTCCAATGAAAATCTGGAAAAAGACATTATCAGTATTCTGGAAAAATACAAGATTAGCCCAAAATATATTGAGATTGAGCTGACTGAGCTTTCTGACTTTAAGTATCTTGACCGGCTGATTTCATTTGTAAACGTCATGCATAACATGGGCTTTCACATTTCAATTGATGACTTTGGCACAGGCTATTCGTCCATGAGTTTGATTCGCGATTTGAATGCCGATGTCGTTAAGCTGGACAAGTCTTTGGTGGACAATATCGCTTGTGCGACATCCAGAAAGGCCGATGCGGTTATCGTGCGGTCAATCATCAATATGGCGAAAGAATTAGGAATCCAAGTGATAGCGGAGGGCGTAGAGACAAAGGAACAGGCTTCGTTCTTGCGGGAAAATGGCTGTCTCATGGCACAGGGCTTTTTGTACGACCGCCCGCTTGTCAAGGAAGATTTTGAAAAGCGTTTGCGGTCAAGAAAATACAGTCTGTAATCAGTGCATGTCCGCTGCGGAAAGGGCGGCGGTCAGAATACGGTGAATCTGATTTCCCGTTTCTGCGGCAAGAATCTTCTGCTTTTCGTTTTTAATCAATTCAAGCAGTACCGCAAGCAGTTTTAGGTTTCTCGTATTGCTTTCATTCCATGCGATGAGAATGTAGATTTTTCTGTGGGAGACCACACCGATTGCGGTGCAGAATTCAGAAACACCCGTGGTTAGTGCGTGGGGTGCGTCAATAGCATCGTCTATGCTGGTGCTTGCAATCTGTTCGCGCTTGAGTATCGCTTCTTCTACGGCCGCAGGATCTGTTACTTTACCGGTAAGGCGGAGCAGTTCTGTAAGTTGCCCGATAATTTCTTCGTTGTTGCCGTCTTCCAAATCAGTCGTGATGGAAGCGGGCGTAATCCATTCGTATTCCTTAGTCATTGTATTCTCCAAAAAAACATGTGTCACTGTGTTGTAAAAAATGTTGCTGTCATGCAGGAGCGCTATCGTACTGTCTGCCGAAAAATAAGTGAGGTGAGGTATTTTGAAAGCGGCTGCCAGCGGTAGCCTTTTTTCAGATGGCGGGTGTATTGTTCTTGATTGAGAAGGAGTGCCGCACACAAGGCAACGGAAAAGAAAAATTCCTCAATAAAAAGGCGGGATTCACTTCGGCCTTTTGTCTCCCTGACGGCGGGAAGGTTGGGAGGAAGTGAATCTGTGGCGCGCATGACGTGCTGTTCGCTTTCCAATGCCGACCAGCAGCCTGCAATGGTGCTGTGTTGCGCCAGCCCTGTAAAAAGCACTAAAGCAGAGACGATGATACAAAATCCCAACCCATTGTATTTCTTCATGCATGACAATCATACAGAAAATTTTAGACTTTTGCAATGAGCACATATTGACTAAATTAAAAAAAAGATATATATTCATTCTACATTGCATTCCCCGATTGTGTAATGGTAGCACTTCAGATTCTGGTTCTGATTGTGGGGGTTCGAATCCTCCTTGGGGAACTAAAGCTGACTGCATTGGTCAGCTCTTTTTTTGCGAGTTTGTAGAGCAAGTTCGCACATTAGCAGTTTTGGCCGCTTCGAATATCGGTTTAGTTCGTCGCCCTCTCAAGGCGAAGAGACGGGTTCGACTCCCGTAGTGGCTAGTTAAGGAAAAGGATTTCCCAAGCGGAAGTCCTTTTTTTTTGTTTAAGTCGCTTTCATCCTTCTCCGATATTCTGAATATGAATGAAACAATGGAAATCGAAACAAAGCAGAAACTTATTGCCGTTATGCAGCAGGAAAATGATCTTCTGGATGTAATTCTGGAGCAGCAGACTCTTTTGCATGAATGTGTCACGGAAAAAAATTGGATGCATTTGGAAGAAAGCATTGCAAATTTGCAGGTGCTCTCAGATAGATTTGTGGAGCTGGAAACGGAGCGCACTGCTTTGAGCGAAAACATTGTTATGGCAGCTGATCGCGACATTGCCCCCGTGCTTACGGAAGTGAGGGGAAAGCTTCAGAAATCAAAAATAGAAAATCATGCTTTGAACGAATACATTAAGACAACCAGAAAATTCCTGCAGGGAGTTTTTGATTCAGTTGTGCCTCAGCGCAGAAATACCCTTTATTCACGAACGGGAAAAATTGTCCGCCCTGAACTGAGCAGCGTGGTTCTGAATCAGGTGATGTAGTTTTCAAACTTTATTTTTTCTTCCTCTGCTGACAGTCTTGTGATGGACACTTGCCAACCTTTCATTTCGCGTGTATAATTTTTAATTGTTGGAACAAAAGGGGAGACTGTCTAGTGGCGAAAATCTTAATCGTAGACGACGAATTTGTCATGCTGTCGCTTACGGCACGAATTCTGTCGCAGAAGTATCAAGTTCTCACCGCAAAATCCGGTCCGGAAGCAATCCGCCTGTACGAAACAGAAAATCCTGATTTAATCCTGTCTGATTTATTGATGCCTGATATGTCCGGCTTTGAGATGTATGAGGCAATACAAAAGCGCTTTGGAAAACATGTTCCTGTTGTCTTTATGACCAGCGCTGACAGTGAAAGCATAGAAAAAAAAGGCTTTGAAAGTGGTGCTGCTGATTTTATCCGTAAGCCATTTCAGGCTTCAGTTCTCCTTCGCCGTATTGATAATATTTTAAAGAGCCTTGAAATCATCAAAGGATTGACGGAAGAAGCCTCCCGGGACAGTTTGACTGGCTTTTTGAACAAGGGTGCTGTCACTGAAAAACTCACTGAATTGTGCCGTATTCGCAAAGGTATCCTTCTTATCATTGACCTGGACTCTTTTAAGCTGGTAAATGACCTGCATGGACATGAAAAAGGCGATAAGGTTCTTAAGGCATTTGCTGACATCATGAGAAAAAATACCCGTTCCGCTGACATTTCCGGGCGAATCGGAGGAGACGAGTTCATTTTATTCTGTACGGACAGCACAGACCTTGCCACTGTTTCCCTCATTTGTAAGCGCATGAACGACCAGCTTGTCATCCGTGCAAAAGAAATTCTTGGCGAAAACATGACGATTCCTCTGGGCGTTTCCATTGGTGCGGCTGTTGTTCCGGAAAACGGCACTGAGTTTGAAACTGTTTTTCAGCAGGCAGATCAGGCTATGTATACAGTCAAGCAGAATGGAAAGCATAGTTTTGCCTTTTGTGACGATAAAACTGAGGGTGGAGAAGACTTTTCTCAGGAAGAAGATTTGCAGAGCCTCAATATGATTTTCGAGGAGCGCAACATCTCAAATGGTGCATATTTTATCGGACGGGAAGCTTTTACCCAGGTTTACCGCTTTTTCCTCCGCTATGTGCGCAGTTACAAGGAATCTGCCTATACTGTGCTTATGACTCTTTCTCCTGCTGAATCCTGCAATTCTTTTTCCGATATCAGTGACCTTTTTGGTGAAATCGTGGGAAAATCCCTCCGCAAAAGTGACATCATGGTGCGGATTCGTCAGAATCAATATCTTCTTCTGCTGCCTCACGTAAAGGACGATTTCTTTGAACCCCTTATGGAGCGCATCTTTAAACGCTGGAATTCTTTCCCCAGTGCAGACAGCGTAAACGTTCGCTACGAATACAAATTCATAAACGCCGAAACAGAATCCGAACAAACCCGCCGCTCAGAAGATTAGTAATAAAATTAAAAAAGTTGTTAGATTACTCATTTGATGCCTCACTTGCGAATCCGGAATATATGTGGGCGTATTACAATACGAGTGATGGATGCTCGTATGTCTATAATGGGAAGAAATGGACACTTCTTGCTGGTACGCCACAAAAAATATTTGATATACAGCCTGTAAATCTTACAGTAAAAATGATTGAACTGCGAAATCTAAAAGATGATACCGTACAAACTGTTGATACACTGCCGATAGGTTTTATTACTGGAAATACGGACATTCCCTATATCCCTCTTACCACAGTATATCTTCAATGGTTTCTTAATTCAAATTATACAGTTTCTTCGGTAGCAAAAGATTCTACAAAAGTAACAATAACTAATACGGCGCGAAATGCTCATGCAGTCTTTGATTTATCTACGCATAAATGTACTTTTGATAACTATGATGCCTTTTTTCAAACTTCTGAAGTATATCATGATGCTGCGTCGGTATCTAAAATTGATTATATGAAGATAACGGATGTTGCAAATATAGCAGGAAAGCCAGTTGTAATTGATTGGTCAGCCCTTGATGTAGGGATTACCTTGTGCAAAATCGATACTGATTATGCACTTGCCATTCCTCTTCAAACATTCAATGATTTATTTCTGTCGCCACAGCAAGCTTTTCTTATCTATAACGGTACATATTTATATCCTTCAAGTACGCTAATGTCTTCACAAGACTTGCAGAATGACTATTATACTACAGGAAACAAGTCTCGTGCGAGAAACAAAGTTGTAGCTGATTTCTGCTATAATGAATTGTGCCTAAATTTGGATTTTAATTATGGGTTAAAAACAATTCATGGCATTGATTCCTTTCCAGATTTTAATACATATTTCGCCTGTGTTGGAATTCGTGATGACTTAATGGAATATTGACACTGGTGTAGAGCCTCATTATTACATAAGTGATCCAAAAATCTTTCAGTATCTATCTTCATAGCGCAGTAATCCGAATGTCAGGCAAATATGTCATGGGTGTGGTCATCCATAAGTTTGTATTTTTTCAGAATTCTGTTTGTTTCTAAGAGCAAGTCGGCTTTTGCATATTCCTTTGAGCAACTATATCCTAATTTGTTGCCGGATTTAAAA
>JAFSTK010000057.1 GCA_017450535.1 Treponema sp.
CATTCTGTCTCCAGAATACATTGAAATTATCCGCGACGTAACCACAAAGATTGAGAATGTGGATTATGTAGAGTCCGTTGATTCGCTCACGAACATCGACTTTATCCGCGGAGAAATTTCAGAAGACGGCGAAGGCACGCTCAAAGCGGGAAGCCTGCTCGGTGACGACGGTGAATACACGGGAAGCTACGAAGACATGCTTTCTATAAAGCGAAAAATCGTTGACTGGCAGGAAATGTATAACCGTGTCATCGTAAACGACAGCTTTACAGCCGCACAGATGATGATTACCATCACAGCCTCCACCGACGGCGGCGAAGAACTGCCTTCCAAAGTGCAGAACAAAATACTTGCCGACATTCAGGCAGTATGTGACAAAGCGGTAGAAGGAAGCGGTCTTTCGATACGCTATTATGGCGACCCAGTTATGTCGCACGACGCGCGCTCATTTTTGATGAGCGACTTGATAAATCTCATTCCGTTTGTCGCACTCATCGTATTGCTTTCACTTTACTTCTCATTCCACACATTCAGCGGCACTTTGCTTCCATTGATTACGGTTCTGGTAAGTACGATTTGGTCTGTGGGTATTCTCGCATGGCTGGAGCTTCCGTTCACAATCATCGGCAGCATGATTCCGGTCTGTCTGATTGCCTGTGGCTCAGCGTACGGTATCCATGTGATGACGCACTACTACATCGGTCTGGATAAAATTCAGGGAGAAGTGACTAAAGAGAACCATGCGGAAGCAATTGCGTTCGCGCTCAAAGACGTATGGATTGCAGTTCTGCTCGCCTCTATCACGACAATCGCAGGCTTTATCTCCAATGTGACCAGCCCGTTGCGCCCCTTGCGCTCATTCTCTGTGTTTGCGGCAGCAGGCGTCGCGTTCTCGCTGATTCTTTCAGTGACGCTCATCCCTGCCCTGCTCTACATCACACCGGTAAAAACAGTGGGAAAACGCTGGAAGAACAAAAATCGTCTGAGCACGAAAATCCGCATGAAGTTGCAACGTGAATTCCTCCGTCGTGGCGGAAAAACTGCCGTTGAAATGCACGGACAGACGCTTTACACGATTTATCATTTCTTCACAGGTACAAAACCTCGTCTGGTAATATTCACAATTGCGATTCTGGTCCTTGGCGGCTTAGGTCTTGAAAAACTGATTGTCGATACGGCAATGGTGAATTACTTCCCCTCCACGAGCAAATTCCGTCAGGATTTGGCATACGTGGACGACACTCTTGCGGGAACAAACAGCATGTTTCTTGTGGTACGTGGAAATGAGTTGACCGAAGAAGAGATTGCCGCACAAAAAGCTGCTGAAGAGTCTGCTGACGATTTCGGCGACTTTGACTTTGGCTCAGACAGCAGCGCAAGCGAATTTGATTTTGGCAGCGCAGATAATGACTTTGGCTTTGACTTTGGTTCAGACGACAGCACGGAAACCGCAGACGCACCAAAGCAGTACCATTCGCTCACCTCACCCGACATCTTAAAAGCAGTGGACGACATGCAGAACTATCTTCTTCTGCATCATGGCAATAAAATCGGAAAAATCGTCTCATTCACCACATTCATCAAACGTATGAATCAGGTGATGCATGTTCCGGTAGAAAATGAGCGCGACCAGTACGCAAAGATGCTCAATCAGAACGTGACCATGCAGATGTTGCTTTCTATGCTGGACGATGCGTATACGGATGCCGGCGGCGAAAAAGCGACAGCAAATGAAGTGGTCTACCAGCTGGAAAAACGGTTGAATTATGAAGGTCTTAACTACTACGAGATTCCTTACAACCAAGAAAAATATCCAGTAGAACGCCACGAACAGCTTGCTGATTTGGTGACGCAGTATTTGTACTTGCTCTCCAGCGACAAAATCACTACGTTTGCGGACGACATGACCAATCCAAAAGCAATCCGTATTCAAATTCAGCTTCGTACCCATAGCACAGTGGACACAGGTGAGCTTATTGACGAAATTAACGACTATGCGAAAAAATATTTCCCTGCCGGATATACGGTAACGCCCACAGGTACCGCAGCGCTTGAGCATACGATGAGCCACTTGGTTATCAACAGCCAGATGATTAGTATCGTATTCTCATTGGGCATGGTATTCCTTATCATCGCGCTTTCATTCAAGAGCGGCTGGGCAGGACTTATCGGTGCAATTCCGCTGGGGCTGGTAATTCTGCTGAACTTTATGGTGATGGGCTTTTTGGGGATCCGTCTTGACTTGTGTACGAGTATTGTTTCTTCCATCGCAATCGGTGTTGGTATTGACTACACGATTCACTTTATGGAGACCTATCAGACTGAGCGCAGACGAAGCTACAAAGAAGAACTGAAACAGAATCAGGAACCTCTCTCCGAAATAGCGACCGATGGTGCAAGTCCGCTCTCAGAAAAACAGCAGTCGATTGTCGCGGCAAGAATGAGCGGTGGCATGACAGCAGATTTGGAAGAGGTTGCCCGGCGCACATTCAGGACAAGTGGCAAAGGAATTGTTACCAATGCGCTTGCCGTTGGTTTAGGATTTATGGTACTGGTGTTCAGCAAGTTCATCATCTTGCGTTACATCGGTATTTTGGTGGCGGTCGTCATGTTCACCAGCTCAATGCTGTCTATGACGATTATCCCCGGACTTTTGAACGTATTCGATCCTAAGTTCATGTGGTCAAAAGAAGAACGGGAAGCATACAATGCAAAAATCGCCGAAGACAAATAAGGCGTAAAAAAATAAATGTTGGCTGGAAATCATTCAGTCAACAAAACTTGGAGGTTATTTTTATGAAACTTTTGAAAAATGTACTCGCGGCGGCGGTCGCATTAGTCCTCGGAACATCAGCATTCGCTATTGATGGAACTGAAATCATGCAGAAGGCATATGATCGCCAGAAACCTGACTTTACAAAGGCAGCTGTACAGGTTGTGCTTGCAAAGAACGGAAAGGTTGAAGAGACTCGTAACGTCGGTGAATACGGTCGCTGCAAAAACAACTTGAGCGATGTTGTTATGATGTTCCTCAGCCCGGCTTCAGTAAAAGGCACAAACTTCTTGCAGAAAGAAAACAACGGAAAAGACGATGACAAGTGGATTTACCTGCCCTCTCTCAAAACAACTCGCCGCGTAGCATCTTCAGAAGGTGACAAAGCATTTGTCGGCACAGATTTTACCTATGACGACATGAGCACACGCGAAGTTGGAGACGACACACACGAACTGTTGAAAGAGAGCGAAGACAAAGGCAACTTTAAAGATTTGTATGTTGTTAAATCAACTCCGAAAGATGCAAAATCAAGCCAGTATCTGTACCGCATCTCTTGGGTAACAAAAGACACCTTTATCCCCACTTACATCGAAATGTACGACAAAAAGGGCAAGTTGCTCAAAGTAAACGAAGTTAAAGTTCTCAAAAAGATGCCTGGCACAAAAGACCGCGTTTACAATGTTCCGATAGAAAACGTGATGACAAACGTGCAGACAAACCATTCTACCACAATGTATATGAAGAACCTCGAAGTGGACAAACCGCTTCCTGACGGCTACTTCACATCAAACTTCTTGGCAACAGGAAGATTGTAATCTTCACGCAGAAAGCGCATAGCACTTTTTAGCGAAAAAGCCCGCATTATAAAATGCGGGTTTTTTTCTGATTTTATTTACGGTGCTTAAAGTATTCTTCCGCAATAATTTTGATTCCCTGCTCCACTTCTTCAGCTGGGCGGGCATAGTTCAGCCTCAGACATTTATTGTAATGAGGATGATTTTCTACTGGTGGCGTTGTGCCGTCATCAGTATTACCAAAGAAAAAGTATTCTCCCGGAACTACGATGACACCGCGAGACTTTAGGATATGATAGAATTCTTTTGTGGGAACTGCGAGGTCGTTCATCAAGAGCCACAAGAAAATTGAGCCCTCGTTTTTATGCACGGCAAAATCTCCGCCAGTAAAATATTTTTTTATCCATCCAACCGTCGCGTCAGATTTTGATTTGTAGAACGGGCGCACGATGTTCTTTGCCGCAGTGATGAGGTCGCCATTTTTGATGAGCGGAGCGGCAATCGCCTGTCCCACAGAACCGCTTGCGAGGGCGGCGATAGCGTTCAGATTGCTGAGCGCAGTGACGATTTCTTTTTTAGCGATGATAATGCCCGTCCTGAGCGTAGGAAGTCCGATTTTGCTCAGGCTCATGCTCAGCACAATGTGTTCGTTCCAGACCGGAGTAGCGTTTTCAGTAAAAATGATATGTGGCCACGGCAGACCGTAGGCATTGTCCACAAACAAGGGAATGTCGTACTGTTCGGCAAGCGCAGAAAGCCGGTTGATTTCCGTATCGGTAAGCACGTTGCCTGTCGGGTTGGTCGGGCGGCTCACGCACATCGCGCCCACATCGTCATGCTTGCGAAGGTATTCTTCCAGCAAGTCAAAATCTACGTGATACTTAAACGTATTGTCGCTGTCGGTCTCAAAATGCGACGGAATGCTCACAAAAGTGCCGCTCTCAATGCCTTGGTCAGCGTAGCCTATGTATTCAGGCACCAGCGGAAAGAGCAGTTTCTTTTTGGTCTGCTTGCCGGACGCATCCGTAAACGTGCCGGAAAACAAATTGAACAGATAAAAACACGCGCTCTGGCTGCCGTTTGTAATCGCCACATTTTCAGGACCAATTTTCCATCCGTATGTGCGCGAAAGATATGAAGCGACAGCCTCAATAAATTCCGTTCTGCCCTGTGGCGCGTCATAGCGACCGATAACGTCATCAAATTCATTGCCGTTCGCCAAAATGCGTTCCATCTGAGCGCGGTACATATTTGCTATTTCAGGAATCTGCGCAGGATTTCCCCCGCCAAGCTGATACGACGGCATGTTTTTGGGCAGCGGCTTTCCCAAATCGTCCATCAGCTGCAAAATACCAGATTCGCCGCAGAGTTTTGTTCCAAAGTCAGAAAATTGCGTAAGAGACATGCAGTGAGTGTATCAGAAAGCGCGAAGTTTTTCCACACGGTTTGAGCAATTTTATTTTTCACAAAGATTCAAGACGCTTATTTTACCAACGCCAAAAATTCGTCTTCGTTGATAATCGGAATGCCGAACTTTGCCGCTTTTTGGTTTTTGCTTGAGCCGCTTGAAGTGTCATTGGTCACAAGATAGCTCAAATCCTTTGTAACTGAGGACTTACAGCTTCCGCCGGCTTTTTTTACCATGGCTTCGGCATCGGCGCGCTTCATCGTGCGAAGCTCACCGGTAAAGCAGAACGATTTTCCAGCCAATGCGCCTGTCGCGCCGCCTTCCTGCAAGCGAATTGTGTTTGCTGAAAGAGCGCGCATCTCATCGGCGTTTTCCTGCAAGCCAGACACAAGCACGCGCGCGGTAATGTCCGCAAAGCCATAGACGGCGGCGAATTTTTCTGCGGGTGCGGTCAAAAGCAGTTCCAGTGTGTTCAAGCCAGCGTCCACCAATTTTTGCACCATCGTCTCGCCAATGCCTTCAATGTCAAAGCCCGCGATAAATGCGGCGAGGCTCACATTGCGATGCATCTGGATTGAGTCGTAGACTTTTTGCGCGCCGAGCGAATCTTTTTTGTCCGCGTTCTCTTCGTTTAAGAAATATGATTTTAATTCTTCCGGCGTGAGCGTGTACAAATCGGAAATGGAACGCACGCGACCGTTTTTGAAAAGCGAGGTAATGAGCGTCTCGCCCAAATCGCGGATATCAATCACACTCACCCACTTTAAGAGCTGATGCAAAATGCGCTTGGAACAGTTTTTGTTCGGGCAGTACAATCGCGTGCCGTCGTCTACAAGCGTACTTCCACAAGTGCCGCACACCGTCGGAAACACAATCGCGCTCGTCTGCTCGCCAGATTCTTCTGCCAAGACCTGCTCAATTTTTGGGATAATTTCACCACGCTTAACGACAACGACATGACTGCCAATTTTTGCGCCGAGCTTACGAATCGTGTCGGGATTGGCAAGAG
>JAFSTK010000058.1 GCA_017450535.1 Treponema sp.
GGCATGCGCAGAAATGGCCCCTTTGATGACGCCCTGCGTTCGCTGAGCATCCACTGCAACAGGTGGGTCCTGCCCGTTCTGAACGAAGCCTTTGGAACAGATTTCGTAGGTGATGAGCAAATCGGGCCAGTCAAGAACGAGAATATCATGGCGCCTGTTTTCGGTTCAGCTCGAAGAAATCCGCATCTGAAAGATTCACAGTTCCTCGTTATGGGGAGTGATGAAAAAAAACATCGCTATCAACTTGAATGCCTCGCAGACAACGATTGGACCGTGGCGTTCGCCCGCGATTTCGGCGGCATCATCGGACCGAAGACGACGATTGACGTCCTGGAAACAGCGGTACTCTGCCTTCGCATCAGCGACGATACGCCTGACGAATACCAAATAGAGGTGGCGTCGCCTGATGCAAGCGAATCCTGGGGCGTCCCCGTCGTCAAAATTCCGACCTACACTCTCGAGGAACTCGCCGCGAAACGGTTGTATCTGCTTTTTCCATTCCATATCTTCCGCTTCGAGAGCCAGCTCGCAGAGATGGAGATTGACGCGGACAAGCGCCGCCCCCTCATCGCTGCACTCGAGGACATCAACAGGCTCCTATCTGAGCTTGTTGAGGATGGGGAAATGAGCCAGCAGGAAGCGACCTGCATTCGCAAGTGCTGCTTGAAAATTGCCCGAAGTCTGCTCAAAAAACATACTGACATCCGCAGAGATGTGAGCCGCATCGTGGAGTCCAAGAACCAACGGAAGTGATTCCACATAACCCCTTTTAGGAAAAGGCGCGAATATCGCGCTTTTTTCTGTCCGTCGCTGACATAGAAAATGACCCCAGCTCTAGGAGTTCATTGGGGGCCGAGAAAAGGCTTTCCTCTATCCCTCGCCGACGATGTACCGTGCGCATTTGGAGCTTGCGAACTCGAAGAAAATCACAGTGCCTCGCACCTGTCTCTAGGCAGACAACTTTTCCAGCGCAGCCAAAAAGACCTTAAAATCAGACAGTTGCAAGATGATATAACAAATGCTACAATGAAAAAGGCACCACTTGGTGGTTCTCCCTTGGTTGAACAAAGTTTTTACTTTTGCTCTTCGTAGGGTCCATCTAACGGCGGGCTACTTCTTTCTTATGGTGCATACAAGCGTCAGAAAAGCTATCACAAGGGACAGAATCTCATGTGCTGTCATGCTTACCACCGCCCTTCTTCAGGACGAAGACAACCCGCCAAACGGTGCCAAATATATCATATCATCTCCTTGGACAACGCCCTGCCCAAGGAGATTTTTATGTTGTTGCAAGAACCCGAAGCCCTTCCCGCAGGATGTTCTACGCAGCACTTCGGTCGTAGTGCTCGTGGCAATTCGGACACTCCCACTCACAGGGCAGTTTTTCCGCAAGACCACAAATCGCGAACCAAGAATCTCGCAATGGCACGGATTATAGCCCATAATCATTCCACTAGTCCATGCTCTTCGCCGTGACCTGCATTTAACTCGTTCATGGCAGTTCGCAAATGACTGCGATTTGGCTCGTCATAAATCGATGTATTCTCAGTAGCGGCAAACGAGAAATCAACGACAGAAACATCCTGCAAAAGATTCTTTGCTTCGTTTACGATTTGCTCGAGTCGAGCGGATATATCGTCAGAAAAAGTAACATCACCGCAAACTCGACATTTAAGGCATGGAACCTTTCGCACAACGATAACACGTTTACTATGTTCTACGGTAAAAGTTGTTGTCGAATGAATCTTGTTGTCATTAAAGCATGCGCCACACATAATCAAATCCCCTTACGAGTGTCAATTTCGTATTATTTCATTCTGTACTTCTCGTGCGATGCTAATCCCTTTAGCATTGCGATAGCAACCCGCTGCCCTGCATCATTCAATTGTTTAAAAATCACAGTTGCTTCTTGGAACATATTGGACGTCCGCTCCAAAGGCTCAGGAAATGCTGCCAATTTTTCTTTTTCAACTCGATTTTCCATATAACTCGAACCTCCTTTTCCTACTAAAATAATTGTATCACACTATTTTAGTTCACGTAGAAAACGGAGCCAGTTAGGAAAAAGAGCACAATTCATCGCGATTTTTAACAGAAGATGTGTACTAAACGATATCTGCGAGGCAATGTGCAACAGTGATGAGCGGCCAACACTTATGCCTTAAATGTATCTTGGAGTGATAATCCTTTTAGCATGGCCAATGCTGCTGTTTGTCCATCTGGATTTAGTTCCCTGAACAAAAGCAACGCCGCCTGCAATGAAGCAGAAATATCTCCATCGGATTGCAACGGTGCAGGCAGGTCAGTCAATTCTAATAAATAATCGGCTGAAACGTTTAACATTTTCGCGGCACCAGCAACGATTTCTCCTTTGGGCATATTGCCGTTTCTTGCTAGAAAAGAGATATTGGATTTGCTGCAGCCTAGCTTGTCAGCAGCTTCCTGGCTGACGGGGGCAATATTTTTTTGTTTGCAACATTCCGCATAACGTGTGTAAAACGACATATCTTTCCTCCTGAAAGACTTGACAAGTGAAATAAAGTAAACTATAATATTTGTAATTTCAACACATTTCACCATTAGGCAGCTTGAGATTCTATTGTGCATCGCATTTCTAAAGCCTATAGGCATCTCAGCTAAATATACCAACGCTTATTTTGCTGCCTTTAATTTATGATTTTATCATTTCGGTTAAGCAGATTCAACTGGAATTGTGCATGGGCGGATGCCCACTGACGCCAGAAATCGTGTTATGCGGCGAGGCAGCAACCCAATGCGCCGCAGAAGAAGGTCAGCAC
>JAFSTK010000059.1 GCA_017450535.1 Treponema sp.
CGATTAGCCAGTCAGACAGCCAGAAGGTTGACAATCCTTCAAAACTTTTGGGCATGAAGGCTCAGTTCTACATCGAACGCTTGTATTCAGATAATAAGGCGAATGTGGTTGTAAACCGCAGAAAATATCTTGAAGAATCAATCAACGCAAACCGCGACAAATTCTTTGAGAACACTCAGATTGGCGACACCGTAAAAGGTACAGTCAAGAGCTTCACCAGTTTTGGTGCATTTATTGATTTGGGCGGCTTTGACGGTCTGCTCCACATCAATGATATGAGCTGGGGTCATGTTACTCGTCCGAAAGACTTTGTTAAGAAAGGTCAGGAATACGAGCTCAAGGTTATCCGCCTTGACCCGGCAGAAAAGAGAATCAATCTTTCTCTCAAGCACTTCTCAGAAGATCCTTGGGTACATTTTGAAGAAAAATATCACGTTGAGGATATCGTAGAAGGCAAAGTGACTAAGCTGACTGACTTTGGCGCATTCATTGAGCTGGAAGAAGGCATTGAAGGCTTGGCTCACATTTCTGAGTTCAGCTGGACAAAGAAAATCAACAAGCCGGGCGACATGGTAAAAATCGGTGACGCTGTTAAGTGCATGATTTTGGGCTATGACATTCAGGCTGGTCGCGTTTCATTGGGATTGAAACAGGTAACTGAAAATCCGTGGGAAACGATTGCTGAGAAATATCCTGCTGGTACAAAGGTAACGGGCAAGGTTGTCAAGTTGACTGGTACTGGCGCATTCGTTCAGTTGGAAGAGGGAATTGATGGATTCCTTCATGCTGAGGACATTTCTTGGACAAAGAAAGTTAAGCATCCTGGCAGCGAATTGTCTGAAGGACAGGAAGTTGAGGTTGTCATTCTTGAGATTGACGCTGAAAACCGCAGAATTCGCGTCGGCATGAAACAAGTGACCGACAATCCTTGGGAAAAATTCGCCGCAGAATATAAAGTCGGCTCAACGCTGGAAGGCGAAATCACTTCAATCACTGAATTCGGTGTGTTTGTAAAGGCTCCCGATGGAATTGAAGGTTTGGTCAATAAGGCAAATCTGAGCGATGACAAAGACGTTCCTTACGAAGAGGCTGTTACCAAGTATAAGGTTGGCGACAAAATCAACGTATACGTTGTGGATGTGAATGTGGCAAAAGAAAAGGTCGCATTCTCTGTAAAAGAGTACAAAAAGGCGCAGGCTCGTAAAGAGATTTCTCAGTACATGTCATCTTCTGCAAACGATGATGAAGGAGCCTATACCCTTGGCGATATGCTGAAAAGTCAGAAAAACAGCTAATTTATTTCGATGAGTGTGATGAGTAGTTCAATAGATTTGGCTAAGTTAAAGACGCTCATCGAGATAAATGCTCGGATTAATTCGAGCTATTCTGATGTAGACACATTGCTGGTTTATATTTTGGAATCAGCGATGTGCCTTGTTGAGTGTGAATCGTCCTCTTTGCTTTTGGTAAAAGAGGACGGCACGCTTCGATTTGTTGTTGCGCTAGGTCCAAAAGGTGCGGAAGCACAGAATATCCCGGTCGATAAAAGCAGTATTGCTGGCTGGGTTGCGGCGAATAACAAATCTCTTATCATAAACAATGTTTCTTCAGATCCCCGATTTAATAATACCGTTCAGAGAAAAACTGGCTACGTGACTCGCAAAATGATTGCGATTCCTATGCGAGTAAAAGGTCAGTGCATTGGTGTTATTGAGCTTATCAACAAAACAGGTTCACGCGACTTTAACAATGATGATTTGATGATTCTGGAATTGCTCTCTAGTCTTGCGGCGATTGCATATTCAAATGCGTATTCATATCGCTCGGCGCAGGATAAGATTTCCGTGTTGCAGAACACGATTGATTCTGGTTCTGAGTATCATTCGTTTGTAGCAAAGAGTCCTGCAATTTTAGATTTGCTTCGGGTGATTGACGAGGTTGCGAAAACAAACTCTTCCGTACTGATTACTGGCGAAAGTGGTGTCGGAAAAGAATTATTTGCCGAGCAGCTTCATTTGAAAAGTCCGCGTGTGGGAAAACCATTTGTTCGTGTGAACTGTGCCGCGCTTTCGGCTCCTTTGCTTGAAAGCGAACTGTTTGGACATGTGAAGGGTGCGTTTACCGATGCGGTTTCAGACCGTGAAGGACGTTTTGAGGCGGCTAATGGCGGAACGCTCTTTTTGGATGAGATTGGTGAACTGCCGCTGGACTTGCAGGCAAAACTGCTTCGCGTCTTGCAGGAACATAGTTTTGAGCGCGTCGGATCGAATACGACAATTAATGTGGACGTTCGGATTGTTGCGGCGACAAACCGTGACTTGGAAAAAATGGTTGCCGAAGGTGCGTTCAGAGGTGATTTGTTCTACCGTTTGAATGTGCTTCCGTTGCATATTCCCCCGCTGCGAGAGCGTAAAGAGGATATTGAGCCGCTGTCATCATTCTTCTTAAAGCGTTTGAGTGGCGAGACGAAGAAAAACTTTACGGGATTTTCTTCGGCGGCGATGCGTATGCTGTATGACTATTACTGGCCGGGAAACATTCGTGAGTTAGAAAACTCAATAGAACGTGCATGTGTGCTTGGAAATCCACCTGTTATTCAGGCTGAGGATTTGCATATTTCTGTGCCGGATAATACATCTGCTTCTAGAAGAGAGGATACGTCTTTTGATTCAATGGCAGATGATATTGTGACGGCATCCGACGGCGATCGTACCCTAAAAACTGCGCTGACAAAGTTTAAGACGGCATACGTCAAGCGTATTCTGAACGAGACTTCTTGGAATCAGACCGAGGCGGGCAGAATTTTGGGTATACAGCGTACTTATGTCTCAAGATTGCTGAATGAGTTGCATATACGCTGAAAATTTTGTATAATTATACGCATAACTAATAAGATTTATCGAGGTTAAAAAATATGGCTGAAAAATTTAAGCAGGAAGAAACAACCGCTGAAAAACTTGATTCATTTTTGTCAAAAAATCGTTCGTTGTTTCTGACAGCTGCGCTTGTTGTTGTTATTGCTGTCGTTGCAGTGCTCGCTGTGGTGGTAATCAGCGGAAAGTCTACTGAAAAAGGCTTGGCTCAGGTTGATTCCATTTATTACACACTCACAAAAGATGGTGCCGCATTGGAAGGCGATGCTCTTACCGCTCGTCAAGATGCTGCTCTTGAACAGCTTGCGGCACTTGAAGGAAAGGGTGGCGTTGTTGGTGTGCGCGCAAATATGCTCGTTGCTGACTTGCAGTTCCAGAAGAAAAACTTTGAGGCTGCAAAAGCGGCATACTTAAAAGCTGCGAATGCAAAGAAAAACGCTTATACCGCTCCCTTGGCATATTATAATGCTGCCGCTTGTAGCGAGAATTTAGGCGATTTGGATAGTGCGCTTGCAAATTATACGCTTGCTGCCGATGCAAAAGACTTTGTGCTTGTTGATCACGCATTGTTCAGCGTTGGTCGCGTGAATGAGGCAAAAGGTGACTTTAAGGCAGCAAAGGAAGCTTACGACAAACTGAATGACAAACATCCGGATGGAAGTTGGGCTGAGCTTGCAAAAGGTCGCCTTATCGCTCTGAAGGCTGCAGGAAACATTGAGTAAGCGTCCGTAACTTTTTTTCGAGAACAACATTTTATATGTGTATGAAAGGCATCGGGATTAGACAGAAAAGGATTGTGTTAGCATTTTTACTCTGTCTGTTCGGATGCTTTTTTTATTCGTCTTGTGGCTTGGAAACCATCGTTGTTGTAGTTGAGCCGGTAACTAGTTACGGTAACTCGCTCTATTCCTCAACGGACCCTTCGTATTGGTTCTGTGATTTTGTAACGCGCGAGTACGAGAATATTGATCTTCCCGGTGCAGATTTTGTCGGTACTGAAGTGTATTATAAGATTTACAATAATTATTCTACTTTATTGAGTCATCAAAGCGCAATTTCTTCGGTAAACACGTCATCAAATAATACTGCGGCTGCGACAAGAGTTATTGAAACTTATTCATATCAACCGTTGAATATGAATCCCTCTCAGGGCACGGCTGTATTTGTACCGGCAGCAGATTTTGACAGAAGAGTGTATATTCGCTTGAAAACTCAGAAAGACAGTAAGGGTATTCAGTATCGTGCCGCAATTTCATATCCTTATGGCGATTCCTATGCAACGTATTTAGGATATACATCAGCGGGGAATACGACGTATCTTTATACAAAGAGCACTGACAGTTGGACTGATTCTGCAGGAAATCCGGTGAATTATGAAGATATTCAGTTTGTTGTTCCATATCGAACAGTCTCCGGTGCGAGCAGGTCTTTTGATTTGTTTGACGATTATAATACAAAGGAATTGTTGAACAGTGAGCCGATAGAAGGTGATGCGGATTATTGGTATACATCCAGTGGCTTTTCAACTGATTATCCGGATACGTATTTTGTTCAGTTGTATGCGGTTGGTGTCGCATTGGATACAAGTACATGTTCTAATACGTACAGCCTTGTCCTTAATTTGGGAACGATTCCGATTTCAAAGAAGTAATTGTGGTAGAATTAATTGCGCTTGTGGTGTAATAAACAAAAAAAACTCGCAGAATTGCGAGTTTTTTTTGTTTCATGACCCATGGGCGAGTCGAACGCCCGACAACATGCTTAGAAGGCATGTGCTCTATCCAGCTGAGCTAAAGGGCCAGAAGTTCTTATATCATACAGGTTTTTCTAATGTTTTGCAAGCGTTTCTCTATGCTTACTTCTTCTTTTAGTCCTGTGCGTATTCAATATCTTCAGAGTGTTCCTGTTCGTCTAGATTAATTTCGTTTAAAAATGGTTCATTCAGTTTCATGTGCTGCCAAAATTTGACGTCTTCAAAACCAATTCGCCAAAAAGCCAGTTTATTTACGCCCAAGTCGGAACACATTTTGCATCGTTTGAGCAACGAAGGAATATCGTCATAGTAACCGGTGACGCTGACTTTATGCGTATTGGTAAAGTAGGGAATGCCATCTTCGTCTCGTTGAATATGGGAGATTTTGTTATCGATGATTATACGTTGCATTGAACTTGAGTACCATGCCTTGCTGCCGATGGGGTCAGTTGTCCATGTTCTGCCGTAAAATGAGATTCCCATGACCATTTTTTCAGGAGGAATCTGAGTTGCAGCGTAATCCGCTATTTGTTTAACCCAGCTATTTGATGCGATGGGGCCGGGTGCGCTTGTGCTCCAGTGCTCGTCATATGCCATAATGATGAGTTTGTCGGCAATCTCGCTGATTATTTTGTAGTCGAACAAATCGTTTTTTATGGTTCGTACGCGCGCTTTTACTGCGACAGATAGCATTTTATCGCCGAGCTGTTTTTTTAGTTCACGCAAAAAAGAATGAAAGTTTGCCGTGTCTGCCAACGGCATATATTCCCAGCCAATTTGTAATCCGTCATATGTTTCTGCGGCTTTGACAAGTCCTGAGATTATTTTTTCTCGCAGGGGAAGGGTAGGGTCAAGAATCAAGTGTGCTTGTGCCGTGCTGTCGCAGGAAGAGACAATGTGGACTCTGCCAGGAAAGTCTCCGAAGAACGTGCTTTTTGTGGCAGGTTGTCTTACTTCGCTTAAGATGGAGATCGGGGCGATAAAATATACTATATCGCTCAATGGAATCTGCGTGTTAAATTCTTTTTCACGCCCGTTCATTACGTAGCCCCAAAGCTCATTGAATTTAAGGGCATCGGGTTGAGGCTCGTAGATAAAATCGCGTCCAGAAAATTGTTCGATTTTTGAGCTTCCGCAACTCACCAAAGAAACGAAAAGCAGAATGATACATATGCTTCGTAAAAAAAATACCTTTTGTTTCATGTTTATTTATCGGAATATTTAACGGTTGAATTGATAGACGCAGGAAAAAGATTTTTAAACAAAAAAAATCGGCAGCCTAAGCCACCGATTTTTACTAGACTAATCTGTCTTATTGTTTCTGGAAGATGATGTAGTCAAGTTTCATGCCTGTCTCGCCAGGTTTGTTCGGGCGATTCGGGTCGTTCTGCTGAATCTTCACAGTAACAGTTGTTTCTGCGTCGAAGTGCAGGTTCATCGGAGTACGAGTGGTCAACTCATATGTACCAATCGGCGGATCAGACGGGAATGTGCGGAATGCTTTGTCATCGATGAAGATGTTGAAAGCATCGTGTGAGCCGTCAGGAGCATCTTCCATAGCGAGACCGAGGTAGTCACCAGCCGGGAAAGTAATGATAGCTGTAGCGATAGACTCCTCGCTAACGAGCTTAGCCGCATATCCGCCAGAAGCCTTAGCATCAGCGAAAATCAGGAATTCTTCAGTGTACATATTTTCAAGTTCAATCTTGAGTTCTGAACCTTCGAATGTGTACTTCGGCACTTCTGTAACTACAGGTGCCGCAGCCGGTGCTGCAGATGCACCAGAAGCTGATGAATCGGATGCGCCGCTTGTAGAGCCACAAGAAGCGAGCATTGCAATAGCTGCAATTGCGGAAACAACAGTAACAACTTTGTTTACCAATTTCATTTTTATCTCCTCCTTAATGAGATACTTTTATTATACCCCTATACTTTCGTTCTGTCCAGTCATAAATTTGCAAATTAACGACTTTTGATATTATTTGCGTCCGAATCCAGGGACAATCGGCGGAATGAATTTTTTTTGCGCGCCTTTTTTCTCCAGGCTGCTGAGGATATTGCTGAAAAGTTCGCTTCTTGTCGCTTCATCGAGTTCTTTTTCCGGTTCATGATACTCAACCAGATTGGAAGGAATTTCATCCAGAAAACGGCTCGGCTCGCACTCTACAGTGGACTGCATGCGGCGGCGTTGTCGGCAGGAAGAGATGAGCAGTTTGTCGCGCGCACGGGTAATCGCAACGTAGAATAATCTGCGCTCTTCTTCTACCGCCGCGTCTCCGCCTTCATCGACGGCTCGCATGTGGGGAATCAGTCCTTCTTCGGCTCCGGCGATGAAAACCACGGGAAATTCCAGTCCCTTTGAGGCATGAATCGTCATCAGATGCACTTTGCCGTTACTTTCCTCATCATCCATGTCATCGCGGCTCAAGAGCGTGATTCGGTTCAGGTAGGAGTAGAGGCTTGCGTCTTCGGTGTCGGGATTGTTTTCCCATTGTTCCATCGAGTTGATTAAACTGTCGATGTTCAGGTATTTAAAGCGCGCGGCTTTTTCGCTTTTGGGATTCTCGGTAATCAGATGGTCAAAATAGCGGATTTCTTCTACGAGAGCGCGCACTTTTTTCGCAAGCCCGCGTCCGCTCAGCATCGTCTTGTTATTTTCTATAAGTGTGACAAAAGTCTGTAAATCTTCGCGGGTGCCTTCGCTGAGTTTGCTTTCTTCTTCGGGGGCGGCGAGTACGGCGTTGATTGCTTCCCAGAGCGATACTTCCAGTCCGGTTGCGACTTCGTTGAGGCGTTCAATGGTTGCGCGTCCGATGCCACGGCGGGGAGTGTTGATGATACGCAGCAAATTCACGTCGTCGTCATGGTTTGCGATAACGCGCAGATAGCTGATGATGTCCTTGATTTCTTTGCGCTGGAAAAAACTGGTGCCGCCGCTCATCTCATAAGGAATGTTTTCCTGTAAGAATTCTTCTTCAAGAGGACGGCTCTGTGTGTTAGCGCGCATGAGGATGCAAAAATCATCGTATTTGCGTTTTTCCTGTACGCTGATTGTACGGATGCTTTCTATAATGAACTGCGCTTCTGCCGTCTCGTTTTCGGGCATGTAGATTTCAATTGGTTTTCCGCTGCCGTTTCCGCTCCAGAGTGTCTTGTCCTTGCGGTTTGTGTTGTGGCTGATGACGCCGTTTGCCGCGGCCAAGATGGTCTCGGTGGAGCGGTAATTTTGTTCCAGACGGATTTCTTTCATGCCGGGAAAATCTTTTTCAAAATTGATGATGTTCTGGTAATCTGCGCCACGCCAGCTGTAGATTGACTGGTCATCGTCTCCCACAACGGCGACATTTTTATCTGCGAGCAAGTGCATGAGCTCGTACTGCTGATGGCTTGTGTCCTGAAATTCGTCCACCATGATGTATTTGTATCGGTCTCGGTAACGGGCGAGAACATCGGGATTTTCGCGGAAAAGTTTTATGGGCAGCGTGATGAGGTCATCAAAATCAACCGCGTTAAATAATTTGAGTCCTTCCTGATAGCCTTCGTAGAGTGGCTTGTACATGCTGTTTTCTGCGTTCCAATATTTTCTTCCCGTTTTGATGTCGCTGAACAGGATGCCGATTTTGTAGAGGTCCATGGCTTCGGGGCTGTATTGAAGTTCCCGGCCGGTCTCTTTTATGAGCGAGTTGCGGTCAGTCTCATCGTAGATAGAAAAATTGTCTCGGAACCCCAGTTTGTCGATGTCTTGCCGGAGAATACGCACGCCGAACGCATGGAATGTGGAAATCGTGAGGTTCTGCAATTTTTTTCCGGTCAATTCCTTGATGCGCGTCTCCATTTCGCGGGCGGCTTTGTTGGTGAACGTAAGCGCGAGAATCTGGCTCTGAGGAATACCGATGTCCAGCATGTGCGCGATGCGGAATGTGATGACACGCGTTTTTCCGCTTCCTGCCCCTGCGATAATCAGGATTGCGCCATCGGTGGTCATTACGGCATCGTATTGTTCTGGATTCAGTTCGTTTTTTAGGTCAGAGAGATCGGTCGCCATGGGGGAAATTGTAGCGAAAAAGCGCAATCTGTGCTATACTATTTTTATGCGTGAAACAGTTTTATCATTTTTTACAAAGCATCATTTTTCAGTGAATGCGGCGGATTATAATATCGTCAGTGCGCTTCGTGCTGACATGAACGCAAAACTCGCTGGCGGGAAAACGAATACGTGGCAGGACATGAATCTTACATGGATGGTGCCGCCGGAGAATTCGCCAAAAAATGAGCGGGTTATCGTGATTGACGCGGGGGGAACGAATTTCCGCTCTTGCCTTGTGACTTTTGACGCTGAAGGAAAGCCTGCAATCAGTGATTTTCAGAAGACGGTGATGCCGGGGGTAGCGAAAGAGCTTTCCAAGACGGCATTTTTTGACGCGATTGCGGACAACATCGATTACTTAAAAAACAAGGCTGACCGCATCGGTTTTTGCTTTTCGTATTCCATGACGATTACCAAAGACGGCGACGGCATCCCGAATTCGTTCAGCAAAGAGATTAAGGCTGGCGAAGTGGTGGGCGTTCCTGTGGGCGCGACATTGACCGCCGTGCTGGAAAAACGTGGCTGGAATAAAATCAAACATATCGCGCTTTTGAACGACACGGTTGCGGCATTGCTTGCGGGGGCGGCCGGAAACGGCGGCAAACGCTATTCATCATACATCGGTTTTATTTTGGGCACTGGCATGAACGGCGCGTATATTCAGCCCGCATGGAAAAATGAGCCGCAGCAGATTGTGGTGTGCGAGAACGGTAAGTTTGGTGATTTTGCCCGCTCGGATTTTGATGAGGCTTTGGACAAAAAAAGTCAGCATCCCGGCGAATATATGCTGGAAAAATGTTGTTCTGGCGGTTATCTGGGAGCTCTTGGTCTGGAAGTGTTGCAGGCGGCGGCAAAGGACGGCGTTGTGAGCGCAGAATGTGCTGAGGCTCTGAACAAGATTTGCGACCTTACGCTGATTGAGCTGGATGATTTTCTTCATACGGCGAATGAGCAGAACAGCAAAGAAAATGTGATTTCTGCCTGTTGCAAAGATGAAAATGACCGCGCGATTTTGTTTGAGATTTTGGACGCGCTGATTGAACGGTGTGCGGGATATGCTGCGAGTATTCTGGCGGCATGTCTTTTGCAGAGCGAGGCGGGAAAAGATGAGCCTGTGTGCATTCTCTGTAACGGTACGACATTCTTTAAGACATATCGTTTGCGAGAGCGGATTGAATCGTATCTTTCAAAATATGCTTCTGGCATCCGCTATGAAATCATAAGCAAAGAAAATGACATCACGATAGGAACGGCGACTGCTGGATTGGTATGAAAAATATCCGCGCGCTATGTCTTACGCTCTTTTTTCTCCTGCTGATTGCACCGCTTTTTGCGAAGGGCGGTGTGATGAGTGGTGCGGGAAAGCTTTCTGTTATCCGAACCGCATATTTTGACATTGTGTATCCCGCTGAATGTGAGTATGAGGCAGAGAAAATCGCGCGGGTGGCGGACGGGTATTACGAAGAGATTGCCGCGCTTTTTGAGACTGACTGCAAGATTCGTTTTCCGGTTTCAATTACGCGCTCGGTGGAGGCGACAAACGGCTACTTTACCGCGCTTCCTTACAATGCGATTGTGCTTCAGACAATTTCTCCCGAAATATCCCTTGACCAGAACAGCGTTTCATTGACTTCAGTTTTTTATCATGAGCTGACCCATGCGGTCTCTACGAACAGACGAAACGGTTTCAGCAGATTTGTTTCTGCCGTGTTTGGCGAGTGGTTTGCGCCGGCGGGATTTTTGCAGACGAATTTTATGCACGAGGGTACGGCGGTCAGTTTTGAGAGCCTCAAAGGGGAAGGGCGCGTGTATGACCCGTACAGCCGTCAGATGGTGGTGCAGACAAAGCGTGACGGTCGATTCCCCGACTGGCGCGATGTGACAGGGGCGAGAGACACTTTTCCCGGCGGCACGGATGCCTATGCGTTTGGCGCACAATTTTGTCATTATCTGCAAGAGACGTACGGCATGGAAAAATATGCCGAGTTCTGGCGGACAACGGGAAGCATTCATGGATTTAAGAGCAGCATCAAAAAAACATACGGAAAACCGATTGCGGAAATCTGGAAAGATTTTGAGGCTTGGGTGACTGTTCCGCCTTCGACTCCTGCGATTTCTTCAGAGCATGGCACGGGAGATTTTTTTGTGTCAGAAGGATGGGAGCAGGCGAAAAAAAATGGCTTTTCAAAGACGAACAGCCGCCGTTCTGTGTTCAAATGCATTGATACGGCAAAGGACAGCGTTGTTTGGTTCGAGTCAAAAACCGGCGGCGTGTGGTATGCGGACTTGAGCGACGGAACTGCGCAAAAGCCGAAAAAATTGTTTACCTGTCCGTCTGTGAGCCGCCTTTCGCTTTCCGATGACGGCGCGTGGCTTTTAGTGAGTTATTTACATGCAGGAAAAACGACAAAAGCGTCTCTTGCGTTGTACGATATGCGGCGAAAAAAATTGTTTTCTCTTCCTGTGAAGTCTGTGCGGGACGCGGGCTTTGTGCGTGATGCGGACGGCTCACTGCAATTTGCTTGTGTGAATATTTCGCGCCCGCAGCTTTCGGTTGATTTTTACACGGTTAGTGAAAAAGGGACTGATTGTGTGCTTAAAAAACAAATTGTGTTTTCCGAGGGCGAGCTTCCGTATAATCCTTGCGCGGCTAATGCAGGCGGCTTTGCTTGTATCGTCAAAAAAGGCATGGACTGGCATATTCGCCTCTATGAAAATGACACGACGTACCACGAGTACGGCACGCAAAAGACTATCCTGCACAATCTGCATACAAGCCGGGCTTCAGACGGTCGCCTTGCGCTGAGTTTTTCATATGCGCAATTTGGAGAAACGGGGCTTCCGCGCGCAGGTCTTTTGTATGTGAGCCAGGAAAATGGCGGAAGTGAGCTGGTTTTGCAGGACGATGAGGTTTCTGGCAGCGTGCTGGATGCGGCTTTGCTGGATGGCGCGGGCGAACGGCTTTTGTATGTGGCAGCGTTCTATGACACCCAGCGGCTTATGGTGATGGACTTTGCGTCACGAAGTTTGATTCGGCACAAAGGTGACACGCCATTGGAAACGGTCGCGGCGGATTCAGCAGGCGGACTAAAAGAACCGTCTGGTCAATCTTCAATCAATGCAGAGCATAGTCAAACTGACGCTTACTCCCACATTTCCTACAATCCATTCCGCTATTACCGTCATACGGCGCGCATTCCGATTGGTTTGGCGACCAGTTACAAACGAGACACATTGGATTTGTATTCTTTTGGCTATATGAATCCGGGGTCGGCTTTTGTGGGTGCGTCAATTGCTTCTTCTACGCCATGGCAGGATGCGATGGTTGTGCTGAGTGGCGGCTGGAATCCGTTTAACAGAAATGGGGGCGCATACCTTTCTCTTTCTGGCGGAAACGGTACTTTTTCGTACAGCGCGAACAGTAATTTGTTTTTTGACGGTTACGGTTTTATGCAGACAACGGAGGGGCTTTCGCTTTCCAAGACATTGTACAACCGTTTTGGAAAATCGTTCAAAACCGGCGCGGAAGGAATTTATTTTTATGGTCATTCATCACATGGTATAAAAGATGGCTGGTCAGCACGGGCACGGGGGTATGCGCAGTTTTCTACAGTGCACAAAATGTCTCCGCGTTATGCTGATTCAGGGGGCGTGACTTTTCAGCCGTTCATATTGTGGGAGCGCATCACTGACCATTATGTGAATCTCGGTGCAACGCTGGGCGCGCGCATTCCGGGATTGTTTCCGATTTCTTTAAGCGCAACTTTGTTTCCTTCTACAAAATATGCCGCGTCCGGTTCGGCGACGGTGTATTTGTTCAGTTGGGAAGTGCAGAAAGGAATACCCGTCGCCTTGTATCTTGACCGATTGTATTTGAGCGCGACTTATACGGGAAAAATTCGGTATCAGGCTGAGCAGTATTTTGACATATGGCGTACCGCACAGATACTGCGGGATGTGCAGAGAAGCGATTACAGTGATACGGTACAGTTAAAATTAGGCGCGGTGGCCTCAGTGAATGCGGGTGTGCTTTCAAGATTCAGTTTTGATGCGGGGGTAATCGTTCAATATCGCCCGAATCCTTTGTCAGATGAAGAAAAAATCTCTATGGGCGTGAACGCAGTTCTTGTCTACTAGAAGAAAATAGTGTATACTGATAGAAAATTCTGTAGGGGATAAAAAGTGGCGCAGGGAAGCGGACTGGGAAAATCAATCGTTCTTCTGATTCTTATCATCATTATGGTTTTGGGCGGACTTTTGTGGTTCGACTATCTCGGTGTGATTAACGCAAAAAAACTCTTTGCGCCCGCTTACAAATTGATTGGCTTAAAGCCACAGACTTCTGTTACAGCTACTTCATCTAAACCCCTGACCGCAGACCTTGATGACGACCGCCTTGCCAAACGGCTTGAGGCATTGGATATCCGCACGCAAGAACTGGACAAGCGTGAAGGGGACATTGCCAAGGGTGAGACTCAATACGATGCCGTCATGCAGGAACTGGAAGACAGACGAAAGGCTTTGGAAGAACGCGAGGCGACTTTTCAGGCACAGCTCAAAAAATATGAGGATCGTGACGCTGAATTGGCAAAAATCGCATCATACTGGTACAACATGCCTCCAAAAACCGCTGTCGCAGAAATCGACAAAATGGAAGACCAGGACGTTATCGATGTTTTCCGCAAAGAAGATGAGCTTGCCACGCTTGGTCGTCGCGCATCCATGGTTTCCGTTTGGTTCATGAACATGGATCCTGAGCGCGCCGCACGTCTCCAGCGCAAGATGACGAACAAACCTCAGAAATTAGACTGATATTCTGTTCAACATAAAAATTTCCGCAATAAAATCCTAAAAATCACTTGCGATTTTCGTAAACACGACCCCTGAATTCTCCGATGTTCTAAGTGGAGGTCGCGCCGATGTTTTCATTACAATCGGTTCAAGGAGAACAGATTCAAGCGCAAATTCAAGCCTTACAGCCTCAGCAGAAGTCTGTGACAGAAAAAACTGAGAAATCAGATTTTTCTTTCCTGGATTTATTGCGTGAGCAGAAGGTTGATACAAGTGAACAAAAACCTGTCTCTTCCGTGAACGATGAGCAAAAAAAGCCTGAAAGTCCGGAAAAAGTTGCAGAAAAACCGGCTGATAAGGCTCAAGACGACGCTGTTCAAGAAAAACTTCCGCAGGATCAAAAGTCTCAGGTAAGTAAAAAAGAAGAGCAGACGGAAAAAGTCGTGGCAGAAGGCGATGTAGACGAGAGTACAATGACGCTCGTTGCATCTGAAGTGCCGCAAAAAATTGAAAGTCAGTTTGACGCATTGTTTGTGTCGCCGCAAGAAAATGCTGACACGCTTACAGAGATATCCGTTGTTGACGAAAAGCAAACTTTGCCCAATCAGATTGGCGCAGAATTGAATAATTTTGCGTGGATGTATGCGTCTCGCGCGGAGTCTGGAGAAAATGCCATTTTAGACGAAGAGATTCCAGAAGACGCGCTTGCCGCTTTGCTTGACGAATCTGCATTTATTCTGCCAGAAATTGATACGGGCGATGATGATTTGGTAACCGCACAGAAAATCGCGGCAGAAAATCCCGCGCTGTTCTTGGATGCGGCGGAGAATGATTTTAAGTTTTCCGATGATGAGATTGGCTTTGACGACAAAAATGCGAAAGTAAATGCGCATGATAAGACAAAGCCGCGCCTTGAAATTACCGATTTGCGCACCGTAAAGCCAGAGCATGAAGTTGAGACAGAGAACGCCGTGGCAAAAACCCAGCAGAAAAATGGCGCGGACTTCGCTTTTGAGCAGAAAAATGAGCCGGCAGTACAGATGACCATGGAGCTTGCGGGCAACGTGGAGCAGAACATCACTTCTTCTTCAACGCAGAGCGCGGCAGCAAATGGCTCAAATTTCCAGGCGATGCTCACCAACGCTATTCAGGACAATGCGCCTGACTTTGTAAAAGCGGGCAATATCGTGCTTCGCGATGGAAATCAGGGCACAATACAACTTATTTTGCGTCCGGAAACATTGGGAAATGTTAAGATTACTCTTTCACTTTCCGATAAGGTAATTACCGGCCAGATTACGGTGCAGTCACAGGAAGCCTACAACGCTTTCAAAGACAGCATCGATTCGCTCAAAGCGGCGTTCGCACAGAATGGTTTTGAGGCGCAGGGATTTGACCTGCAGTTTACCGGAAATCAGAATTTTGCCCAGTCCCAGCAGGAATGGCAGAATCCTGAGTTTGCAATCCGTGCCAATGACACATACGGCGAGTTGGTTCTGGATGAAAGCGTAACAGCTGGCGCAGATATCTATGAAGGTTCTGCGTACGGAATAAATATTGTTGCATAGGAGTAGCAGATGGAAGTTCAGTCCGCCATTAGCTCGACACCAATCAGCCAAATGAACTGGCAGATGGATGCCGCAGACAAGTTCAAGCTTGACACGCAGGTGAACGCAATCAACAAGCAGATTGATGCGGAACGTGGTCGTCAAGCAAGTCATGAGTTGGGAAAGGATGACTTCCTCAAGCTCCTTATCACTCAGATGTCCAACCAGGACCCGCTGAGCCCAATGGAGAATACGGAATTCATCGCGCAGATGGCTCAGTTCTCCTCACTGGAGCAGATGACCAACATGAGCCAGAATTTTGAGCGGCTCAGCACGATGATGAACACTACGGCTGCGACAAACACGATTGGCCGTGCGGTGGAAATCGACTTGGGCGACACGACTACTACGGGCATTGTGGAGGCGGTTACTCGTGAAGCCGCTCCGCAGGTGAAAGTGAACGGTCAGTTGTATGATATGGAACGGGTAAAAGCCGTTTATGGTGTCCAATAAAAGCGGACGTATTAACTAAAAAAGGTTTTAATTAGAGGGTAGCTATATGATGAGATCACTTTATTCAGGCGTTTCGGGATTGCAGAATCACCAGACTCGCATGGACGTTATCGGTAACAACATCGCTAACGTGAACACCTACGGCTTTAAGCGC
>JAFSTK010000060.1 GCA_017450535.1 Treponema sp.
ATGAGCCACGATTAAAAATTACATCCTGTAATTTTTAATCTACGAGAAACTGCGTTTCTCGCTCACTTTTCAAGGCGCGTCCATGCGCCTTCATATCTTTTCAGGCAAGGCTATGAACGCTTTGTCCACGACTGCATCTCCAGAGAGAAATATGCTTTCACCCAAGGCGAACAGCAGGGTATCCAGCAAGTCGAACGCAAGCATGCACTTGAAACTGCGCGGCGTTTTCTGCAAATGGGCTTATCCATAGAACAAATTGCGCAAGGCGTCGGATTGCCTGTCGAAGAAATCCAGAAATTACAATAAACATGCTGATTAATTTCTGAAAACAACTCAAAACCAAATCCTACGTTTCAAAAAATACCCCGCAGACAAAAAAATGCCGCCGGCAGAAAGAGAGGTTAGATAGCATCTGCCGGCGGCGGGGGTTGTGTTTTGTTTTCTCAGATATCATCCTTGGTCAGCCAAAAGACAGACCAAGGCTCAGTAACTTAATTTCCTTTCTTCACAAATGTGAGTGTCTTCACTGTCAGCGTCTTCTTGGTCGCCTGAGTGTCATTGTTGAAGAGCTGGAACTTACCGTTTGTACTGGAGAGATCGGCCGAGAAAGTGAAATCTTTCTCAATCGTGAACTCTGCAGTCGTGAACTTCGCAGTCACTGCTTCGCCTGTAATACCTGCCCACTCATTGACAAACTGCATCATTCCGTCGAACTCTGCGTCCGCCGTACCAACAATCTTGATTGTGTATGTCTCTCCGCTCTTCGGCAGACCGTTTGCGAACAGTTCTGAAAGAGCTGCGCCCTCAATCAGGTACTGAAGTCCGTGATTCGTCGCAGGATCTCCGTACACATTCGGATTGATTTCGATTGTCTTTTCTGTTGTCGGTGTCGGTTCCGGTTGATTCCAGCCTTCACCCTTCGTAAGCGTAACACTGTATTCTGAACATTTCAATGTAACCGTGTCATCGCCATCAACAGCATTGATTACGAACATACATGCATCTGCTCCCGTACCAACCTGTGCTTTATTGATTTCAAAGACATTCTCAATAGTAAAATCAACAGGCACATCAAGCGGATTAGCAACATCTTCTGACTTGTCTGCAGGATACTTCGGTGCAAGTTCAGTCCAGTATCCAGCTGCTTTAGTTGTATCAACAATGAAGAATTCGCCCTTGAATGTTTTAGATGCTTTTCCCTTCATCTTGACAGTTACTTTGTCGCCCACTTTGACTTGGTTGAAATCAAGCGTAACTTTCGCCTGAGATTCTTTCTTTCCCTCGCCAGCATACTGATTCTTTTCAAGCGTAATCGTCTTTGCTACAGTCGGGTCTTCCGCTTCTTTTGCTTTCAGCTTCGTAATACCAATCTTTACTAACTTAAAGTTTCCGCAGATGTCAAAACCGGTCTTCAGATTAGCAATATTGCTTTCCTCGACAACAAAGTAATATGTACCCCCATTGCCATCTGCATTTTCATAAGTTCCAGGATTATCGCCGTCTTCTTTTACAGTGACTTTTGCTCCAGCCAACGTGTAATAATCTTTTACACCACAAGCAGTCCAGCCTTTTGTAACACGGAATTTACAATAGCTGGCGCCTTTTCCATCATCTTTAGGCTCCATCTCAAAAATAACTTTTGAGCCAACCTGCAGACGTTTTGCAATATCAGATGAAATACTCGCTTCGTTCCAAGTGTATTCACCGGCCAATCCGTCGATCAGTTCCGCACCTTCCCATGTGGTACCAGAATCGCCGCCGCCGCCACCGCCGCCGTTGCCACCACCGCCGCTAATGTTTGCGAACGGATCTGATGTGCCTGAATCGCCATCGCTACAAGAGATACCGGCTCCGAGCAATGCAACCGCCGTAAAAACAGCAAACAATGTTTTTGCTAATTTTTTCATAATATTTTCCTCCTATTGAAATTATTTCCCAATTTAGAAGTTCTTGATTTTTACCAAGAACGGAACACTGACTACCCATTTGCGATCGTATTTAGTCTGTGCAATATTCGAAAGCGCATCATACTTCACGCCCACATCAATTTCTGCAATCGCAATCTTAAAGTTTACGCCCAACACGCAGCTCAAGTTAAATGAATCAGAGAACGTGCTGTCCAAAAGCCATGCGCGATACTGTGCCGCATAAATTGCATCATCTCTGTTAGAGCCAACCATAAAATAAGGTGAAACATCATCAAGGTTTCCATGTGAGCCAGTGTTATACTTCACTTTGAAAGTGCCTTCCATATAGCTCTTGTCATTTGCTTCATCAGACCAACGGAATGTAACCGGTGCATGAAGAATAAAAGTCCATGCATCCACGTAAACTTCGCTGTACATATCGAGACACAAACCGTTCGCAGCCCACTTTGCCTTCTTTTTGTTGTAATCAAAACCAAGAATCGGCTGGATGAATGACGATGTTCTTTCATTCTTGTAACCTACGCCCAAACGAGCTACACGCCAAGTGCCGTCATATGTTGACTTATCCATACCACCATCACGGAATGAAGCCTGGAATTCAAAGTCGTTGAAGAAGTAACGTGCGCCAATACCCCAAGGAGCAATCAGCGTTGACTCTCCAGTCTTTGTGTAAATTGAACTCTTATCCTTGTTCAAAGTTCCAACAGAACCTTTCTTTCCCGGTGTAATTCCAGCATTGATGATAAGAGGCTCAATCGGACGGAATTCAAAACCAAAGCCCCAGCCCTCTACATCATTACAATTGATATAGCCAGGATGGTCAGGCTCACCAGTCTCAGTGTCACCAGATTTAATCCATGCGCCCCAGTTTCTTGCATAAACAGCAAACGGGCTACCGACTTTCCATTCGTCGATTTTCTCTTTGAAATGCTGGTCACAGCCTACATAACCAATCTGAAGTTTAAGCGCATCAATCGGCTTGAACCACACATACGTTCTGCGGAAATGAGCATTCCAGTCATCCTCTTCGTCGCCGTCTGAACCATTATTTGTCGCCGTCTTGTACCACATTGCCAAATGAGCACCAGCAAGACCTGCATCCACTTCCAGGATAAGTCCGTCACCAGGATTATCTTTTTGATTCACCGGATTATTCAACAAATAGCTAGATTCCAAATCACCCGATTTCTTCTGCTTTTCCCAACGAGCTACATCGCCGCGAATCATTACGTTTGCACGGATATCAACCGCAAACAAAGCATTCACGCCGAGCCCCAACAATAACCCCGTTACGCAAAACGCTGTTCTTACATTCTTTCCAAGAGACATATCCAGTCCTCCTCTTTATCGTATGACTCATTATTGAATTGAAATGAGAAGAAAAATATCAATTTTTTATTCAAAATGCCGTTTTTTTATATGAAACAAACATTTTTTGAAAAAAAAAAAATTGATAAAAAAGCGCGCCCTTGTTTGTTTCTATTGACAGAAAGCGGGTATGGGAAAAACATCCTGTTTTCCCCATACCCAACAGAAAGCAAGCTTTCTGTCACGCTTTTCAGCGTACCTCCATGTACGCATAAAAAACTGTTTGTTTCTATTGACAGAAACAAACAGGTATGTTATACTGTTTCTACAAACAGAAACATAGGCAAGCTGAAAATAGGAGAAGGCTATGATAGTCGTTATTGATAATTATGATTCGTTTACGTTCAACGTGGTGCAGTCGCTGGAGCGGCTCAGCAAAGACAAGGTGGAAGTTCTGCGCTCAAAAGAAACACAGATTGCGGACATCGAGGCGTTAAAGCCTGACTACCTCGTTATCAGCCCTGGACCGGGAACGCCCACCGACGCAGGCATTTCAATAGAAGCAATTAAACATTTCGCCGGAAAAGTGCCCATTTTGGGAATCTGCCTCGGTCATCAGGCAATCGGACAGGCTTTCGGCGCGACTATCGTACAGGCAAAATACATCCGCCACGGCATCGTAGAGGACATGGACTTTGACGGACGCGGCTTGTTCCGCATCATCGGAAAAAGCGGAAGATTCACCCGCTACCATTCGCTCGTCATCGACGAAAGCACACTCTCCCCCGAATTTGAAGTGACCGCGCGCGCAAAAGACGGCGACATCATGGGAATCCGCCACAAAACCTTGCTCATCGAAGGCGTACAGTTCCACCCGGAAAGCATCGCAAGCCAGGCAGGAGACGATTTGTTCCGTGCATTCCTCAACTACCGCCGCGAAAATCTCCCCGTCTCAGATTACCTGAACCAGCTTCTGGCAAAAAAACCGCTTTCACGTGAACAGGCGGCGCTCTTCATGGAAAACCTTACCGACGGCATCATGGACGAAAAAGTCACCGCCACAATCCTCACCGCCATGGCAGTACGTCCCCAGCCCACCGCCGATGAAATGGCAGGCTGCGCGGAAGTCCTTCTCAAAAAGAAGACACCCTTCCCGCTTGAAAATCACAATCTCGCAGAAATCGTCGGAACTGGCGGAGACTGCAAAGGCAGCTTCAATATTTCGTCACTCTCGGCAATCGTCGCGTCAAGCTGCGGACAGCCCATGGCAAAACACGGAAACCGCGCAGTCTCATCCAAATCAGGAGCCGCAGACTTCTACGAAAACCTAGGCATCAAAATCATGGCAGCCCCCGAGGAAACCGCAGAACTCGTCAAACAGACAGGCTTCGGCTTTTTAATGGCGCCCGTCTATCATTCAGCCATGCGATTTGCCGCCCCCATCAGAAAAGCGCTCGGCATCAAAACCATTTTTAACGTGCTCGGCCCGCTTCTGAACCCAGCCAACGCAGAATACGAAGTGCTCGGAGTCTACACAAAAGATTTGCAGGAAGACTATGCGCACGCCGCAAAAGCACTCGGAGCAAAACGAGTCATGGTAGTCGCAAGCCGTGACGGATTTGACGAAATCAGCCCATGCCAGCCCACCGACGTATTCCAAATCAACGAAGACGGCAAAGAGTACCAGTACACCATTGAACCAGAAAAATACGGCATCTCAGCCGCTAACGGAAACGCAAACGAAGATGAACTGGCAGGCGGAAACGGCGCAGAAAATGCCGAACTCGCGCTCCAAATCCTAAACGGAAAAGGCCGTCCCACCATCAAAGCAGCCGTCGGACTAAACGCAGGCGCAGTCCTCTACCTCTCAGGCAAAGCCCGCACCATCAAAGACGGCTACGACATGGCAATCGAAGCGATAGATTCCGGCAAAGCCCTCGCCAAACTGGAAGAAATCCGCCGCGCAAGCGAAAGTTTAGCATAATTTTGAGGGGGAAAGCCTTCCCCCTAGTCGCCACTTCGTTGGCTCCATACCCC
>JAFSTK010000061.1 GCA_017450535.1 Treponema sp.
GAACTTGTTCACTTCTTCCAGAAGCTTTGCCTGAACCAGCTGAACGCTTGCCTCTGCAATGTCCAGACCAGGATTCTTGCCAAGCTCGCTGACGATTGCCACGGCCTTCTTCGCAGAATCCTTGTAAGCCTTCATCTGAGCCGCCTGATCCACAAGAGTGCGGCCGACACCGCTCTTGGAAATGTCGTAGCCCTCAGCCTTGAGGGTGTCCGTGATTTCCTTGTGGGTCATCTTCTCGTTGAAGTACATCGTGCAGATGCGCTCCACAAGTCCCTGCATCTCTATCTTGTTTCTCTTAGGCATTTCGGCTGCTCCTTTTTTTCTGCATTTCGGTTTTTATATCGGTGAGGCTTGACTTAATCCAGCCCAAATCGCTGGACAGAGCCGTGACCACCTGCATGTTTTCAAGCTGAATCTGGTTCACCTTTGACCCGACGGCGTTGATGTCCTTTGCGTTTTCGTCCACGTCCTTCCGCAGCTCCTGCAGCGTCGCGTCAATCTCGCTTTTGTTTGGCATCCCGTTTATTTTTTCCTCTATGTTTTTCAGCGTGGCAGTCATCACGCCCTTGTCGTTCCCGTACTTCACGAAGATACCGATAAAAGCCAGCACTGACGCGCACCCGCTGCACAGAGATACAATCGCACTGATGTCACCCATTTTTTCACCTCACTTTGACAGGAAGTGAGCCAGCCCGCCGCCTACGCTAATC
The DNA here is from genome assembly GCA_017450535.1 of Treponema sp. Lineage (GTDB taxonomy): Bacteria > Spirochaetota > Spirochaetia > Treponematales > Treponemataceae > Treponema_D. The sequence continues at coordinate 711 of JAFSTK010000061.1, forward strand.
AGGATGGCTATCACCGCTGCCGTCCGCCAGAACCGCACTGTTTTTTTCTGCCGCAGATAAGATTGATTCAATGCCTCGTAGTCGCTCCTCAATTCTTCCAGCAGATGCCGCAATATCCTGACCTGTTCCCGTAATTCTACCAATGTCCGCCCGGAGTTCTCCAATTCCTGTGACGCTTGCATCAACTTTTCTTCCAGCAGACTGCACTTTGTCTGCCACTCCGCCGATTCCGTCTGCAATTGCGCCGACAGCGTTCGCAGCAGATTCACTTCGCTTTGTATGCTGCTCAGCTCGCTCCTTATCGCGCTCATCTGCGCTCTGGTAAGCACAGCCCCGCACGAATCCGAGGGACAGGCACAGAAGCAGGAGACAAGGAAGCACAATGACAGAAAGAACCGTTTTTTTTGGCACGTCATTCATTTTCGCTCCCGCCATCACTTGCGCCAGATTCCGCCCCGCAACCGGAAGCGTTCCCGCCGATTCCCAGTTTCTTGTCAAGCCAGATTGAGCGGTACACGGGTGAGCACGCCACCACGAAGAACACGCCGCTTACGATGATTTCCTTTGCGTCAAGCCCGAAAACTTTGCCCACCCAGATGACCGGCACGAAGCCCCGCACGAGGAACAGCAGAGCGACCCATACGATTGCGAGCACGATTGCCCACAGGCTTACGTCCTTTGCTTTCATTTCGCCACCGCCTTGCGGACAAGGTGCGCCAGCTTGCAGTCCGTGCCGCAGTGCCTGATTTTCGTCTGGAAATCTTCAAGGGGCATCTCAATGTCGTTTCCGTTGCGGTTCTTGTACTCGGTGCGGTAGTCGCCCCAAGAATCGTCGATGATGAAATGCGTGAGCCGTCCGTTCTCGTCCGTCTTGAACCCGACCGCCGCCACCACATGCCCGATGGTCTGCTTTCCCTCAGCAAGGAAAACTCCGGACAGAACCGCCGCGCCACCGCCCTCAATTACCTGCACGATTTCCCGCACGGTGTGCTGCTCGCTCCATGCTACGGGTTCGGTGTCGTTTCCGACCACGCCACGCTCCCGCAGGAACAGGTTCGTGCCGTATGCCAGCACGGGGTGCCACTCGTTCGGCGCACATCGCCCGATGGGGTCTATCCTGCGCCAGTACGCATCCACCCGCTTGTCTGACAGAATGAAATGCATGAGCGCGTCCTCCGGCTGCGGGTACTGCTCCGTCGCCAGCGCGCCCACCGCATACCCCGCCGCCACGAGAGCCGCAATCATTGCCGTGACATTGCACGCGCCGTTGGGTTTCAGCCTGTTGTTCCGCTGAGTGTAATATGGTTTGCCCTCTGAATTGTTCTTAGTCATATACTATCCTCCATGCCGTAAGGATAGCAGGGCAAAAAAATCCCCAGCGAGTGCTGGGGGGAAATAGCTACTCAAGGAACTTGTTTTTTCTTTAACTGTTCTTTCATTATTTTTGCAGATTTATCTTTTTTCTGCATTTTTTCATAGTCGATATGAAAAGCGTCTGGTGGCTGACGAATTGAGAACATCATCTGCCCATTTGCATTTGTTATTGACAAATCCAAATGCTTTAATATATCCATACCGATAATTATATCAAATCTATTGTTGTCCGCATATTCAGCAACAGAAACATTATTAAAACGGACTTTGTTCGGGAGAAAAATGTCAACATTGTAAACATTAACTATATCAACCCCACCTGCATTTTCCATTCGAGTTTTTTGAAAAGGAATAAGCTTGCAAACGGCCGCAAGTCGCTTACTTATTGATGTCTTTGAGCATCCTGTATCAATAAGAGCTTTTGCAGGAATCTTTATTTTTTGGTTCGCAGGAGTTCCCGGTTGCAATAAATAGGCCGGAATACCTACTCCAGAATCGACAATAATAGAATTAGACTCATCTGGAGAGATACTCTTTGTATAAGCATAAACAGGATTAGGCAAAGCGAACCGCCCAATTTGCATAATAGCCAGTTTCTTCTTTTTCTGTAAGACAACGCTGTAATGCAAATGTTCCAAAAGGAATATTGTTGTCATTCACATATTTAATTCCTTCCTGCTCAGAATTAAAATAGCTTATGACTGTTTCATCTTTTATTAAAACATATTGAGAATGATGCCCTTCTATGATTTTTTCTCGGTTTTTGTCAAACCATTCATAATTACGAGTTAATTCGTCCATTTTCCGTGCCTCCTTAAAAAGGCTTTTCTCCCTACTGTACATTCGCACAGAATTTTGTGTTACAAATATTTCTATTTGCAACAATACAATACGATGTTTTGTATTACAATTAGTACTTTAAGTATAGCACAAAACATCGTATTATAAAAGAAAATTCGTGTCCCCAGCATCAATTTTTCTTACAATTTTTTTATGTCCTGAACATCGTATTCTCATGCAGCCAAGCAAGCACCCGCCCGAAGATGTGAAA
>JAFSTK010000062.1 GCA_017450535.1 Treponema sp.
CATAAAAACGATATAGATAATTTTCCACATGAAGCTGCGATGCCTTATTTTTCATTATCAATTCATAATCTAATCCATCCATATTTTCTGAATATTCTATTTCGGAACTGGTGATAACTTTTTGAATATTATACGGTGTGTCCAGCGGAACTACATCTTTCAACCAAGTTCTTTCCGAATTTCTCCATGACCTATATTCCGCCATTATTTATCTCTCCTATTCCTCCACTCTTGCGAGCAAACACGTCCTGCAAAGCAAATCCATATCGTCTCCGCCGTTCATCTCTTTCCAAACTCGCCGGAACTCGCCCTTTCCTCGGATTGTCAAGTAGTCCTCTTCATAAATATTTCCCGTCACATGGCGCATCCCATAGTCCATGTTGCAAAGCACCAGCGTACCGTCGGGCAATGCGACGTTGTTCAAAAGGTCGCCTTCGGCAAAGCAGCAGCTAATCTTTTTCCCCGCCTCGATTGGCTTCTCCCTGTACTGCACCCTGTCGTCTTTCAGATTTCCCGCCCTGTTCTGCACCGAGCGCATAATCTCGTAGTCGTCACCAACAATCTTTGCAACTCTCTCGTCCGGGTCAGTCTGCGCGTTCACGAAGTCAACGAACGGTCTGCCGTCTTTCTTTTTTGCTTTTATGACTTTCTCGACATTTCTATAATAAGTCTCCGTGGTCGGTATATACGCGTATCCCATCTTGTCCGCGACATGGAGCGTCATATAGTAAACAGGCAGTGAAATCAGCCTTTCAACAGTTTCTTCGCTCACGCCTGAGAGCGTGGTGAAAAGATATACCCGTCTCCCTGCGTCGCAGGCAAGCTGAATCATATCAATGCAGTGCGGATTTAAAAACGGCTCTGTCATCCCGGAGAAATCGATTATGCAGTCATCAGGCGTGTGCGCGAGGATTGTCTTGAAATTCTCGACTGTCATAACGCGCTGGCGATGCTTGTCGTTTTCATAGTATTTTTTTAGCAGCACGTCCTGCGGACAAAATTCGCAGTTCACGCTGCACCCCATCACAGTGGAAATCTCCATCATCAGCGATTCCTTCAGGTCTTTTCTGCCGCCTGTGTCGGTAATGTATTTCCCTCCGTTCACAACATGATTCATGTTCACATTGTTTTCTTTAATGTATTTCAATACGCCGTCTACATAGCTTTCGCTCAGGCCTATTACAATTCCCACATTATCGCTAAAAACCGTGTCCGCGATAATGACAGGAAGCCCAAGCACTTCACCGGCCCCATCGTCTTTCGTGACAATAAAGCCGTCAATGTTTATATGGTTTCTGTTTAGTACACGGTAAATATCTTTTCCGTAGAACCCCGCGCCATAAATATATAGTTTGGAAGTTTCTTTCTGAATCCGTCTGACATCTTCCAATAATTTATCAAATCTCATTTCATGCTCCCGCCCTTGTCAGTTGTTTCGCAGTTGCCACCCTGTTATTATTGTCAATGCCGAATCCGCCGCAGACCTTGCAAAATTCAAGACAGCCTCCCTCGATATTCGCAAGTATCATTTCAAGTATAGCTTTGCGCTCAATCTCGCCGGCGGCTATTTTTTCCAAGTCAACGTAGGCTTTTTCCTCGATGGGGAAAATCCCTCCCTTCTGCGCTGACCACTCCATCCCGCAATAAAACAACTTCTTGTCGTCAAGGATATGCTCTATTGAGTTGCAGCATTGCATGTGGCGTATGGCGGCATCTCCCTCGTAATGATATTTATCTTTTGGAAAGCCGAAGTCAAACCAGTCAATATTTTTGTTCCGCATGTAGGAGATGTGATATTGTTCCAGTTTCTCGCAAAGAATCTCGATTTTATGGTTGTACTGTATGTCCCCGGAATAATCGCTGATAGAAACGTCCATCGAGTAGTGATGAAGCCTTTCCAGCGTCTCATCTTTGGGTACAATCATGCCGTTAGTTATGAAGCCAATATAGCCGATACGGTCTCTCCACTGCTCACCTATGTACTCTATGAATTGATTTATCCGACTGCAAAGGAAGGGCTCCCCGCCCACCACGTCCAAGTCGAGAAGATAGTCCACGCACTGAAAATATGCTTTCACATTTTCTTTGATTTCAGATAGAGGTGTTTCTTTTCTTCTCCCCGCTTTCCAATAGGGGAGAAACTGCATGCAGTTTTCGCAATTCAACGTGCAGAGCGTTGTAAGCGATATGTCTGTCTTTAGCACATTGACGCGATTTTTATATTTGTAGTACCATTCCGTCACGAACTGCTGGTACATAATAAAATCTTTGTTCTCAACAAATCCCGCGTCTTTCAGCTGCACGCGAATATCCTGGTAATAGTACTGCGATGCCGTTACGATTATTTTGCACTGCGGCATAAATTTTTTCGCCTCGTCAAAGGACAGCACGGCGTGCCCACAAAACATCGTTCCTTGTTTCGCAGGAGAATTGTCAACTACCGCCACAATCTCAAAATCGCGGTGCAGCGTGGCAAACATTTTCTTCCCCTGTCTGCCGCAGCCGAACAAAATAATCTTTTTTAGCTTTCCCCATTCCTCATCGCGAAGAAGATTTAATCTTGTCACCGTTTTCCCCACTTTTCTTTTTATGTCACTATGCTCATTTTTCTAACATCTATAAATCCTATTTTGTATTGCCAATGTTCTACAAAATATATATAATGTTATTCAAAAGGAGTGATTATTATGTCGCAGGCAACACTGAGCGTCAGAATCGACAGCAACGATAAGTATCTTTTTGAGGAGTTCTGCAAGGCGGCGGGGCTGAATATCTCCGTCGCCGTCAATATGTTCGTGAAGGCGGTCATCAGGGAGCAGAGGCTCCCCTTCGCGGTCAAGGGCGACCCGTTCTACAGCGAGGAGAACATGGAGCGTCTCCGCAAAGCATTAGCCGAAGTGAAGGCCGGCCATTATTCCACACATGAGCTGATCGAGGTGGACTGAATGATACTCGCATGGTACGAAGATGCGTGGGAAGATTACTGCTACTGGCAAAATCAGGACAAGAAAACGCTGAAAAGAATCAACAAGCTTTTGAATGATATTCTGCGGAACGGCTACAAGGGAATCGGGGACCCCGAGCCTCTGAAACACGAACTTACAGAATGTTGGAGCAGGAGAATTAATGAGAAAAACCGGATTGTTTATTTCATCGAGGGAGATAAGGCTTTCATTCTCCAATGCGGCTCTCACTACCGCGATAAATAATCCTCGTCCGCCCGCCAATACGGCGGGCTTTTTTCTTGCTCATGTTTAGCCCTCTTTTGCAAGCTCCTCTATTTTGTCCGCCAGCCTCGCGCTTGCGCCGCCGTCCTCAACCATCCCCGTCTCATCGATCAGCTTATGCAGCTTCATCTCGTAATCGCGCTCATCAAACTCCGCGATGACTCGCTCCAAATCATCGCCGTCCTCCGCCAGCGGGAAGGGCAAATCCCGCAAGTCCCAGAGCAGCTTCCCGCGCTCGGCCTCGTACTCGGCGTAGTCGTCGGCGTACAGAAATATCGGTATCCTCATCACAGCGGCATCAAACGCCGCGCTGGAGTAGTCCGTCATAAATGCGTCGCACCCCGCCAGCAGCTCGTACATGTCATCAATTTTGCTTACGTCTATGAGCTTCTCGTCATGCGCGTTGCTCGCTATATGCCTCGCCGTGAGCTGAGGGTGAAGCCTCAGGAGCACCGCCCACTCGCCGCCGAATCTTTTGCCCAGCGCTTTGAGCATTTCCCCGTAGTCGGGGGCGTGGTCGCCTTTTTCTATTTCCCTGTTCACTCCCTGGCTCCCGCCCCGGAAGGTCGGCGCATACATGATGATCCTCGTATCCCGCGGGAGA
>JAFSTK010000063.1 GCA_017450535.1 Treponema sp.
AGACGCATTCGAGGGCATGGAAAGCAAAAAATACTGAGGGGAAAAGCCTTTCCCCTGGGTTCAGCCGCAAAGCGTCTTCACCACACCCCTTTCTCCTAGGGCTGCCGCCCTAAAACCCGCTCTGTAGCGCATTGCACAAATCTTGTTTTCCGCCTAAAATACACTTATGCAATACGAAGAGAAAATCGTGGAATATCCGCCGGTGCATCCGGGAACAGACCGAACTTTTATCCGCTTTTATGAAGGCGCGCCAGACTTAAACAGCATTTTCTATGCGACCAACAACGCAGACTTGCCACAGCGCATTTTTGTGACTGACGAGACTATTTGTGCGCTGGATTCTGTCAAATCGTTTACGCATTTGTTTCATGCGGAGGACGGCGGAAAAGATTTTTCACGCGGATTTGTTGGCGTTCGCGGAAAAGATGTGCTTGTCATTTTGGGAAGCGGCGAACCGTACAAAACCATAGAAAGCGTATTGCAGATTGTCTCCGCCGCGCTTGACCACAACGCCCAGCGTTCAGCCGTGTTCGTAGGAATCGGTGGCGGCGTGATTACCGACATGACCGCATTTGCCGCGTCCATTTTTAAGCGTGGCGCGCATTGTGAGCTGGTGCCGACAACGCTGCTCTGCATGGTGGACGCATCCGTGGGCGGAAAGACCGGCTGTGATTTTTCCAGCTACAAAAACATGATTGGCTCATTTTTCCCCGCGCAGAAAATTCATGTCTGTCCGCAGTTTGTGCTGAGTCTCCCCGATTCCGAATACCGGAGCGGCATGGCAGAAGTGGTCAAAACCGCTCTTCTCTACGACCCGCAACTCGTTACAAAGCTTGAAAATACACCGTCCGTACTGACTGACCGCACCAGCCCGCTTGTGCATGAAATGATTCGTATCTGCGTAAGCGCAAAGGCACGTGTGGTAGAAGAAGACCTGACGGAAAAAAATATCCGCATGCAGCTGAACCTCGGTCACACCTTTGGACACGCGCTCGAAAGCCGCGCAGGACTGGGCACGGTGAGCCATGGTGATGCAGTCGCTTGGGGTATGGCGCGCGCTGTCGTGTTGAGCGAACGCCTGCACCTGTGTGACAAAGCCTTTGTTGAGCGCGTTAAAAATCTGCTCGCCTCATTCGGCTGGGAAACGGGCGCAATGCACGACACGCTAAAAAACGTGTTCAGCACAGAGAAAGAAGCCGCACGCTCGCTCTACGAGGCGATGAAAAAAGACAAGAAAAATGCGTCAAGCAAAGTGCGCTTTGTGCTTCAGCGTAACGTAGGCGAAACCGTCATCACCGAAGCGGAAGCCGACGATGTGCTTGCCGTTTTGGAAGAAGACTAGGATTATCCGATGACACAAAATACCGCGCATTATTTTGACTGGGCAGCAACCAGCCCCGCAAACCCCGACATTCTCCAGAACGCACTTAACCGCACGCTCGAACACTACGGAAATCCGTCCAGCGTACACGCCGCAGGTCAGCAGGCAAAAAAACTCCTGGATGAAGCGCGCTCTTCTTGCGCCAAAACACTCGGCGTTCAACCGGGGCAGCTTATTTTTACCAGCGGCGGAACCGAAGCAGACCATATTCCCCTGCTCTCCGTCCTGACCAAGCCGACAAAGGGAAAAATACTTGTGAGCGCGATTGAACATCCCGCCTTGCGCGAAGAATGCACGATGCTCGCTCACCTCGGCTACACCGTAGAACAAATCGCACCCGACAAAAATGGCTTTATCCAGCCTGAAACAGTCGCCGCAAAAATCACGCCGGACACAATGTTCGTCACCGTAATGGCGGTGAACAACGAAACCGGCTGCATTCAGGACATCAACGCAATCGCAGACGCAATCACCGCCGCAAGCGCAGGAAAACGAAAGCCGCACTTTCACGTAGACTGCGTGCAAGCCGCCGGAAAAATTCCGCTCGACATCACGCACAAAGGCATCGACAGCGCGGCGTTAAGCGCACACAAAATCTGCGGACCGCGCGGCATTGGACTGCTCTACCTCGCCAAACCGCTCAACTCATTTTTGGTCGGCGGCGGACAAGAACAGAATATCCGGAGCGGCACAGAAAACGTCTTTGGCGCGCTTGCCTTTGCAGATTGTCTAAATCTTTATCATATAAGGAAATCAAACGCCACCTCAACGGAACATTTTGCAGAGCAGACCAAATGGACGCGCGCATTCGTCTCAGAACTCGCCGCCATCAAAGGCTGCACACTTGTTCCTTCATGCCGCACCGATGAGGCTTTTGCCGACAAATTCTCGCCATACGTTGTGCAGGCGGCGTTCAAAAATATTCCCGGAAATGTGATGGTGCGCGCGCTGGACGCAAAAGGATTCTGCATCTCTACGGGAAGCGCGTGCTCGGCAAAAAAACAGAGCCGCCCTATTCTGCAAGCGATGGGCGTAAACCGCGACATTCAGGACACCGCCGTGCGATTCAGTTTTGGTCCGCTCACCACGGAACAGGGCATGCACGAACTGCTTGAAGCCGTGCGCGACGTGTGCGCTACATTCTCAAATTAATTTTTTTCTCTCGGACAGAAAGGCACAGAAGTCGGGAACGGAGCCGTCACCGTCATCATCTCGCCTGTAACTGGGTGCGGAAAACTAAGGCTCTGCGCGTGAAGCATAATCCGCTTGTAGGGCGCGCCACCGTACAGCACATCGCCCAAAATCGGCGAACCGACACTCGCCAGATGCACGCGAATCTGATGGGTGCGCCCTGTGTGCAACAGACAGTCTGCAAAGGCAACCGATTTTCCGTCCACGCGCCCTGTTCCCGCAAGCGAAAAATCTGTTTTGGAATACACACCGCCGTCTTTTTCTTTTAGCGCGCCCCATTTTGCCGCCTGTGATTTTGGGCTGATTCTCCCCATGTACATTTCCACAGAAAAAGCGGATTCTTTTGCAAGGCGCGAATGTGGTTGGAGCATTACAACGGCGCGGTAGCATTTTTGCACCGTATGGTTTTCAAACATATCGTGGCAGGCGGCATTGACCGTCCTTGCCTTGGTAAACAAAATGACACCGCTCGTCTCACGGTCAAGGCGATGCATGATGCCCGCATACGGAGGATTTTTCATTGCGGGATGCTCGCGTTTTTGTTTTTCAAAAAGATAGCGCACTACGGCAGCGTGCAAATTGTCGCGGCTCCCCGTCATGCCGGCTTCCACGGGGAAAAACGCGGGCTTGTTCACCACCAGAATTACGTCGTCCTCGTAGAGCACATCGCGGGCGGTTACGTCAAACGCAATGTCATCGGGCTGTTTTTCATAAAACACTTTTTCTTCATCGATGAGCACTGTAACGCTCTCGCCCGCCCGCAACTTTGCGGAAGGATTGCGGCATTGCACGCCGTTCACACGCACCATGCCCGCCATAATCAGCCGTCGCACTTTGCTGTTGGAAATGTCACGGGAAAGGACGGCGGGCAATTCGGCACGCAGATATTCGTTGAGAGAAATGTTTTTCTGCGGTTTGAGAAGTAGTGTTTTCATAAGCGACGCAGCAGGGGCTGTAAGGGCGGCGAAGCCGTACCGTGCAAACGGTATGCAGGCGAAAGCCGGAACCCTGCAAGACCCGGCCGCCGAAGCGGGCTGCCCTAGTATCCTAAATCTTCTCCACAGAGGACGATTTTAATTCTGCCCTTGTTCTTGCAGATGCGAGTCTTTACGAAAATCGCACAGATATCGCGCTCATCCACGTTCAGGCGTTTTGCATTCAACGGAGCGGCAACAGTGAGCGCACGTTTCTCCAAGTCTGACTCTGACGCGACCACTTTGTTCATGCCAACCACCGCGACCACTGATTTGGGGCCGAACGTAATTGCTGCCACACGGTTTCCGTTTCCGTCGATGTTAAAAAGCACTCCGTCCTCGCTCACCGCATTAAAACTGGTGAGGAACACGTCTGCCGTAAGACCTTTGCGCATAAGCTCCACACGCTCTTCCGGGGTTTTTGCCGTGTCTCGGTCTATCAGCGCAAAATCTCCTGACTTCACTTTTGCCAAAAGTCCGCTCTGGTCTACGGAAACAGAACCTCCCCACGCCACCGAACTTTTTGCCGGGATAAGAGACAGGGCTTTTTCCGCCGCCTCATTTTTTGTCTGGGCATAATAAGCGTCAAACCCACGTTTTTTGAGCTCGGCAATCAATTTTTCCGCGCGTTCGTTTTTTTCAGACATATGCAGTCCTCCGAAATGAAATTATTTTTGGTCAAATGTCACGTTTTCGCAATGCACCATGTTGACCCAGGATTTATCCCGTTTTTTCGCTTTTGCTTTGTCAGTGTATGACACAAAGCGAATGTTCTTAAAACTGGAGTCGCGCAGATTGACCAACGCTTCCCAGCCTATCGTATTTACACCGCGTCCAACCTCTGCAAAGCTGATGTCCGAAAAATGCAGGTTGTACGCAGGAAAATGCCTGTCGCTTTCAAGACAAATTGTGTTCATGCCCACGCCGTACACCGTGCAGTTCCGTATGGTCATATCGTGGAAGACCGCGCCTAATGCTGTGCCAGAACTCTCGTTGTCATACGAAGTGGTGATGAGGAACGCCTGATTCGCCTCGGCAATCGCATTGTTTTCAAAAAGCACGTCAAATGCGCCGCCACCAGTGACTGCGTTCGATTTGCAGCGGAATGGCACATCGGTATGACTGAACACATTGCCGAACACATGCACGTCGCTCATGCCCATCGCCGTGTGGCTGCCGAATGAAACGCCGCCGTGTCCGTGGTGAATATAATTGCCAAAGATGCGGATATTCGTCACCGCCTGTTCGCCACTTGTAAATGCCGGCTCCCCAACTCCTGCGCTGAACACAATGGAATCATCGCCCGTGTCGATAAAATTGTTCCAGAGAATCGCATTTTTGCTGTGAATCAAACCAATGCCGTCTCCGTTGTTGCAGTCGTAGGTCATTTCCCGGATGCCCGTCACAGAAATATTCTCGGAATCCAAAATGTTCAGCGTGTGGTTTGACGGATTTCTGAATGTGACGCCCGTGACAAACAAGCCTTTGACATTTCTGAGAAGCAGCATCGTACTTCGTGCCCCGTAAGCCGCTTTTTTCTCTTTGTCGGTCGCCGTCTCAGGTGTCTTTCCGCTCATGCCGAGCACTTGCGCACATGCGGACGCACTCAAAATGCCGTCTCTGAACACTTCTTTTGCGTTTGAGTGACGATATTTTCTCAGGCGGAACGAATCTTTGTCCGCAAGTTTGAGTTTGTCAAAATCAGGGTCGCCCTCTTCGCTGTAATACTGCACATCGCGGCTCAATTTTTTTCCGTCCGCGCTCATATACACCCAGCCGTTTCCGTCAATCGCCCCGCTTCCAGTGATACGGATTTCTTCCGCGCCATCCACATTGATTAAGCCATAATAGCGTTTGTCAGTGCGGTACGGATAGAGCAAAAAGCCGAACTCATACTGCTCGGCAAACGGTGTGCTGAGAATCTCGCCGTCCACCTGCAAAGTCATGTGGCTTTTGAGACGGAATGGAGCGGTCAAAAATGTTCCGCGCGGCACAAGAACAACGCCATAATCCGGGCAGGCAACAATTGCCTTTTGAATTGCCACAGCGTTTTGTTCCGCAAGCGATTTTATTTCAGCCTCATCAGTCGGAATGACCGCTACAGCCTTCGCACCAAAGTCAGCGATGCTCACTACAACGGGCGCAGAAAGAGTCGTAACGGTAATTTCTTCTGACTCAGCGATTATCTTGCCCTTTTTGTTGAGCGAAGCCACGCGGAATGTGTATGTCGTCTCAGGCGAGAGAGAATCCGCACAAAATGATGTGGGCGAAACGCGCACCATGTCAAAACCGACCCGCTTTTTTGTGTAATAGTTATAGAAGGAGTCTCGGTAAAGAGAAGTCATAGGATTGACGCGCGCATAATTTTGAGAAGCAGTCTCCGAAAGCCGTTTTCCGTTCACAAACAACGCATAATCAACAGGGGCATTTTTTTCAACAGAAGCAGAATCGGAAGGCGCATCCCATACAAGGTATACTTTTGAATCAAACGCACCCAGATGCGGCACACGGAATCCCGTTATCTTTTGAAAACCAGTTTCTTTTGCCGCTCCATACGCTCCAATAACACACCCCACAAAAACGGCGGACAACATAAATCGACGGATAATACTCATATGCAAATTGTAACAGATATCTCTTTCAGCCTCAATGACCTTATGCATCAAATAACCGGCAGATTTCTCCACAACATGAGAGCATTGAGTTATATAGTAAAACACATACCTTGACAAGTATACAAATATACAATAAATTCAACTTATTGGGAATCCATGGCACAGGGTGGCTAGCCTCTCACTTCTTATGAATGGGAGGACGCGCTGATATGACAAAGTACGAAAAAGCGATGCTCGGCATTGCAATTATTGGACTGTTTATAGATGCGCTCGCTCTCTTCAAGTTATTCTTGTAAGGGTAAAAAAAGAGCCTACCCAGTCGGTAAACTTCGGATAGGCTACTAACAACCTACAGAGGCGAGCCACAGTACCGTGGATTCCCTCTATGCTTTAAATATAACACATTCCCACACAATGTCAAGCAACAAAACAAACGCCCCGGCAGATTTTGATATGTACCCCCTTTTCTGGACAAACAGAAAGGGGGTATTTTTATGCATCAACACTACTCGTATGAGTACAAAAGACAATGCGTTGAAATGTACAGACAAGGTCTTTGGCCAG
>JAFSTK010000064.1 GCA_017450535.1 Treponema sp.
AATGTAACTGGATGCTTTGCTTGCAAGGAAGACTGCGGCGGTGTCGAGTTCGCCTTCGTTTCCGTAGCGTTCCATTGGAATCATTGTCTTTGCGTTCTGCTGGAAGAAGTCTGAGTCCAGGGTCTCTTTGGTGAGCGGCGTGTAGAAGTAGCCGGGGCAGATTGAGTTTACGGTGATGTTGTATTTGCCCCATTCGGCTGCGAGCGCGCGGGTCAGGTTTACGACGCCGCCTTTTGCTGCATGGTACGGAGCGGAGCCGGCGATTTTGTTTCCGACGAGACCGTACATTGACGCGATGTTGATGATTCTGCCGTATTTTGCAGGAATCATTGCTTTCTTTGCGGCGGCGCGGGCAACTTTGAATGTGCCTGCGAGGTCTACGTTCATTTCGCCGTTAAACTGCTCATCGGTGATGTCTTCTGCGGGAGCGACTGCGCCGGTGCCTGCGTTGTTGATGACGATATCGATTCTGCCGAATTTTGCCATTACTTCATCGATGACGGCGTCTACGCGGTCTGTATCGGTGATGTCGCAGCGGAGAGCCAATGTCTCAACGCCGTAGGTTTCTTTGATTTCTTTTGCAACCGCGTCAATCAATTCTTGGCGGCGTGCGATTGCGACGATGTTTGCGCCCTGATTTGCCAATGCTTTTGCCATCTGTACGCCCAATCCTGTTGAGCAGCCTGTAACGATAGCAACCTGACCTTTAAGGTCAAAATAAGATTTTTGCATGTGTAAAACTCCTTGGTGTTTCTTTTTCTATATATAATATAACATATTTTTTGGGTTTCGGCGAATTTATTTGCGGGTTTTAGGGCGGCAGCCCTAGGCGGTGGGGGTGTGGAGGTAACGTAGTGCCGACCAGGGGGCGGGCTCGCCCCCACTATTTTACAGTTGTGATTTGTTTGTGGAGCCATTTTCCGCTGAACCAGTAGATGAAGAAAAGCAGGCTGGTGGCGGTCCAGGTGATGGGGTAGCAGGCGAGAACGGTGATGATGGTGTTCCAGTGGGGGACGGCTGTGAAGAGCCAGAGGAGTCGTAGAACGCAGACGCAGAAAAGTGTGATTATCATGGGGATAAAGGAGTCGCCTGAGCCACGGATGATGCCTGAAAGCACTTCAATCGCAACGTAGCTAATCCACCATGGCGCAAGGAAGCGAAGAATCTGCATGCCGCCTTCGATGACGACGGTTTCTGTGGTGAAAAGGCGGTACACATATTGTCCGGTGAGCAAGAAAATGACTGAGCAGCTTGCGGTCATAAGAAGCGTGATGAGCATTGCCTGCCACATGCATTTTTTGAGGCGGTCATATTTTTGCGCGCCGTAGTTTTGTCCGCTGAAAGTGGTGACGGCAACGCCCATCGTGCTCACCATTGTCCAGAAGATAGCGTCAATTTTGCCGAACGCCGCCCAAGAAGCAATGGTTATTGTGCCGAATGAATTGATTGCTGTTTGAATAATCATGTTGCTGAGGCAGTAGAACGTGGACTGAACGCCTGCGGGTAACCCAAGCCTGAGCATTTTGATGAGAAGGTGTGGGGTACATGCGAGTTTTTTTGCCTGCAAGCGGACAGATGTTTTGGAGCGGGCAAGAATCACGAGCGAGATGAGCATGCTTTCTGTCTGGCTTGCCACGGTTGCCCATGCCACGCCCGCGACACCCCATTTGAACACGACGACAAAGAGCAAATCCAAGCCGATGTTTGTGAAGACTGCCGCAATCAGAATGTACAGCGGGCTTTTTGCGTTTCCCACTGCGCGCATGATGCTGGAAGTCATATTGTACATGAACATGGGCACCATGCTGACAAAGAAAATGCGCAGGTAGGTGAGCGATAAGTCCATGATTTCGTCTGGAGTTTTGGTGACACGGAGAACCCAAGGTGTTGCAAGCAGTCCCAGTATGCTCATGATGAGTCCGCCTACAAAGCACATGACCAAGGCGGTGTGAACGCTGCGGCTTGTCTCTGTTTCATCTTGTGCGCCAAAAAACTGCGAGATGATAATGCCTGCGCCCGATGTGAGTCCGACGAAAAAACTTATCAGCAGATTTAAGTAGACTGCCGTTCCGCCACCCACCGCAGCCAGCGCCTCTTTTCCAACAAAGCGTCCTACGATAATCGCGTCCACTGTGTTGTAGAGTTGTTGGAAGAGCGTTCCCATCAGGAGCGGGAAAAAGAATACCAAAAGAGACTTCCAGATGGAGCCTTCGGTCATGGAATGTTCTTCGTGAGGATTTCGATATTTTAGCGCGCGCCTGATTGCGGAAATCACCTAGAAATTCAGTTTGTGCTTAATCAGAAGTTTGTCGAGTTGTCCCGATTTAATCAAATCACGGATAACTTCATTTACCAGTTTGGTGACGGGCGTATTGTCTTTTTTGATGGCGATACCATACATCATTTCGTCATAGTGCTCCGGCAAAATAGTGACGGAACTGTCCAGATAGCCATGCAGAATAGATTTGTCGATGCAGAATGCGTCAATCTCACCGTTATCGAGAGCATCTTTGAGCGTGCGGTTTGAGGGGTAGTTTATGATATTGAGGAATACGCCTTCTTTGATAGCCGCGTTTTTAATTGTGGTGGCAGTCATTGCGCCTTGTGTGATGCCGACTTTTTTGTTTTCGAGGTTCTTGAATGAAGTGATACCTGAAGCCTTTTTGACCATGATGCCGACAGAATCTGTGTAGTAGATGTCGCTGAAGTCGAAGTTCTGTTTGCGCTCGTCAGTGACAGTGAATGTCGCGATTACCATGTCGATGCGGTCTTGGTTTAAAAATGCGCCACGATTTTTTGCGGTGACGGGGACATATTTTATTTTATTTTCGTTTCCAAATATTTTTTTTGCGATAGCCTTTGCAAGGTCAATTTCCAAACCTTCATACTGTTTTGTAGCGGGGTTCATATAGCCGAAACCGGGAACATCGTCTTTTACTCCAACAGTGAGCGCGCCATTTCTTTTGATTTGATCAAGTCCGTTGGGTTTTGCGTTTGCGGTTCCGATGGTGATGGTCAATGCTGCTGCTACAAACAATGCTTTTAATGAAAATTTCATTGAATACTCCATAAAGATATAAAGAATAGAAAAGTTTTATGTGATTTTTCAAATAGATGATACATGTTTTTTTTCCTTTATACAATGACAATTTCTGTAGAAATCTTGTAATTTTTTGACATATCAGCAATAATGAAAGCATGGAAACACGTAATATTTTTGAGAATCTCTCATGTATTGACCACCGCTATTCTCTTTCTGAAAAAGCGGTTTTTGACGGACTTTCACAATATATTTCTGAGCAGGCTTCAATTCGTTCCTGCGCAAAATGTGAGGCTGCTCTGGTAAAGGCACATTTGAAGGTGCGCGGTACGTTGACCGACGATTTGGCGAAAAAACTTGATGACGTAGCCGCAAATATCGATCCGGAAGAAGTCTACACCGAGGAAGAAAAGACTAAGCACAATATCCGTGCGCTCGTGAACGTGATGAAGACTAAGGTTGACGGCGAAATCGGTCCGCTGATTCACTTGGGCGCGACAAGCGTTGATATTTTGGACACGGCTCTTTCTTGCCGTATGCGCGATGTGACCAAAAATGTCGTGCTTCCTGAATTGAAGCAACTTGAAAAATATCTTTGCGAGATTGCAGAGCGCGAATGTGCTACTCCGCAGGTTGGACGCACGCATGGTCAGCACGCTGTTCCGATTACATTCGGTTGGAGCATCGCTGAATTTGTCGCCCGCTTGGGAAAATCAATTCTGCGCATTGAAGAGTTGAGCAATGACTTGGTTGGAAAATTGGCTGGTCCGGTCGGCTCATACAATGGTCCTTCCATGATTGTAAAAGACCCGGAAGAACTGGAGCGCATC
>JAFSTK010000065.1 GCA_017450535.1 Treponema sp.
AGAAAGAGTTGATTGAGTACCTTAACTGGTACAACGAGAAGCGAATTAAGGTTAAATTAAAAGGACTGACTCCTTTACAGTTTAGGAATCAGTCCTTAAAATCAGCCTAGTTAAAGTGTCCAATAATTGGGGTGCACTTCATGTTCGACGGGGTTTGTTTTATTCCATATAGTATGTTTTGATTGGCGGAAAGCCGTTAAATGCGACGCTGGCATAAGTTGCCGTGTATGCGCCGGTGGAAAGCCAATATAGTTTATCGCCAGCTTTTAAGGACAGTGGCAGTTTGTACTTAAAGTCTTCGTACATGATATCTGCGCTGTCACACGTGGGGCCAGCAAGAATGACTTCACCTTCTTTTGTGTCCTTGCAGTCCTTTGAACTGATGACGGGATATTTTATGGATTCGTCCATTGTCTCCACAAGACCGTTGAATTTTCCTGCGTCCTGATAGACCCAGCGTTGCAATGCCGTGTTGTTCTTGCGGCTCACCAAAACGACTTCGCTGGTAAGGATGCCGCAGTCACCCACGAGAGAGCGACCCGGTTCCAGAATGATATGTGGAATTTCATCGCCAAAGTCATCGTGCAAGTAGCGAGTAATTTCTGCGGCATAGGTGTGCAAATCGTTTGCCGCCTGAATGTAATGCGCGGGGAAACCGCCACCCATATTTATCATCGTAAGGCGAATCTCTTCTTCCTCTTCCAGAGCGGAAAAAAGATACTTTACCTTTGCAATTGCATCGTTCCACGTACCGATATCACGCTGCTGGCTTCCTACGTGGAAACTGATTCCGTAGGGAGTGAGCCCCAAATCGCGCGCCATGACAATCAAATCGTAAGCCATATCAGGATGGCAGCCGAATTTGCGGCTTAATGGCCAGTCTGCAGATGTGGTGTTTTCAATCAAAACGCGAACGTAGACACGGCTGCCCGGCGCTTGTTCAGCGATGTTCTTCAAGTCATCTTTGCTGTCGGTGGCGAACATGCGCACGCCTTTGTCATAGAAATATTTGATGTCTTTCGCTTTTTTTATGGTGTTTCCGTAAGAAATGCGGTCAGGATGAACACCATGGGCAAGAACCGCGTCCAATTCATACCGAGATGCGATGTCGAAATTTGAGCCAAGTTCATCCAAAAGAGAGATAACGGGGTCACCAGGATTTGATTTTACCGCATAATACACTTGCGCATAGGGAAAGGCATCACGCAGTTTAATGTAATTAAATTTAATCTGATGAAGATTTACAACGATATTCGGAGTCTCAAGGTTCTCCGAAAACTTGATAAAACGATTCCATTCAGAATCAGAAATAAAGTCAGCACGATTGAACAAATCAAACCACCGTACATTTGATATAGATGCTTATTAGTTCTGAAAAGCATTTATGCAAACCGCATAGAGCCGATAATAATAAATATTTTCCATGTATGCTAGTATTTTTAGAAAAAAATACAAGATTTTTTGTGCTTGCGTGAAATGATAAAACACTTTATGCTATAAATATGGCAGATTTTACCTTTCGTATTTCACCGAACATCATGCTCGGTTCATATACCACCAGTCGCTTAGGCGAATTTGCATTGCAGTATGGCAAGCGGTTCATGCTGGTGCTTGACCCAATCCTAAAAGAAGTGAAGTCACATGAAAAAGTCACGCAGTCGCTTACAGACCGTGGCATAGAATTCTTTGTATTTGAAGAACTGAACGAAGGTGCTACGACCAAAACGATTCAGCAGGCATTGGGGCTTGCCCGTCAGTCGCATATACAGGGCATCATCGGTGTAGGTGGAGGACGTGCAATCAATGTGGCGCGTACTTTGGCGGCAATCTACAATGAGACAGATGAAGTGTATGCCTTTGTTGAAGGAAAAACAATTTCTGCCCAGCCGCTTCCGCTCATCTGTCTGCCTACAACTACGCGCGACCCCTTTGTTTTTACGGACACAATTCCGGTTACGGATTCACGCGCGGCACAAATTAAATTAATTAAGGCGCAGAACGGATTGTGTAAGATGGTCATTTTTGACCCCAACATGACAGCCACGCTCACCACCAATCAGACAGAATCCATGACGATTGAATCTCTCTGTCTTTCTACAGAAGCGTATCTTTCTCAAAAATCGAATTTCTTTAGCGATATGATTGCAGAAAAAGCCGTGGAGATTTTGGGTTATGCGACAGAGGCAAACCGCTCGCTCACGATAACGACTCCTACGGAAGAATTGTTGAGCGAGGGTGGCTGTATGGCTTCTCTTGCAAGCGCGACCAGTTCTATCGGCGTGGCTTCTCTTCTCGCATTGTGCATTAACGCACGATTCAAAACAAGCCGCTCTTTGGTAACGTCGATTCTGTTCCCGCACATTATCGAAGATTGTGCAAAATTTAAAAGCGAGCGTATGGCAAAGCTGACAAAATTGCTGAACATTGCTCCCGAAAACGGTACTCCTGAAGAATGCGCGACAGCACTAGTAGACAACATCCGCCAGAGATTAGCCAAAGCAAATCTTCCTGCGCGCTTAAAAGATTTGAACATTTCTATTGAACAACTTGCGCTTGCCGCTGAGGACGCGGGAAAATTGGATTACATCAATTCACTGCCGCGCAGCATGACAAGTGATGATTTGTTCTCACTCATAAAACTGGCGTACTAATGATAGAAATCGGAAAGCTGGGACAACTGGAGCCGGGGCAAAAGCGTCGCAAACTTGCGCTTACCTTTGGCGCGCTGGAGCGAGATATTTGTGGCATTGCGGAAAAAGGCATGGAGTACACGTACAAAATGCCTCGCGCAGAATATGTACGCCGCCTCGCAGAAATCGTGGTGCGCGACCCGCAGATTGCTCCGGAAGCCCAAGAACAATTGCAGATGCTTTTGACGACCGACCCCTTTGACGAAAAGCGCACTTGTAACTGCGCCCGTAACATTCTCCTTGCAATAATCGGTACTTTTCCCGCGGAATGGGATTTAATCATCGCTCCGCATCAGTCTCCTGTGGATGAGCAGGGCATCGTGCGTAAGCGGGATTTTTTTCCCGGCGTGTGCGTCTATGCGGAAGATATTCGCTCTCCATTTAATTTAGGCTCCGTGTTCCGCACCGCAGAAGCAATGGGCGCAGAAAAAGTGTACATCTCACCGTTGTGTACTGACCCAGAACATCCAAAGGCGCAACGTGGAAGCATGGGCTGTATCGAAACGCTTGGTTATGAGCGCAAAAGTTTGGACGAATTGCCCGCTGACCTTCCTGTATTCGTGTTGGAAACAGGCGGCACTCCTATAGAAGAATTTGATTTCCCGAAAAAAGGCATTTGTATTATTGGCTCAGAAGAATTGGGTGTAAGTCCAAAAGCGTTGGAACGTGCCACCTACGGCAGAGTGAGTATTCCGATGAAAGGGTTAAAAGCCTCGCTGAATGTGGGTGTTGCGTTTGGCATTCTCATGCAAAAATGGGTGGAAAGTCTACAAAATTCCTAACAATGTTTTACGGATTTTATTGTCCAACATTATTCTTTTTGAATGCAGAAGAGAGACGGTCGCAAATCTTAGAAAGCTGTTGCTCACCTCTGAGCCCGAACATATTTATAACATCTTTATCAAATTGATAGAAATCAACTTCGTGGTCAACATAATGTACCATCATATCAGAAAGATAGACCAAACTGGTTAATTTTCGCACTTCCTGCGGGGCAAGTTCTGGCTCATGGTGATGACGAATAACTTTGATAATATTCTCAGGGAAATTCCATTTTTCCGCAATCAACGCACCTAATTCGCCATGGTTCACACCAGCGACAAGCTTTTCAAATGTATTCATGGGAACGCCCTTATCAGAACCAATTTTCCTAATACGTTCAACAAGTTCTGGCCGCGCCGTATTAAAAATCAATTTACCCATATCATGCAACAATCCGCAGATATAAGAATCTTCCTGCAAACTTGGGTCATCCGTACAGAAATTTCGCGCCAAATTATATGAGAAAAATGCCACTTTATGCGCATGAGACCACAAGGCTTTCTTGCTTTCAGGTGCCAATTTTTTGAGTTCGCTCATAGAACCAACGGAAAGCAATAGATTACGAATACCACCTATACCTATCATCTTTACCGCATCGGCAATACCACGACACGGAGAAGCAAGCGCAAAAGTTGCTGAATTGACCAACTTAAGCAAGTCTGTTGTAAGTGATACATCGCTTGAAATAGTAGCAGCAATTTCGCTCAACTTTGAATTTGGATTGTTTATCAGATTCGTCAGACGAGAAATAGATTCAGGGAATTGTGGCAACTCATCAATAACTTTCACGAATTCGTGAGATACAATAGCAATGTTTTTCTGTGTCGTCTCATTCAACGGCAGAATAATTCTCGTAATTGTCTCACCATTTTCACAAACAATCTGAAAATTTTCTTCGGTCAGACCGATTTTTTCCAGCATCAAAATCATGATAATCAATCCGAGACCCGCGCCTTCACTATCATCGAGAATTTGTGAAAAAGCTTGGTCTGGAGAAGTATACTGCTGTGCACGACTCAACTTATCATGCATTCGCTTGTATTCATTTATGGTTAAATCTGTATTATTTCGTACTTCAACTTTAATCTTTCCGTTTCGAGTTTGAAGCACCAGTTTGATATAAAGTCCGGCGGCTTTTTGCTGCTGCAAATAATAATTGATATTATTAAGCGTATGAACTTTAAAATCTTTCATACCCTCTGCATAATCAGCATCATTATTAATATCCAGATTTTTTTCGCGGAAGTAGACACGTTTTGTATTTGCCTTTTTAGAATTTGTCATCAACTCATTCAAACAGTATGTCAAATACTCAATCATATGATGTTGATTTAATTCATCCAAAAATGCGGCAAGAACAGAATTCATATAATCTTCCATGTCTTTTGGAAGCGTATATGTTGTGATAGAAAGCGGAATCCCTGCACGAATTGCCATTTTAATTTTTGCAATATCAACAGTTATTTTCTTTTTTTGTTCTGCCATAATGACTCTCAATAAAGATTGCAAATTATTATAGCACATAATGTAGATTTTTGCATTAAAATCTTATGGAATTAGTGCAAATTTTTTGTTATCATTATTATATGTTTGATGTTTATTTGGCAGAATTATTAATCGTTTCTATGCTGATTATCCTTTCTCTCCGCATCTTTTTTACAAAACATGCCCATATCGACTCACTTGCAATATTAGCGTCCGCTTCTTTTGGCTTTTCCCTGCTGATTTTTTATATCTGGGGTGCCGTCCATTTTATTCCTCTCATTATACTTTTGACGCTGCTTACTTTTCTGCTCAATTTGCGCTCATTAGTACGTTTATCCAATCGTCTGGTCGTTGACTTTTATCATATTCATTTTGTGATTCCAACACTTTTATTGTTGTTGCTCGCAATAGGCATACTTTCACTCATTATCATTTTTCGCCCTGTACATTATGTAATCAACGATTTTTCTGTCCAAAAAACAAAAACTACTCTGACAGGAAAATTATATTCTGGTACCCATCTTCGTCAGTCAATGGTAGAACGCTCAAACATCACCGGTGTACTTTATGCGTATGAACCGCTCGCTACACTACCAGAGCAGACACCCGTTGTTCTTTTTGTTCCCAAATGCTCTGCTGCAATCGAAAATTATGAGCCGTATTTTGTCATGCTTGCTCAAAAAGGATATACCGTTCTTACCGCTGAATTTAATAGCACTGATAGAACTATTTTCCATTCGCCCGTACTAAATTCGCGATTTTTCCGCCGATTTTTCACGCTCTGTCTTTGGCTTCTTGACAGACCCGCATTTCAACAGGCTCTCGAAACTGATACTGCCCATGTACTAAAAGGATATGCTGAACTGGCGAAACTCGCAAAAGAAAAATATGGTGAAAATACTCCACTATTTTTTGTTGTCGATCAAATTGGCGTTGATGGAGTTAATGAGCTGATTGCAAACTTTCAACAAAACACAATAGGATTTTTTGCTTTAAACCGCATTGCAGAATATACAACACCCAATTTTGGTTTTTTAGAGCAAACTGATTTATTGGCTGGCTATCCTATGGATGTTAAACGTGATGACAGCTTTTTTATCCCTCGCTATGTAGCAGGAAAAACTGTTGTAGCTATTGAACAATCAAAAAAATTACTTACGCCCGTAGAAATCATAAAATCTGAAGATACACAGGAAGAACAAAAATGACACTTTGCGAATTAGACACATATTTTAACGGCTTTTTGAAAAAAGAAAATTTTCCCTCAGATCCCTCACGAAATGGCATTCAAATTGCAAATTCTGCGCCTGAAAGTAAACCCATTACAAAAGTCGCGTTTGCCGTAGATGCCTGTGACGCCACTGCAAAACAGGCCGCCCAAGCGGGAGCTCAACTATTATTCGTACACCACGGACTGTTTTGGGGCGGCTGCGACACTATCACAGGCATCCATTATAAGCGCATTAAAGCATTTTTAGAAAATGACCTAGCCCTGTACGCCAGTCATATTCCACTCGACGCAAACGCGGAAGTGGGCAACAATTACGGTATTGCCGCCCGCCTTGGTCTGCAAAATGTGCAGCCGTTTGGCTCTTGGCGAGGCATGTCATTGGGAGCAATGGGAACGCTTCCCAAACCACTAAGTATTGATGAGTTGGAACGCGCATTGTTTCCTAATGGAGAAAAAGCCGCGCACTTATTCCCTTTCGGCAAAAAAGAAATCCGGACTGTAGCAGTTATTTCTGGCGGAGCGGGCGAAGATTTTGACCAAGCCGTTGCCGCAGGAGCCGATGCCTACATCACTGGAGAAGTCAGCCATGAAGATTATCATCCAATTGAAGAAAGCGGTATTAATGTCATAGCTGGCGGTCATTATCAAACAGAAACCGTTGGTGTAAATTTGGTCCGGGCGAAACTGGAAAAGGACTGTGGTTTGGAAACTGTCTTTATTGATATTCCAACTAGACTATAAATCATATTTTTTATAAAATAAAAGTCTATGGCACCGAATACCTATACGGTTGAGTTTAAGCCAGCTCAACCAAAAATAAAAAAGTATATTCCATTATTTTTGGCTGCGGTAATAATTATTGCCGATCAAATAACAAAAGCGCTTATCGTAAAAAATATTCCGCTGTATTCAATAGGAACATCTTTTTTTGGTGATTTCCTTAGGATTGTTCATGTAAACAATCCAGGCATTGCATTCAGCATTGGACAAAGTTGGTCTCTAACTATCCGTAGCATATTATTCCGCATTCTTCCGTTGATTGTCATTATTCTGGTAATTGGCGTTTATATTCGTAATGATACATTTACATTGTTACAGCGTTGGTCAATATCAGGCATTATTGGCGGCGGAATTGGAAATTTGATTGACCGTTTTTTCCGCTCAGAAGGCGTTATTGATTTTATCGACGTTAAATTTTATGGTCTTTTTGGACTGGAGCGCTGGCCTACATTTAATGTGGCAGATTCAGCTGTCGTAGTCTGTGGTATTTTACTTATCATTTCATTTTTGATTGCGCTTAAAAAAGAAAAAAAGGATGCGATTGAATGACACTAAAAGAACGCTCTTTGCTTTTTACCGTCCTCACTTCTATCTGTAATATTGTTATTACGCTGATAGTAGAAATCCTTTTACTCATAGCATTTTTTATGCTACTTCGCTCAATTCCGCAGTTAGCAAACAGTTTGCCTGTGCAAATTGTCATTCCTTTTGTTTTGATAGCGGGGCTTATCATCAGTCTGATGATTTTCGCAAAATTTGCCGGTTGGATTATCCGTACTTTTAAATTGGAAAATAAAATCGACTCAAAAATCGTAAATAGATACTGCCCGCCAGACACCTTATAAAATAAACGCCCTTACCAATTGAACTTTATATCCAACGGTAAGGGCATTCAAACGCACATTATTTTTCGCCTTGAATAACGGCATCCATATCACAAGCAACCGGCTTTCCGCCAATCGGTGGCATAGAACCAGCGTTCGCATATTTCATCAGCAAACCACCGCCCAACTTCGGATTAGTAATAATACCAGGACCAGCAATACATCCGCCCTCACAGCACATTACTTCAACCAAATTTGGTGCACTTGGCGGGAACGGCATTGCACCAGCAACCATTCTGCCCCACATCTGCAATTGTTTGACCATCGGAGCAGTCATTCCGTTCACTACGTATGGCTTAAGGATAGAATCGTTCTTCAGACGCAAGCGCACGCTTTCTGCAACACCACCAGTCTTAGCAAAGTTTCGTCCGCTCACCGTTGGCAGATACTTTCCAGACTTCGCTTCCATCTTGGTGATGTCGATACCCTTTGCAGTAAAGAGAGCGTCAACTTCGTCCACTGTCAGTACGTAATCGATGAATTCATCATCAAAACCTTCACGGCGTTTCGCTACACAAGGACCAATGAACACGGTCACACACTCAGGGTCATCTTTTTTAGAAAGTTCGCCATTGTAATGCATCGGGCTGCCAGTTGAACTGATTGCCGGAAGAATGTCGGGGATGTGCACCTGAGCCAACCGCACCCATGCCGGACAGCAGCTCGTTGTCATCATCTTTTCGCCTTTTTCCATACGCTCTTCAAATTCTTTCGCTTCATTGTCAGCAGTAATATCCGCGCCAATAGCCACTTCCCATGCTTTGGTAAAACCAGCTGCCAGCAACGCGCCTTCCAACTGTCCCGGCTGCGCTCTGAACTGCGCACCAATTGCCGGAGCGTACATAGCGTGCACTCTCTTACCATTCATAATGTGACGAATAACATCAGTCAGCTGGCTTTTGGGCTGCATCGCTCCAAACGGACACTCGCGCGTACATGCGCCGCAAAAAATACATTTTTCGTAATCAATATGCTCAATACCGTAAGCGTCTTTAGAAATTGCGCCAACCGGACATGCTGTTTCACACGGCGGCGTAAATTTTACAATCGCATGATACTGACAGTTCTGCTGACACAGTCCGCACTTAATACATTTGCGCTGGTCAATATGCGCGCGGTGGTCAACAATTTCAATCGCCTGTTTCGGACAGTTCACCGCACAAGGTCTTCCCTCACATCCCTGACACGCATCTGTCGGGAAAAAGTGCGCCGTCTTACAGCCATGACATGCATTCGGCAACATTGTCATTACCGGCCAAGTTGGCTTTTCGCGACTCATTGCTTCGGACACATAACTTGAAAGCGGTTTGCTTACATCCGCTGTCTCCAAAGAAATGCCCAATTCTGCTAGAACACGCGCCTTAATAACATCTTTATCATGGGCAAGCGAATAGCGCACCGGCATCGCGTCATCTGGAACAAGCTCATTCGGAATGTTGTCAATTTCTGTTTCCAATTTTCCTTCAAGTTGGAGCTGGGCAATACGAACAAGAACGGCTTTTTTAACCGCAGTCATGTTATTGTTAATGTTAAGCATAGTACCTCATAGCCTACAAATTACTTTCTTTTCATATATTCTACTCTATTTTTCCAATAATTCCAACATAAAAATCTTAAGATTATATAAATATCTTTGTTGTTTTTTATAAAATATCATGTTTTTATAAAATATCATTGCAAAATATAGATTTAGTTTTATAATAAAGAGTTATGGAGATAAATCAGAATATAGTCGAATACTATGATGAATTATATCCAGTTACAGAAGCACAAAAACGTTTTTATGCAACTGAAATGAGTTTATTCCAAAACCCAATTAAATTATTGCGTGTTGGTTGTGGAACAGGCACCTTTGAACATTCGCTTGCTATGGACGGTGCTGATGTAACAGGATTGGAAACATATCAAGAATTGTTGGAATCCGCAAATCGAAAACGACGTACTCAGATTATGTCTCTCCGTTTTTTTCAAATGTCGTCTCTCGAAATGGGAAGATTTTTGGGCAAAAATTTTTATAATATCATTTCTATTCTGAATGGAAGAATACTTCTTACGCACGATAAAACATTAATGCGTAAATTATTTTTCGACTGCCGACAATTACTTACTGATGACGGTCATTTGATTTTATCGTTACCCAATCTATTAAAATATAATTCTGGTGCCTTTGCAAAACTTCCAGACCGAAAAAGCATACGTTCCGCATTATATACTCAAATCATGACAAACAATGATGGTCAAAAAGTAATTCAACTAGATTTGGAAACAAGTTCAGGAAAAATTTTATCAGTTCTCACAGATACTCCAATTTATCCGCTGACTACCACAGAGATTGCTTCTTTCGCAAAAGAAGCGGATTTTACACAGTGTGAATTTTTCAGTGATTTTGAGCAGCATCCTTTCTCTAATGACGCTGATTACGTCGTGGCAAAGATTTATTAGTTTTGTACCGCTTTCAAAGGCATAATCGCTTTGATTGTCTTTACGATGTCATCATAATTAGACTTGAGAAAAACCGCAAAATCGCTGGAGTTCTGATAAGCGAGCGTTAAATTTAGAGCCTGCGCCTTTTCAATAAATTCCGGGTCTTTTTCCGCAGCTGTAAATGCTTTTACTAAAATATCTTTGATTGCGGGTTTTACTTTTTTTGGAAGAGCCAGTCCGCGCCAAGTGCTGTATTCAATATCAAAACCTTGTTCTTTAAAAGTTGGAATATTTGGATATAATTGCGGTCGTTGGGAATCCATAACACCCAAGACTTTTACCTTTCCAGCATCCAGTTGTTTTTTTACTTCTGCCAAAGAAACAGACACCGCTTCAATCTGACCTGCCTCAAGGGCCATCACCGCGCCAACTGCGCCCTCAAATGGAATATGATTTACTTTGATGTCCGTCGCCTGCGCAAACAATTCTGCACCTATATGCCAGACTGAATATTGTGCAGAATTACCTATGCTCACTTCGTTCGGATGCAATTTACAATAATCTACAAATTCTTGAATCGTATTATATGGTGCGTTGCTACTGACCGTCAGCGTTGCGGCATCAGCATTTACACGGATAAGCGGATCATAATCTTCATAAGTAAAATTTATAAGCTCTTGCGCTGACAATGAATTCAACTCAAATGTTATCATTCCAAGCGTATAACCGTCGGGATTAGCATCTTTTATCGCCGCATGACCAAGCGCGCCGGCACCACCAATTCTATTTTCTACAATAATTCTCGTACCCAAATATTTTTCGGCTGTTTTGCAAAGCTCTCGCAAAATTGCATTTGTGCCACCGCCTTCGCCCCAAGGACAAATGACTGTGATTTCGTGTTGAGGAAATTCAGGTTTTATATTTGCTTTCTTTTTACATGCATTTAAAGATAATATTGTTAAAAATAAACAAAAAAAGACAATGCTTTGCTTTTTCATAAAACTAATATCCCTCTCAAACTTTTTTATTTGGATAATTTATTATATCTCTTAAAATAAAATTATTCAATTTTTTTTAAACCCATGTTATAATAATAGTGTCGTTTTATTTTACAGTAGCATAAAAAGCCGTGGAATTAACAATACGATCAAAAATAATTATTGTTGTTATCAGTATTGCTGTTTTTATCGCGATGTCTTTAACAACAATATCAGTAGCCAGTATACATATTCTCAATAAGCAAGATTCAAACCAGCTGCTGATGCATTTTGGTCACGAGACTGCAACTAGTATAGATACAATATTTGTCTCCGCACAACACTCTGTCAAAAATATTTACTATTATGCTTACGACCAACTTGAAAGCGTATTTGACCGACTGTACAATGTTTCTTTCCGTAAAGATTATTTGGAACGTGTTTCTCGCTTTGCTCTGAGCGAAGCAAAAAATCATGACTCCGTTCGCGTTTTTTATTATCGCTTGTCAGATGTTATTCAAGATGAGCCTAAAGGTTTTCTTTTCCAAAAAAATGCGCTTGGTGAATACAATTCGATGCAACTGCCTGATATAATTCAGTTCAAACAAGAAGAAAATGACCAAGCCGGCTCATATTATTATTTGCCAAAGGCTGCAAAAGAAGGCATCTGGTTTTGCTCTTATAATGCAAATTTGACCGGCAAAATGATTTCCTATGTCGAACCAATTTATGTATATGGACGTTTTACTGGCATTATCGGCATGGATATTGATGTAAATTCGCTTTGTAAAAAATTAGAAAAAGTTACCATTTATAAAACTGGTTCTGCCACATTATTTGATATGGAAGGCAATATTCTTTATGAAAAAGCTCATAAAAACGGATTGAAAAAAGTCTTTTATGGAAAAAACGAAACGACATTTCTCTCTGCTGCACAAATATCACTTACAACAGACGCTCCCGTTGAATTTTCTTCTGATAAAGGCAAAATGAAATTATTTGCAACAAAATTGTCAAATGGCCTGATTATCTGCATATCCGTACCATTAAAAGAAATAAATGCATCTAGAATATTTTTTCTGAAAATATTTATTTTGTGTACCATCTTATTATCTTTGTTAGCATTTTTTATCGCTTATCGCCTTATATACCATTTCTTACACCCTCTGCAAGAATTATCCGACGCGTCAAAAAAACTCACTGAAGGAAATCTAAATTTCGCTTTCTCTTATGATAAAAATGATGAATTAGGACAGTTATACAAAACATTTGGCATTGTAAGTACCTCTCTCCAACGATACTATGATCGTTTTCACAACCTTGCCTTTACTGATGAAGTAACAGGTTTAAATAATTATTCTGCTTTTGAGACAACAAAAAATGTTATTTCCAGCGAATTAAATTTAAATCGCGCCGAGTTTACCATTATAGTTATGAGTATATCCAATTTACAAACCATAAAAAATAATGCCGCAGAAGAAATCGTCACTCTTTTAAAACATGTCACTGCATGTATGCGAAAAGTATTTGTCGGCTTTCCTCTATACCGAATTAACGACAACGAATTTTGTACCATCATAAATGATATGAACGCGCAAAAACTGATACAAAAACTGCAAACTGAAACAGCTAAAATAAGTCGGGAAGACTATGACTTGTTTCATTGTTCATACCAAATCGCAGCAGGCGCAGCTACATATGATAAAGAAAGTGATACTAGTTTCGAGTCAGTATTCCAACGAGCGCATAACGCTATGCAGGAAAACGAAAAAGAAATAAAACGTACAGACCTGGGTACATTAAACTGAACGGTTTTTAAATTCCCTACCTACTTGCAAGCATCGAAAAATTCATAAATAATAAGGGCATAATCGTTTTTACAGGAGAAAAAAATGACTTCATCAACGATAGCCCTTATCATTGCATTTGTTCTGTATCTGGGCTTCATGGTTTTTATCGGACTGCGCAACATGAAAAAGAATACAAGCGCAGGCGATTTCTTTTTGGGCGGCAGAGAGCTTGGTCCTTGGATGACCGCTTTGAGCGCAGAAGCCTCAGATATGAGCGGTTGGCTTTTGATGGGTTTGCCGGGTCTTGCTTATCTCGGCGGCATGAAGGAAGCCTTTTGGACAGCAGTTGGTCTGGCAGTCGGTACATACCTGAGCTGGCTGATTGTCGCAAAACCTTTACGCAAATGTACTGTAGCTTTTGGAAATTCTATCACTATTCCTGAATTTCTGACTAATCGTTTTAATGACAAAAAGCATTTGATTTCTTCTATCATGGTCATTTTTAACCTTTTGTTCTTCACCATTTATGTTGCATCTGGTTTTGTCGCATGTGCAAAATTGCTCAACTCAGTCTTCGGTCTGCCCTATCACGTTGGTCTGGTCGTCGGACTGATTGTTATCTTGTCATACACAATTACGGGTGGTTACCGCGCAGTTTGTTCTACAGACTTCGTTCAGGGCACATTGATGTTCATCTCGCTGATGATTACCGGCGTTGTGATGCTTGTCGTTCTTGGTGGTCCATCTGCCGCTTTGGATAAAGTCCATGAATTCAGCCAGCGCGCTATGTCCGGCGAATTCAACAACATCAGCGAAAAAATGCAGGACGCCTTTACACGCAACCAGAATTTCGGAGTAGTCGCCATTATTTCTTCTGTTGTATGGGGCTTGGGCTATTTTGGTATGCCGCACTTTATCGTCCGCTTTATGGGCATCCGTTCTGCCAGCGAAATCAAACTTTCACGTCGTATCGCAATCGTATGGGTTATCGTTGCGCTGGGCGTTGCAGTTATCGTTGGTTCATTGGGAACAGTTTATCTGCCCAAGATTTTGAACACATCTGCCGCAGAAACCGTTTTCAGCGAATCAATCAAATTGATGTTCCCTGCTTTTGTTGCAGGTATTTTCTTGTGTGCGATTCTCGCGGCAGCAATGAGTACCGCAGACAGCCAGTTGTTGGTCGCCTCATCTTCATTCAGCCAAGACTTGTACAAAGGATTGTTCAAGCCGAATGCCTCAGACAAAGAAGTGCTTAATGTCAGCCGTATCACGGTTTTCGTTATCTCTGCAATCGCATTTGTTATCGCACTTGACCAGAACAGCTCAATCTTCAGTTTGGTCAGCTACGCATGGGCAGGCTTTGGCTCAACCATCGGACCTCTCATCCTGTTGGCTTTGTTCTGGAAAGGCACTACTCGCAATGGCGCTCTTGTTGGTCTGATTGTTGGTGCTGTTACAGTCATTTTGTGGCATTCACTCCACGGCGGCATTTTTGATGTATATGAGATTCTTCCGGGCTTTATGTTCTGTATGATAGCAACAATTTTGGTCAGCTTGATTGACAGAAAAGTTGACCCTGAGACATTGCAAAAATTCGACGAATACAAAGCAATGAATGACTAATACATAAATCTGAAAAAATAAGAGCCGGTTAAATGCCGGCTCTTTTTTGTTTAGGGGTTATTACAAACTATAAAAACGGCGGGGCCAATGTTTTAAGCGTTAGCATGCCTTGTCTCGTCGTTTTTATAAAACTCAATATACTCTATGTTTGCCTCATCACATAACAACTCATGTATTTTTTTGGTCATGCGTTTTGCTGCGGCAGGTTCCGGCAAATCTTTATATGCTTCTGGGTAAACATATTCGTCTTTCATTTTGATAATATAATGATACTTTTCCTGATTATTAAACATAAATACTGTATCATTTTTTCGTAAACCCCGTTTATCATTTCCACCAATATATACGGGAATAAGCGGACACCCAGATGCTAACGAAATGCGAGCGGCACCTTTTTTATATGAATGTTGTCCGCTTGCTAAGCTACGGGTTCCCTCTGGGAAAATAATAAGACAATTTCCTTCTTGCAAAGATTCCTTGCATTTTTCCATCATTTCTTCATAAGTAAAGAAAGTAGGAATATACAGCTGACGCACAATAATATGCAAAAGGTTTTTTTTGCCGCCAAGAGAACCATTCACCATACAATCTGCATTTGGAATCAAAGAAATCAGCATAACAACATCCATCAATGACGGATGATTAGCAACGATAATACATGATTTTAAATTCCGAAATTTCTTCTTATCATCCACCGTTAAGGCTGAACATCCTGTAATATGCATAAAGCCAATAAAAAATCTGAAGATGACTGAAATCGCATGATGACCCGCCTTTTTAAATCGCTTTGGCGAAGGAAACAGCAGTTTTAAAACAGGAAATAAAACAAGAGAAATTATAATTGAACCTATAACAAAAAATACTATAGCACTAATTTTCGCAATGACATGTAAAATATAAAGCGGATAATTTTTTATCGGCGGCGGATTTTCAAATTGTTCTGTTACTCGAATAGTTTCACCCGTTTCGTCCATTTAATCTTTCCTTTTTTTCTTTAAGGTAAGATAAAACATCCTCTGCCGACATAGTTTCAATGTGTTCTGGAACAGCCATCGCTCCAGGCATCTGTTCTGTGGAAATCACCATAGCAAATGCAACGGAAAAAAAATCTTTTCTTTTGACGTCTCAATCGGAGCGTATTCATCTGGAATTAATTCATCACCGTATACAAAAATTACATGCTTTTCAATTCCAGCCAACACGGGTGCCACCGCCGACACAAATGCGTCATACAATCGCCCCTCACTAGGATACACTGCCGTATATCCGTTTTTCAACCCCAACGCAATCGTTGCTACAGCAGGCGGCGTATTAAACACAGAAAGAGAAAACTGTGCGGGTAAAATATCAAATTCGTCTACTAAACTGCGATTTATTTTAAGTTGCCGCCCGATTTCGCCTCTCAAGGATGCAAACACAATTTTTGCGTCTGGAGCAGCATCTTTTACCTGCTTTACTACTTCAATCGTCATGCGCGAAAGTTGACTCAACCGACGTTTAAACAACGGGTCAACATAGTCCAATTTTGGTGACTCTTTAGGTGTCTCTTTTGGCGGCTGATAATAAGCATATTGATTGATATACAGTTTTTCAAACACTTATTTTTTCCTAAAATTCAATAATGAATAAAAATTCGTTCCCAATTTATGATGAGCCGTCACCAATTTGAATCCAGCTTTTTCAACGGCATCCACCAATTCCCCATAACGATACATTTTGCTGTTTCCGTTTGCAATACATGTAAAGTATAATGATGTTGCTTGCAAAGAATATGCCGAACCTTCAAAAGGTTGCATATCCCACAATGGCTCCAAAATCCACACATCTGTTTCTGCATCTACGCTGTTATAAATCTTTGTCAAAATCTTTGTAATCTGATGCAGCGAAAAACAATCCAAGAACTGACTCATCCATACGGCATTTGCACCGGCGGGCAGTTTTGTCGTCTCATCCAATACATTACCTGAAACAGCATCAATTCTATCTGCAAAGCCCGCCTTTTTTGCGTTTTCAAGTGCAACCGCTGTTTGCCCAGGCAAATCAACAATGGTCACTTTCACATCAGGATTGAATTTACAAGATGCAATTGCCCACTTTGCTGTATTTCCACCAATATCAAATAAACGCTTCGGTTTTTTCGCATATACGATAGGCAAGGCTTCAGGAAATGCACAATCAGAATAAAAATGGTCAAACTCAAACCAACTTTTCTTTTCACGTTCCGGCAATGTAGAAAGAGCTTCGTACACCGTTGTCCATTTATCACCAAAAACTTTCAGACCTTCTGGTTTTCCCTGCTGAACGGATTCCAACAGATTAAACGCACCTTTATAACAAATATCATTAGTAAAATTAAAATTCACACGGGTCAAATCATCTTCTAGCAAAAACCAACCGATTTTTCCCAAAATCAATTTTTCTTCATCTTTTTCGGCGGCAGCTGCATTTAATTTTATTACGCCCATACCAAGGGCCATTTCTGCTAAAACACCTACGCCATATTCACTAATTCCAGATTCTTTTGCCAATTGCTGAATCGTAATGCCTTCGTCACCCGCCTCGTCAATACGTCTCAAAAGGCCAAGTTCCAAAAATGCACGGATTGCCTGAAACGTCAACGGAGAAAAAGCAATGCGCTGAGCTTCAAATTTTGCATCAATAGCACGAATTTTGTCAGAATAATATGTTTTATGTTCCAGTTTCATAGTGAGAAAAATATATCAGACAAAAACGGAAAAGTCTATCTTACTGTGGAAGATTTTTTACACTCTGGTCTAAAGCAACCGCAAATTGCTCTTCAATTTTTCTTGCTGCCGTTATAAGCGCGCGATTTTCCGCATTTGCAGCTGTTTTTGAACCGTCCCGCCCGGTCAAAGACCATGTACAGACATTCTGTTGAGACTCCATATCTCGCACATTACATTGCACCAAATATTCTGTATAAAAAACATCTTTTGCAGTCGGAGCCGTATGAGTCATCAAAAGCGACCCCGTCAGTATGTACGGCGCAGTTTTTGATGTGGTAGAATTAAAGCCCATATCAGAAAGCGTTTTTTCAAAAGCTGTCGCAATGCGTTTATCCTTATCGTTTTCAATATATACGTGCACAGGGATTTTTGTCGCTATTTTATGGGCTTTAAGTTTTAATTCTTCAGGCGTAATCGTCTCTGCCGCTTTCTGCTGACCAACTTCTGGCTGAATAACAAATAGGCGTTCTACATAGCCTTTATTTTGTTCCGCAATGTCCACCGCAAAACTTATATTCGCATAGGTATAAATTGTCGCAGGTGTCAGCTGAGCGCACAATTTTTTTATAGTCGCATTATTTTTGTCCAGCATCGAAGTATAAATCTGCGCTGTTTCTGCACGATTTAACACAGCCAACGCATACCAAGTGTTATGAGGCGCATCCTGCCAAACTTCGGCGATTTTTATTCCGATAAGATTTTCCTGTTTTATATTCCGCTGAATTTTTTGATTCAATCCGCTTGAAGAAGTCAATGTCGCAACTTCTCCATTCTTCTGCGCTTGTTCCATTCGTTTTGAAGCCGTAGAAGCAGACTGAACATTTTGTCCAAAAAGCGCGGCAATCTTTTGCACCGCCGCCAATTCTGCGCTTTCCTTGTCTGCCGCAGAACCAACTTGTGCAATATACTCCGAATACGCATATACTGCGCTTGGCATTTCAATCCACTTTGGCGCAGAAGTCCCCACGGAAGCAGAAACCGCATTTTTTCCGGTTGAAGCACATGCTGCAAGAGAAAGCGTAACAATCGCCGTCAGACAAGTGAAACATATCGGAAAAAACCGTTTCATACAAACCTCCGTTAAAGGGTTAAAGGGTCATTTTTATTTTGTTGTGATATATTTGCGGATTGAGTTTTCAGAAGACCACAATATTCTTGTCGTCTCAATATCATGCAACTCAGCGTTCACATAATAAGTGCGCGTCTTTTTGCCGTCAATTTCATCTACCAGTGTGCGGATGCTTCCCTGCAACAAATAGTCAGCGCCAGTTTCATTTCCCTGTGCCGCCGCAGTCGCCGGATTTGCATAGTCTTCCTGTTGATTTCGCTCATTACGTATAGCCGCAACTTCATCATCGCTCGCAACAAATTCCATCACGCTACTATTGATAATCGCGCTGCGAAATTTATTCGCGACAATCACCGTGTCGATTTTTTCTACGCTGTTGTTCGTAATTTTTCCCAATTTTACAATCGGCGCACGATTATTTTTTTCGCGGAACTGGCTGATTCTCGGAGAAGCGACACATTCATTTATCAAGCCTTCGCACACAATTTGAACATCCTTGTCGTTCCAGTAACCGCTCAAATCTTGCACTTCGCTTGCCTCAATGCGCTTCACTTTTGTTCCGCCGCTTCCAGTACCACCCGTGCTCATACAAGAAACACATAATCCCGCACAAAGCAGTGCACTTGCTACAGACATCAGTTTTTTCATTTTCATACTAACAGCTCCTATGTATAAAAATATTTTTGATAAGAAAAAGTCACACAAAGATTACGCTTTTTTCAATGCTTTTTCGTATTGCCGTTTGTCAGCCTTTTCTGCGGGACGATACAAAATAGCCACATTCCCAATAATTCGAACCAAGGTCGCATCCGTTTTTTGAACCAACTCTGCGGTCAAGTCTTTTTTGTCATCCTTAAACTCGTTGAACTTAATTTTAATCAACTCATGGTCAGCCAAACACCGGTCAATCTGCGACACTTGCTGCTCAGTTAATCCTGCGCCACCAATCTGTACCATCGCGGTCATCGGTTGCGCAAACTTTTCCAATACTTTTCTCTGTTTACTTGAAAGCTCTGTCATACATAAAGTATAAAATGTTATATCAATTTTTTCAATATTCGGGCGTGCCGTCATTCGCTCACGCTCATGCCGTCGGGTCTTCCGCACTTCCGCACTAACCGTGCTCCATACCGCAAGCGGTACGCCTCTGCTTGCCTAGCGGCATTCAGGGCGGTGCTACACCCCCTCACGCATCCGCTGAGAATACACACATCCGCAATAATCCTGTCGCCAAAGACCATACTCTGCGCTCAACTGCGTGCTCCGCAAAAAGCCACCTTTCTTCTTAAAGTTCGCTGGAAGATATTTTGTGTTACCATCAGAAAGAAAACTATCGTTAGTTTGTGTATTATTTTTCATTTCTTCCGGCTGCACCCGTTCCAGCTCCTTTCCAATCGTATTGATTTTATCCGCATCCTTATGCGGACTAATACTCAGCGTTGTCGTAAACCAATCAAACGAATGCTCGCAAGCATACTGCCACGCTTTCTTCATACGAAACTCATAACACCGCCGACAACGTTCACCCTTCTCTGGCTCCGTCTGCAATTCTATTTTCAA
Organism: Treponema sp.; assembly: GCA_017450535.1. Taxonomy (GTDB): domain Bacteria; phylum Spirochaetota; class Spirochaetia; order Treponematales; family Treponemataceae; genus Treponema_D. Next base: position 20,083 of record JAFSTK010000065.1, read on the forward strand.
ACGAACGTTAGTTGCTATAAAATAATCTTCCGGGTCGTAGTCTGCCACAACAAGCCGAACCTCATTTTGCACTGCCAGCGGAAACTGTGTCAAAAACTTTTTCAGTTCAGCTAACCTTCGTTCGTATTCTGCCTGCGGATGGATATTTGGATTATAATAAAAAATCGTAATAGCAAAATACTGCGAAAGATATTCAATCACATACGAACTACACGGCGCACAACAAGCATGTAGCAAAAGCGTCTGCTTACGACCGTTAGTTTTGTTTTGTTCTGGAATCGTCTTGAGAATATCATCCAATTGGTGTTGGTAGTCAATTTTCTGCATTTGGTCTCGTCCCAAAAAAAGAGGCTATCGATAAAACTTACCGGCAGCCTTTACAAATGCAGGGAGATTCTAAGAAAACGTCAAGTCCTTTTTTGTGGTACAGACTTACGAATCCTTCTCCTGCATCCACTTATAGTATAAATCGCTTTAGTAAATGCACAAGCCGATAATATCAAGTATTTTCATTCCTTACTCGATTTCAGCAAGTACACATTTCTAACGCACATTTACATCAATTCTTCAAGATTCACTTCGCCCGCAACACAGGGAACGCTAATCTGCCAGTTTTCCAGCACCTGAGGATGCACTTCGCCAAAAATGCCCACCTGTTTGCCATTCACCATGATTGCAGCCTGACGACCAGGGATAAAGCGTGGGTCTTCCACTTCCTTCACTTCGTACTTGTGATCAAGGAAGTACAAGAGTGATGACACTTCACTTGCCATGTCGTTAAAGTTTGCATTGTTAGCGGCGGTCATAAAGCCCAAAGACTGTATTGTTTTTGTGCCTGTATTTTCGCTTGGCTCCAAGAATGCTGTCTTACCAATTTCAAAAATCTTGTGCGGGAAGATTGCATTTGCCGCCGCACTTTCTGCACGGAGCAATGACGCAATAATTGACGGACGCACATACTGATAGTTTTCGCTCATCGGGTTTGCAATCTCAATAACATTTTTCGCATCGATGTTCATGCGGTCAATGTAATCGCGTTTGCTTCCCAGATAGTTGAAAATCATTTCCTGATAGCCCAAACCGACCATCAGCTCTTTTGCCTTGCGGCTGAAAATTGTCACGTCAGAAAGTTTACCCACCGTAAAGTCGTTCGGACGCTGCGGCTTAAAGTAGTCCAGCCCCAAACCAATCATCACGTCTTCAATCACATCTACTTCGTGCAAGAAGTCGTTGCGGTACGGCGGCGGTGTAATTGTAAACTCAACGTCATCTTTTACATCTTTTGCAGTAACAGTGTCGTCCATGCGAGACAGAGCATCAAGCACCTGCGCCTTTGTCAGCTTTTCGCCGAGCAGTTTATTGATTGCAGAAAGCTTTGCCTTTGTGTCCTGCTGGAAGAAGAACGGCACAGTGATTTCTTTTCCAAAACCAGTCTCATACGGATGCACAACTTTTACCGGCAAAATTTCATAGCCCGCATCAGCAAAGTCACAGGCAACGATATTCGCAGAAAGAATCAGACCTTCCATTTCAGAACCAGTCAATTCCACCATCAAGCCTTTGTCACCCACTTTTACAGCACCAAGTGTCGCACTGTTGATAATCGGTGCCATGCTCATCACTTC
>JAFSTK010000066.1 GCA_017450535.1 Treponema sp.
GAAAATCAGGCGGCATCGTGCTGGACTGAATCAACTCGTTACAAACATTTGCGCAAGTGACGAGCGCGGCTTTTTCTTTGATGCGCGTTCCCAACTCGCCCCGCACGCGCACAATGTTCCACGGCTCAATCGTTGTGTCACCAAGTTTCTTTCCCGCGCCATTTGAACCGCTGGCAATCGTCTTTGCCGCGATGCTCAAAAACAATTCTTCCCCGCTTGCAAGCGCGGTCTGCGACAAATCCATGCAGTACACGGTGAGTTTTTTTGTGCGCAGTTCCGGGCGGGCGAGCCACAGCGCAATCGGCACGGTGAGCGGCCCGCTTCCCACATCAAGCACCACATCGCCGTCAGAAAGCGCAAACACCTCGCGCGGAAGAGCCGCAAAGAGCCGCGTAAGCCGCACCAAATTCCACCACATAAAATAACTGATGTATGCGCTCACAAAACTTGTGTCGTTCATATATCCCACGCGGCGGCTCGTGCGCTCGTCAGTGAGTTCATGCGAAAGCCGTTTAATTGCCCCGCCCAATTGTACGCGATGTTTGCTGTTCAAATGCAGTACGTCCGCAATCACGCGGTCAAAATGCTCAATGATGTCCCGGCTTTCTTGCGGAATTGCCTCTGCGGAAAAAAGGGGATGGCGTTTGAGCGGAATGCGTCTCATGATGGGTCTCCTATGACTTCCCAATAGCCGGTTTTGTTTCTCGGACCAATACGTAAGAGTCTTCCGGCGGCTTTCAACTTTTTAATATGTTTTTCGACGGCACGTGGAGAGATACCTATTTTTTCAGCAATCTCTTGTGCCGTTAGGTTTTTATTTTCTTTGAGAAAATTCAGTATTGTTTCCGAACTTGTTTCCGAACTTGTTTCCGAACTTGTTTCCGAACTTGTTTCCGAACTTTTTCCCGCAATCGTCAGTTTGATGTAACAATTTTCAAATTCGTACTTTGTAACGGGAAAGCCGCGTTCTGTCTGTAAATCGAACAGTTTTTTGATGCCGCCGCCTTGCGTTTCAATCATACCGAGATTTCGCATCGCTTCTACCAAAAACGGATTGCGGTATACGGATTCAGGCGCGTCTTTTTCTATCACGTCTTCCACGGATTTTGGGATGAATGTGCCAGCATTTCTAAAAATCAGTTTTTCATCCTCAAATTCTTCCACTTCAAGATTTTCAGACGGCAGATTAGTGCACAAGTCAAGCAGACGGAATTTAAGATTTTCGGGCGTGTAATTGTAAAAGTCCTGAATGCCCACTACCGTCAGATTTTTGTCCTGAATACCAAGAATCAATGCCCCGCCGTTCATGTTTGAAATTGCCGCCACATACGAAATCACATCGTCCATTTCCTTTCCAGAAACAGCGTGTTTGAGTTCCTTAAATTCTTTCCACTCGCAGCGTTCGTTTTCGTGCGGATAGTATTTGATGATGTATTCCCGCAGGGCTTGCTCGGTCATAGGAGCAGTGTAGCAGATTTTTCAGGAATGCTCCATAGCGAAAAGAAATGTTCAATGCGGTCAAGTTGTGTTTGCAACCGCGTATACAGCGCAAGAAAATCCTCTGCCGTAACGCTCTGCTGAGACGGAGGCAGGGGGATGCTTCCGTTAATGCGGTCGGCAAGGTTATTCATCTGCACGCGCTTTTCTTCACATGATGTTCGCGTGTACAGGCGGGTCGTTTCCAGCGAACTGTGCCCCAGAATATCGGCAAGGTCAAGCATATTGTGTACGGTCTGCATGTAACTTTTTGCAAACAAATGGCGAAAATTATGCGCGTGGACTTTTTTGGGGTCAATCTGCGCAAGCCGCGCAAGTCGTTGCATTGCCCGCCAGATTGCCGCCTTGTCCAGCATGGCATTGCGGTTCTTGCCACAAAAGATAATGCCGCTGGTGATACGCGCGTGTTTGCAATAGGTTTTGAGCAGCGTAAAAATCATGTCGGGCAGAATAATCTCCCGCGTCTTTCCTTTGTTGGTGATGCAGATGTTCCGCACGGAAAGCGCTTCCACGGTAAAATAGCGCAGTTCGCTTATTCGTACTCCCGTGCAGGCGAGCGTCTGTACTATCGCGCTGATTTTTTGCTTTCCGTACCGTTCTGCCGTGGTCACCAACCGTTTGTATTCCTGCGCCGTCAGCACCGAATTCAGGCTTGCCGTGCGCTGTAGGGGGAATGTCCGCGCGTGAAGGTGATAGCAGTTCAAAAACCTCAGGTATATGCCGAGCGAAATTAGTTTTCCGTTTGCGGTGCTCTTTTTGTATTCCCTCCCCAGTTTTTCTTTGTAGCGCATAACGAGTGGCTTTGTCACTTTCTGCTGACCGCTGCTCTGTGCAAAGGCGATAAACTGATGCACATCGCGCACATATTTTTGCATGGTTGCCGCCGCTTTTTCTTGTTCGTACAGCGCCGCTAAAAAATCTTGCACTGAGCCGCAAAACAAGTCCATTCCGATACTTTCGTTCATATTCTTCTCCTTGTTTTAAAGGACGGAAGAAAAAGACAGCGAAATACAACATTTTATTGCCACCGTCAAGTATTTTTGAAAAAAAAAATTACTTTTTTTGTCCGCATTTTTCCTCGCACCCCTAATGCACTCGGCACCGTCGAGAATGGCAACGGTATTCTATAATGCCACCGAAAGCGTTGGCAACAGTCTGTTGTATACCATTGTCAGAGGATATGAATATGCTTGGACGAAACAAAGAGACAAACACCCATGAAGTGACGGGCATCCGCGAAAATGCAGTGGATTTATCCGACGTGATTCGCGGTATGCAGGATGCAGTAAACGAGGCGCAGCACATTCTGGAACTGCACAACCTTAAGTCGCTGCAAAGTTTTTTCCACGAAGACGGCGAGCCAAAAACACTGGAAGTACATCTGACGGGCGACAACTACCTTGAGATTCCCGTGCTTTCGCTTGCAAACCACAATTCGCTCGTGATTGACCGCCTTTCGATGGAATTTGAGGCAAAAATCGAGCAGGTAGGCATTAAAAATGCCGAGGATGTGCTGGACGCAATCACGCAGGACGACAGCGAAAACGACAAAAAGCGCAAGACCGAAAAAGACCGGAGCGCGGTGTTCGGCATTGGTTTTGCGGGCGGTTCGGAAGGAAACACCGTAAAAGTGAAGATGGAATTTGCGTCCGCCCAGCGTGCGGAAGGACTTTCGCGCATTTTGGACGAGTACAACAAACTGGTCGTGCCGTACAAGGCGAGCGAGGGAGACGACAATTCTCCCTGGCGCGACCACAGCGGAACGCGTTTTGAAAAATAACCGTGATTTCTCTGTCGCTCACTGCAGGGGGTGGCTGTAGATAAAAATCTTTTTACAAGGAGTTTGTGTATGGGAGAAATTGCACAAATGATGGGCGGACTGCCGATGAACGAACTGATTGGCGCACCGCTTGTTTCTGTCGTGGACGCGCAACGTGACCTCGCAAAGACGATGATTAGTTACGTGAACGAAATTGGCTATGCCAAGCCCGACAGCGAAGAAGCGCGTATGCTTAAGTTCAAGTTGACCAAGCCGGTTATCAACGATGACGGCGTGACAACCACGAACGTCGAAATGCAGGCACCGATGCTGGGCTTGTTGCCGATGCCCGCGCTCTTGGTTGACAAAGTGACGGTTGATTTTCAGATGGAAGTTACCACCGCCACATCAAGCAGTTCAAAGACAAATGCGGAAGTGGAAACAGAAGTTTCCGCGCGTTTCTGGCGTATACAGGCGAAAGTCAGGGGCAAAGTTTCTACTGCCCGTGAAAATACGCGCAGTACCAACCAGACGGCAAAGTATCAGGTGCATGTGGAAGCAAACCAGCAGCCGCAGACAGAATGTCTGAACAAGCTGATGGACATGTTTGCGCAGTGCACCGAGCCGGTAGACATCCGATCCGGCGAGCCGGCAAAAGCAGCAGCCTAACCGCCTAAGGGAATAGGAGCGGCACAACACACAAGGAGACATATATGGAACAGGACCACATCATCCAGACTGATTCGGAACTTTCGATTGCCGACCTTATCACGGCGCCTCTGGAAGCGGCGGCACAGGCGCAGTTTGCGCTGGCAAAAAATACCGCTGATTTCATTTCAGAGGTCGGCTTTGAAAAGGATTACAAGGGCAACGAGCGCATACGAACCGTGCGCTTTGAAATGACGCCGCCCGGCAACGAAACCGCTTCGCTTTCCGTGCAGGCTCCGCTGATTGCGGTCGTTCCTATTCCCAGCCTTGCCCTGGAAGAAGTGACCGTGCAGTTTCAGATGGAAGTGAATTCCGCCACAAAGACAACGGAAAACGCATCCGGCGGGAACACACATGCGGAAGTTTCGGTAAAGGGCAAGGTTTCCTCAGATGCGGCAAACACCCGCGAGACAAACCAGAGCGCAAAGTATCAGATTCAGGTAAAGGCAAAAAAACAAGAACCGACCGAAGCCCTGAGCCGTTTGCTTGATGTTCTGGCATCCACGGTAACGCCGCAGACAACCGAAACAGAAGGAGCATAATCCATGGAACAGCAAGTGACCACCGAAAGCCGCCAGCGCGTGGCAAAAACGCTCGGCGAATACGGGTGCTATTTTCTTTCCGTCGTCAAACTGGCGGAAGAAATAACGGGACGGCGGATTGACGCGATTGCGGAATTCGTCAAGATGCGCGAGCGCAAATATCTGGACGATGAAGCGACCATGCTGAATCCCGACGGCATCCTTTCCGATTTGACCGGAAAGCGTTTTAGCCTGCACAAAGAGAGTGCTGACTACCAGACTGCCCGCAACGAGCATGAAATTCTGCTCTTTGCAAACGGCAAGTACCAGCATTTTGTGCTCGGAAACGGCAGGGGCGAAGTTATCTACGACCCACTGGGTAAATCCAACACCGTCGCCAACGGCACGCTCATTGGCAAACGCATTTTTACGCCCGTCGCGTAGCGGTAAGCGAGAAATGTAGCGGAGAGAGAAACTATTTTTTAAGGAGAAAAGAAAATGGGTCCATTACAAGTAAGAGTGGCAGGGAAGTCACAGTGGTATGATGTTACGAATTTCGCATCACTGGCAGCATTGCGCCAAGCGAAAAGGAATCAGGCAACGGTTCTCATAAGACCGACCCAATTCGGCTATGAAAACCTCACGAGAACACAGCATATGGGCATAGGAAGCAAAGTTGAATTTCGTGACGAAGGGCAAACAGATGATTTTGAAACACAGCATGTTCAAGCGATTCAATCTACAGGAATGACGTTCACCATTTAAAAATATGTTTTTTCTGCCGTCGCATCCGCTCCCTCCCACCAAAAAAATCCCCATGCGGATGCGGCGGCGTTTTTCTTTGCGAGGAATCCCATGAAACAAAAAAAGATTCGTTTGCTTTTGTCGCTCGTTTTTCTGCCCGCCGCCTTTTTTGCCCGCGCAAAGGAATACACGTTCGGGCTGTACATTACCGACCTTTACAATTTTGATCAGGTGGCAGAGACGTTTCAGGCGGACGTATGGCTGTGGTCAAATTATTTTGGCGATGAAGTTGATTTTAACGGAACGCTTGATTTTATCAACAGCATAGACGAAAGGGAAAAAAATTACAGCAGCGTCCATGATGCTGTACTGAACCGCAACTACATGCAGCAAAAGTGCACGGGTACATTCCGCTGCGAATGGGATTTGCGCCGCTTTCCGTTTGATGAGAACACCTTGGTCATACAAATTGAAGACTACCGCCCGATTGACGACGTGCGCTTTGTTCCCGACTACCACAACTCAAAAATTTCTGATGCCATTCTGCTCGATGAATGGGAACTGTCGTCGCTCTACATGTACACGCAGGCAGTCACCTATGACTCAAACTTCGGCGACCTTTCCAGCCAGAGCGACCGCGGCATTTATTCCCGGATTATTGCGTCCGTTTCTATAGCGCGCAAAACGCCCTGGATTACCTTTTTTAAACTGACGTTCGGCGTGTACATTGCGTTCGTGCTTTCCGTCGTTTCGCTCGCCATCCGCCCCGAAACCGATTCCCGCCTGTCGCTCCCCTGCGCCGCGCTGTTCGCCGTAGTCAGCAACAAATACGTGGTTGAATCCGTCGTGCCCTCGTCCATCAGCCTGACCATACTGGACAGCATTCATATTGTGACGATGGTCTGCATTCTGCTGATTTGCATGGTCATCATACAGACTGACGGTATGCGCCGCTCCTGCGACCAAAACAAAATTCGCCGCAGTTTTATGATTGACCGTATTTTTGTCAGCGTGATGACGGTCGTGTATGTCGCGTTCAACCTGTGGGTGATGCTGGAATGAAAACGGATGACGAGAAACGCAGATATGAGACATAATACTGAACAAAACCGACACAAATGACACTTTTATTCAGTGAACATCGGTTGACTTTGCGCTTCTTTCGTTTTATACTGAACAAAATTGGCACAAGTGACACTTTTGTTCAGTATAAAGAAGGCGCGTATGAACATTGTCCGAAAAAAATATCTTACCTTGCTCAAAAACCGTATGCACAACGGGCTTATCAAAGTGGTGACGGGAATTCGCCGCTGCGGAAAATCCTATCTGCTGTTCAGCCTGTTCTATGACTTTCTCAAAGAAAACGGCGTTACCGAAGACCGCATCATCAGAATCGCGCTAGACGATGACATGAACGAACCGCTACGCGACACGGCAAAACTCTCCGCGCATATCCGCTCGCGCATTCTGGACGCGCACAAAACCTACTACATTCTGCTGGACGAAATTCAGTTTGCCATAAGCGATGAAGAATACCGCCACCCTGAAAAGCCGCTCAAAATCTACAGCGTGCTGAACGGTCTTTTGCGCCTGCCCAATGTGGACATCTACGTTACCGGCTCCAATTCAAAATTTCTTTCAAGCGACGTGCTGACGGAATTCCGAGGGCGCGGAGATGAAGTGCATATACTGCCGTTTTCCTTCAGCGAATATGTGCAGGGCTACGACGGCGACATCTATCACGCATGGGCAGATTACATCGTGTATGGCGGGCTTCCGCTGGTGCTCGGTATGAAGACCGACGAGCAGAAGGCTTCGTATCTTACGCACTTGTTTTCAGAAACGTACCTCAAAGACATCATCGCACGGAACAACATCGAAAAGACGCAGGAACTTGAAGACGTGATAAACATTCTCGCTTCCAGCACTGGCTCGCTCACCAATCCTACGCGGGTGCTCCAGACATTTAAAAGCGTCCTGCATTCGCCCATCAGCATAAACACGCTCATCAATTATTTTGAATATTTAAAAGACGCGTTTATCATCAGCGAAGTAAACCGCTACGACGTAAAAGGACGAAAATACATCGGATCGCCGAACAAGTATTACTTTGAGGACGTAGGACTGCGGAACGCGCGGCTTCACTTTCGTCAGATTGAAGAGCCGCATCTTATGGAAAACGTGCTGTACAATGAACTGCGTTACCGTGGCTTTGCCGTTGATGTTGGGATTGTAGAAAAGCGCGCCCGAAACGATACGGGGCAGCAGAAGCGCGTGCAGTATGAGATTGACTTTGTGGCGACGCAGGGGAGCAAAAAATACTACATCCAGTCCGCGCTTTCCGTCGCCCAAGCGGATAAGGCCGCGCAAGAAAAAAAATCGCTCCAGCACGTGCATGACAGCTTTAAAAAAATCATCATTGTAAAAGACGTGATAAAACCCTACCACGATGACGACGGCATTGCGTACCTGGGGCTGTTTGATTTTTTGCAGGACGAGAACGGGCTGGAAGGGTGAGGCGTGAGCGAATACGCGGCACGAGGCAGCGCAAACGGCACTACGGTCTATTCTTTTCGTACTCAGCAAAAAGATGTACGGCGGTTTCTAGGAATTGGCGGGTGGGGTCGGAGAGTTTTTCTATATCTTGTTCCATTTTTCTGCGGCGGAGATTGTCAGCAGATGCACCGTCAGTTTCGCCCGTAACAAGGTACTCCACCGTAACATTCAGCACTTTTGCAAGGCGTACCGCAACATCGGCGGACGGCATTGAACCACGATAGCCCACGTACATATCAAGCGCACGTTTTTTTATGCCCGCTTTTTCCGCAACTTCCCGCTGAGACATTCCCATGTAGTCAATTTCTTCCCGTAATCTATCACCAAATGAAGACATAGTTATTTTATAGCGTAATTGCGTCATAAATTTATTGACATTCACACTTTAGCGCTGTAATATAAACAAAATTGCAACGCTATTGCGCTGTAGTTTTGTAATTTCTATGGTTCATTACGCAATTCTTTGTGGCTCTGCGCCCGAAGGTTTCAGACAGAAAAAACTCATCGCTCTGCATGACTTTCTCACAAGCAAAGAAGGCGGTCTTTTGCCAGAGCGCAATATCATCATTTTTCCAAGCGGCGTACATGAACTGATGCTGGAATGCACGCTGAATAATGCGCTTGACGAAGCGGCAGAAGAAGATGACGGCGAAGTGCTTTTGTATTTTTGTACACAGACAGACGCTGATTTGCACGCAGAATTGTCGGATTCCAGCATTGAGGGCGTAGAAGTGGTGCGATTGGGGAAAGATGAAATCAGAAAGGACGTGATTGCGTATTATGCGGAAAAATTGGCGGGGATGCTTGAAGTGAACTGCCGCGTGATGTATGAGGCGGACGGGGAGTTGGTGAGCGAAGAAAGCTTTGGATATGAAAGGATTGGGTAATGCAAAAGAGAGCCGAATTTTGCAATTTGAATTTCAATCTTCTCCACAA
>JAFSTK010000067.1 GCA_017450535.1 Treponema sp.
AAGCGTTGACATCAGTTTTGAAGATTTTTTCATAGCATTTCCTCCATGCATATCATATAGTATATTAGTATAACACAGGTTATCTATTTTGTCGCCAAGCCGCATACGGTTCACGGATTTTTTTTACCCATGTGCCGGTATAAGAATATCCGTTGCGGCGCTCTTTGCTCATGTCGTTAAAAGTGTCGCAAATTTTTCGGTTGCGGTCGCACCAGACGGGCTTGAGCGTCTGCATGTCATACATTCTTGCCCAGAGCGCAGGAGCATTCGGGTCATCCACCATCACTTGCTCGTAGTCAGTGTACTGCCCCAAATCAGAAAGACCGCCTTCTGCACTTTTACGCACAATTTTTTTGCCTTTCAGCACAAGGTCATCGCGCTGTAAAAATTCACATGCGGCAACAATACATTTTTTCAACTCTTCAGACGGATTGGGGTCGTCCATGAGCATCAGCACCAGTTCCACAGATTCGCCTGTCGTAATGGACGGCGGCTCAAATGCGCGCGCCCACATAGGCTGCAAGGTCTCATGGTCGTGCTGCTGGCACCATGCGGTAAGGAGTTCTGAACCGTCGCTCTGCTTGATTTTAATCTGCGTTTTAAGCACGCATTGAATCGCCTTGTCATACGCAGCTTTTGCCTCTGCCTGCGCTTTTTTGCCCAAGAATGCGTACTGAGGAAGCCCGTCCGCAATGTCGCGCAAAAGGGTCATCGTGCCGGTCATCACATCGTCGTTGTAGGTAATGCCGTACACGTCCGAGCCAGTCCATCCGCCGGAGACAGGATGCTGCGCGTTTAAAATCCAGTTGAACGCGCGGACAGCACATTCTTTGTAGCGCGGGTCGGGCACTTGCTGGTACACTTGGGAAAGATATTCAATTTGCGAATAAATATTGCGGTTATCCAATGTACTCTGCTGTCCGTTTGTCTTTACCTGATACGTGAGCGGTGGCACATTCTGCAAAGATTTTTTCTGTCCTTCCAGCTCGTTGCGATAATATTTACGGAGCCAGTCATAATTCTTTTTCCAGCCGCCGTCAGGGTTCTGCAAATACAGCATATTTTCTGCAATACCCACAATCTGGCTTGCGTCGTACAGCTGGTAGGTAGGAATGTGATTTTTAAAGCTTTTGCGGGCGTGATTGATAGAATCGTTAAACGCACTCACATCAATCGGCTTATAAGATTTTTCATTCTTTGCCTTCCATTCTGCTTCCGTCTCTTTGGAACGGTCAGCGGTAGAAGCGCAAGAAACAACTGCCAAACAGGTCAACACCAAAAAAATAATTCTTTTCATATTATATAGTATATAATCTTTTTGCGTATTGCGCTACACTATTGCTATGGAACAACTTGACCCTCACATTTTAACCGCAGAAACTGAATTTACTATCGAATTTTTTGAAGTAGATTCCATGAGAATCGCATGGCACGGAAACTACATCAATTATTTTGAGAAAGCACGCCGCATTTTACTGGAAAAAATCGGCTACACATATATCGACATGGAAAAAGATGGTTTCGCATTTCCTGTCACCGAAGTGAAAGTGAAATACATGAAATCCCTGCATTTTGGCGACACATGCCGCGCAAAGGCGATTTTGGACGAATACGAAAATATGCTCAAGGTGAATTTTGAGTTGTACAATGCCAAAACGGGAGAACTCACCACAAAAGGCAGCGTAAGCCAGATGTGCGTCAGCCTCGACACAGGGAAAAGCCTGTTTGTCTGCCCCAAAACTTTTACGGACAAAGTGGAAGCGATTATCCGTGCAGGTGGATTTAAAGACTAAAAGATTCCTTTCTCTGCCAAAATCCGGGCAGCCATTATTCCAAAGACAATCTTTTGCTTGGGGAATGTCTGCGCGGGCTTGAAAACATCGTAACAAACAAGAATATTGGGACTGCCATCATCTTTTTTACAAAGCACTTCCAGCGTAGATGAAACTTTGTCGGTAAGATACATGTCGTATTTTTCTTTGTCCACCGTATCAAATACGTTGATGTTGTCCGCCTGGAAAAAACCGTATGCGTTAAAGTAGCGGAAATAATTGTCGCTCAGTTTGCGCTGGCGGAAATTGATTTCATCGTGTCCCGAAGTATACGCAATGTTATACGCTATACCATCATATTTAAACACCGTCAGTTTGTGCACCTGCAAAAACGCAATCAATTTGGACACGATTTTTTCCGCATGAGCCTTTCGTCTGAAATGCGGTCTGTGACTTGAAAGCAAATCCAAAATCTCAAGCTCAGCATTCACATTGTCCGCATAGCTCTTGCCAGAAATCAAATCTTTTAAGCCCATATCATTTTTCTGGATAATCGGGTCATGCAGTTCCGGGCGATAGATAACGTAACAGTTTCGTCCGCGGTCTTTTGCGATGTACAGACATTTATCAGCGAGTTTAAATGCGTCCTCATAAGTGGCGGCATCCTGCGGAATACGGACAATGCCCATAGACGATGTGACCACGCTGTTCGGATTGATTGCAGGAATTGCCCATTGAATGCCCAGACGAATATCGCGGGCAATGTTTCGCACGTCGTATTCTTCTGTTTTGTCCACGTAGCAAATAAATTCATCGCCACCAATTCTTCCGGCAAAACCGTGACCGCTCACCGCTTCCTGAATAATTTTTGAGACCGCCACCAGCACTTTGTCTCCAAATGCGTGTCCAAACACATCGTTACACTCTTTGAATTTATCAACGTCGATAATGAAAAGCGAGCCAGGCTGTTTGGAAATATTGATTTTGTTGGAAATCATTTCGGTGACGGTCTTTTTGTTGTACAAATTGGTGAGTCCGTCAAATTTTTCTACAAAGAGATTGTCATCTTTTATGATACTGTTGGTAGAAATGAGCGCGATGAATTCTGTTTTTTCGCGTGTACTGAACACTTTTGTCTGAACATAAACTGTCTCTCCATCCAGATTCAGCAGGCGGTATCCTTTGTCCGTTATCTTTTGCGACATATCTTCAAACAAACGGGACACTTGTTTCGCAGAGACTTCTTGCCCAATATCAATACGAAAAAAATCAACAAAATAATTGCGGAATGTCTCTTCACTTCCCTCAAAAATATCTGTCAAATCTTTGGTATTCTGCATCCGATAGCGATTCCCATCGAACGTAAAAAAATATGAATTGAAACTGCCCAAAATCTCGTGATATTTGCGGTTTTCAAAAATTGTCTTGTCTAACATTTCCAGCAGATACGACAATTCTTGCAAGGTGGCAGAAAAAATATCGCCTTCTTTGTTCACTTGCACAATGCAGTTCATGCGGTCGCCACGGGGATTAAATTCCACAATAAAGCATGGATTTTCCATACCCTCATGATAATGCGAAAGAAAATGCATGAAATTTGTCTTATCCGTTTCATTCATATAATCACCAAGATTTATATTGCTATCTATGGTGTTGAATAAACGGAGAAAACTTCTGTTTGCTTTAACAACGTGAAGCTTGCTGTCAAGCATAAAAGCAACATCACTTATTCTGCGCTGTTTTATTTCTGGCATACTGCTACTAATATACTGAATTTCTAATGACTTTTCCACTAAAATTGTTTTATATTTAAGATGATGAAACTATTTTGTATCGCATTTATTTTTTGTATCGTCTCTTTTGCTTTTGCCGATGTATTTGACCATCCGCTCACCAAAGAAAGCAAACCATTGTTTCAAAGCGTAAGCCAGACCATTGCCGCACACGAAGCGCAAAAAGGTGATTTTATCCAGACGAAGCACATCAGCAAACTGAACCGTAATCTGGCTTCTTCCGGCACCTATCTGCTTTCAAAAAACAACGGCATTGTGTGGCAGACAAAAAAACCTTTTCCGTCCACAATGATTGTAAGCGCAACATCTGTCGTTCAAATCGCCGCAAGCGGAAAAAAGTCTGTTTTACAGGCAGGAAGCAACGCCACGTTTGAGTCATTCGCAAAAGTTATCAGCTCAGTGTTCCAGGGCGGCGAAGATTTAAGCGAAAAGAATTTTGACATTTTTTTTGAAGGCACGGAAAAGTCCTGGACAGTGGGACTGGTACCAAAAGACAAAGCGATTCACGCCGTAGCGGAACGATTTGTACTGCAAGGCGGCTCTGCGCTCAACAGCGTGACCATGCACGAAAAAAGCGGTGATTTTGTCCGCTATGAATTTGCAAACGTCGCATTTCCCGCTACACTGACAGATGATGAAAAAGCATTTTTTGCAAAATAATAAACTCCCGCTTTTGTGGCTCATCTTTCACGGCGTGCTGACTGCGACATTTTTACTTTCCCTCGCCATTTCACGCCCTGTTCATTTTAATACCAGTTTGTTCGATATTTTGCCGCCATCTCATTCGCTCAAATCTGCCGCCCAAGCAGACGCGCGCCTTGCGGCAAACACAAGCCGGGCAGTCACCATCCTCGCATACGCAAAAGATTTTTCCGCGGCAAAACAAGCGGCCGAAATTTTGTATGCGCGCTACAATCCATCCGCGCCCGCAGACACAACCGCTGAGACATCCACGCGCACAGCAGACACCTCGCGCGAAAACAATTTTTTTGACGACCTCAGTTTATATGTAGACTCCGCCGCCACCGAAGAGCTCACGACATTTTTATGTGACCACCGATTTGCTCTGCTGGACAAAGAAACTGTCACGCTTTTGGAAAACGGCGGCGCAGAAGAAGTGGCTCAAGACGCGCTCGGACGCATTTACAGCGCATTTTCACTCACAGATTTTTCTGCTCTGGAGCGCGACCCATTTGATTTGACGGGCGGCATTGTGCTGCGCTTTTTGGGCGCGGCGGGCACAAGCGGAGCCATGAGCATAAAAGACGACGTGCTTGCGGCAGAAAAAGACGGCTTGTGGTACGTAATGCTCCGTGGCACATTGAAGTCCGCCGCTGTCTCGCTCACAGGGAAAAAATCCGCCGTGCGCGACATCTATGCACAATGCGAAAAGATTTCCGCAGAAAGTGCCGACACTGCGCGCATACAATTTGCATTCAGCGGCGTACCGTTCCACAGTTATGAGAGCGCGTCGTCAGCACAAAAACAAGTGTCGCTCATCTCCACGATTGGCATTGTGCTGGTAATCCTGCTCTTTTTGTATGTGTTCCGTTCGCTCATTCCTGCGCTTGTTTCTGCAGGAGCGGTGCTGATTTCCTGTGGCATTGCGCTCGTTGCGGTGCTGATTGTATTTGGCGAAATTCATGTGCTTACGTTTGTGTTTGGCACTACGCTCATCGGCACGTGCGTGGATTATTCAATTCATTTTTTTGTGCACTGGAAAAATGACCTCACCGTTTCAGATGGCACCGCTGTCCGCCAAAAGATTTTGCGCGGAATCAGCATCAGTTTTGCTTCCACAGAAATTTGTCTTGCCGCGCTCTTTTTGGCACCGTTTCCGTTTCTCAAGCAAGTCTCCGTGTTTTTATTCACCGGGCTTTTGAGCGCGTTTTTAGGTGTAGTCTGCCTGTACCCAAAGCTTCCCCTGCCCCGCGCAGAAAAACGGACATTGCACCTAACAAAAAAAAGTCTTGCGCCCATGCAATCGAATTGCGCCGTAAAACTCATCCGTTCCGCAACAAAATTGTTCAGCGTCCTTCCATTGTTGCTGGCTCTGATAGCGACAATACTTTTGGTCAAAAACAAAAATGCCATACGCATAGACAACAATTTGCGCGACATGTATACCATGAGCCATCGTTTGTTTGAAGGCGAAAAAATTACCAATCAAGTGCTGGATTATGGCTCCGCCGGCTGGTATTTTTTGGTGGAGGGCGCAAGTGCGGAAGAAGTTCTGCAAGCGGAAGAAATATTTTCCGTGCAGCTGGAGCAGGCAAAAACAAACGGCAAACTGGGCAGTTTCCTTGCCACAAGCAATTTTATTCCATCAAAAACCATGCAGGCACAAAGTTACGCGGCGGCCGCACACCTTGTTCCCCTCGCCAGCGAACAATTTGCCGCGCTTGGGTTTGCCCAAACCGCCGCAGAGCAATCTGCCCTTTCACGCCATTTTTCCGCAGAGTATCAGGCAAACGGTCAGCAATACATCACGCCTCAAACCGAACTTCCCGCAATTCTTGCGAGCGTCACTAAAAATCTGTGGCTGGGGAAAATTAACGGCATGTGGTATTCATGCGTGCTTCCGCTTCATGCGCAGGACGAGGCATATTTCCGTTCACTTGCCGCTGCGTTCCCTTCCGTACACTTTGTAAACAAAACGGCGGACATCGGCTCGGAACTGAACGCACTCACAGCAACTATGCTCAAACTGATGGCGGGTGCGTTCGTCCTTGTCATTATCATGCTGTTCATCTGCTACTCGCCCAAAACGGTTCTGCGCATTGCCACCATTCCTTTGCTTGTGGTGCTCGTGACAATCGTTGTTCTGACGGCAACACATATTTCTTTGGGATTTTTCAGCGTGACCGGGCTTGTACTCACCTTTGGCTTGGGGCTGGATTACGTGATTTATGCGATAGAGGGCGAAAAGGCTGCGGAAAAACTGAACAACCTCGCCATTCTCATTTCCTTTGCCACCACCGTGCTTTCGTTTGGTGCGCTTGCCTTAATCGATTTTGCGCCCGTCCACACGATTGGACTAACCGTCGCCGTAGGATTAACAACCGCCTGCCTGAGCGCGATGTCGGTTAGTGGCAAAAAACATAATGCACCGCATTTTTAAATCATAAAAGCCACTGTTTGAAAGAGTGTGGTCATTGAGCTTGCGATTGCTGAGCCTGTCGAAGCATCGAAATGACCGTAAAACGAACAATATCTGCTTAAATATGGTAGTTTCGACAGACTCAACCACCGTTATTCAGTATACTGTTATTCTCTTAGGCGAAAAATTGATTTCCATGTTTTTGAATTGATAATACACAAACTTGTCTTTTTTTTCTTTTTCTTTTATATTTTAAATGAGAAAGAGTTGAAAATATGAAAAAAGTATTTTTTATTATTGGCGTAGTGTTCTTAATTTCATCTTGCAAAGATTTGTCAGATTCTAAGCAAGACTGTGTTTATAGTTCTTCACTTTCAAAAACCTTTCACACATTAACAAATCTACAAATTTCAACACTTGAATCTGCAATAGATATTTTTGAAGACTATGGTTTGTTATCAAAATCAAGTCGCTCTTCAAGAGAGTTATATGCCAACCTTATGGATTTAGGAACTATACTTCCTGATGATTTTTCACTAGTAAAAAGAAAATGTTTAGCACATTTATCTGTGCAAGAAAGACAAGCTGTTCTCGAAGAAGAAACTTCTTTACAAGATGAAATAAATCAAGAATATGAAATCTCAAAAAGATGTTTGTGGACAACGGATAAAAATGCGTGGCCAAATGGGGATGTATATTATCGATGGGGTACTATTTTACCAATTTTGATGTTTATATGATTATGAAACAATATTAAAGTGTGTATATGAAATTATTTGTATTACCCCTCTTTCTCACATATCTTCTTTCGCTGACCTCATGCCTGTTCAATCCGTCAAAAAACAATGAAGGAACAACGGTCGAATATTC
>JAFSTK010000068.1 GCA_017450535.1 Treponema sp.
ACGGCTCATATGAAGTGATTGCGCACACTGAAAAAGCAACTACGGCAAATCACATCGTTGTGAACGGAAAGGCAGTGACAAAAGACATCAAACTCACCGCAAAAGACAAGACCGTTAAGCAGATTCCGCTTAAAAAAGACATCTACGTGGGCGGGAAAAAAGCTGACTATGCGACGGTAAAAGAAGCGATTGCGGCTGTTGAGGCGATGAATCCGCAGAAAGAATCAGACCGCGTGACCATTCACATTGCACCCGGCGTATACCGCGCACAATTGATTATCAACGCGCCGTATATCACGCTCAAAAATGACACACCCGAACAGGAAGTAAAACTCACTTGGTACTACGGCATCGGCTATGTCTATTACAGCGTAGACAGCAAGGGATATTATGATGATGACCTCGCATACGACAAATTCAACAAAAAGGCTCCTGCACGCTGGGGTACTGCCACACGAATTATGCCGAGCGCGAAAGGATTTAAGGCTGAAGGAATCACTTTTGAGACCTCATTTAACAAATATGTGACCGACGAGGAAATTGCTGACGGCGTAGAAAACGACGGTTCCATTCAGTTTGTTCGTAAATTGACCTCAGATGTTCGCTCAAAGAAAGCGACTGAACGCTCTGCGGCATTATGCTCTGAAAGCACCGAATCTGAATTCTACAACTGCAAATTCCTTGGCTCACAGGACACGCTCTACACAGGCACAGGCACCTTGCAGTATTTCAAAAACTGTTTTATTGAAGGAAACACTGACTTTATCTTTGGCGACGGCGACGTTGTGTTTGAAAACTGTGAGATTCGTTTTGCCGGTTACACAGACATCAAGGCAGTCGGCTATCTGACCGCAGCGCGCACGGCACTGTCAAAAGGTTATCTCTTCTACAACTGTACCATAAGCGCGGACAATGCAGTGTATCAGAATCCGGGGCTGCTCGGTCGTCCGTGGGGACCAAAAGCGAGCGTCGCATGGATTAACACAATTTTCGGCGCAGAGAACATTATCGATCCTATGGGTTGGACTGACATGAGCGGAAACCTGCCCAAAAATGCGAATTTTGCTGAATACAATTCTTTGTGGAACGGTAAACAGGTACCCACCAACGAACGCAAAGGCGGCGTCCTTTCATCAGCGGAAGGCTATGAGCCGAAAAGCTACTTTGGCACATGGAAGCCTGTTTACTACACCGCCGAAAAAGTGCAGAAACTCAAATTCTCCAAGAAACCGAGTTTCACCACCGATGACGACATCAATACGCCTTACCCCGGACATACCATCACCCTGCACTATTCATTGGGAAATGCGGACAAAGAAGATATGTCTTTGATTCAGTGGTTCAGAGATGACAAACTGGTCAAACAGTCAAGCGGCTATGCGGACAAAACGTACTTTATCACCAAAGAAGATTCTGGTCACACAATTAAGGCTGTCGTCACACCAACAACACGCGACGGCACAAAAATTGCCGAAGCGACCGCAAAACTTGACGCAAAAGTAAAAGAAGGATTTGCGGTTCCGGCAAACGCAGCCACTGACCGCCCCCGCGCTGTCGGCAAGGTAAACGTCTTTCTCGCCGGCGACTCAACGGTAAAGGATTACAGCGCAGAAGGTATGTGGAGCAGCGGCAAAACTCGCAATGAAGGCGCATGGGGCGAATTCTTGCAGTACTGGTTCAACGACTCCGTTGCCGTCCAAAACTATGCGAACGGCGGACGCTCAACCAGAAACTTTATCAATGAAGGCAGCCTCGAAAAAATCGCGGAAAAAATCGGCAAAGGTGACTATCTCTTTATCCAGTTCGGTCACAATGACTGCTCAAACGCACAAGGCTATCTGGAAGACCGCTACGTGCCGCTGGGAGAGCCGAACAAAAAAGGCATCTATCCGGTAACAGCTGGCAAAAAGGTAAAGACTCCTGCATCATACTCCAACAAATATGGACCTGAATTCTATTCATATGATTGCGGCGGAACTTACAAATGGTACTTAAAACAGTACATCGATGTGGCAAAGAAAGCCGGGGCAACACCTGTGCTGGTCACTCCGGTAAGCCGCGTATATTTCTCCGGCATGAACGGAAAAATTGAGCCGCACCATGACTCAAAGGACACCACCACTAAAACACAGACAACCCGCAACAATGCGTATGTGGAGGCTGTGCGTCAGCTCGCAAAAGAAGAGAAAGTCGCGCTGATTGACGGTTTTGAGATTACCAAAGCGTTGTATGAAAAATCATATGCGGACACCAAAAAGACCGATGAGGCATTTGCGCTGATGTTCACGGGAGACAAAACCCACAACAACAAACTCGGTGGCTTTATCATCGCAGGTGAATTCGCAAAGGCAATAAAAACAACGCTCCCTGCGCTCAAGACAAGTATTGTACACCCGACAAAAGCCATTGGCGAAAACAGCGACGGCAAACTGATGTTCAGCGTAGGCAGTGACGGCAAAATCAGCTGTGACGACGCTTACTGGCAGAAGTATACGCAAGATTTAATGGATGCAATGAGTAAGAAATAAGTATGGAAAAAATCACCCGCACTAACAAAATCATTTTTCTCACAGCGGCAAGCACACTGCTTGTCATCGCATGTGTATTTTCGTTTGCCAACTACATCTCCGATTTTTATCATCCAGAGCGGTTGGCGAGCCCTACCAGCGAGCAACAGGAGTATCTGACGGAATATTTGAACCAGACGTACCCCTCAAAACGAGTAAATGTGTTGCGGGGACTTCCCTATTCCACGGTGGATGCACAACTTGACGTTTCTGCAGAATCCGCCATTTTGGTTGATACGGCGAACGGCTGCATCTTGTATGAAAAAAATGCAGATGAAGCTATTCCGCCGGCATCAATCACCAAACTCTTTGTCATGTACATTGTCTTTCAGGAAGTGGAGAGCGGGCGCATTTCTCTGGATAATGTGGTTCCGCTTCCAGAAAGCAGCTGGGCAATCAATTTGCCGTCTGACGCATCGCTCATGTTTTTGGGGCAAGGGCAGATTGTTACGCTCCGTGAACTCATGCAAGGGCTTGCCATTGCCAGCGGAAACGATGCGGCAATCGCTGTGGCTACCTATGTCAGCGGAAGCGTAAAAAACTTTGTCGCCCGCATGAACGAAGAAGTTCAAAAACTAGGCTTAAAATATACGCATTTTGAAGAGCCAAGCGGTTATAGCGAAAAGAACATCACTACAGCGCGTGAACTGGCAACTTTTGCGCGCGTGTACATCAATCGCTATCCGCAGGCAATCGAAGAATTTCACTCGCTCAAAGAAATTGAATATCCTAAAAAAGAAAATCTCGCGCCCTGGATGAAAAACAGGGGAAACAGCATGGCGGTGAAACAGTGGAACACAAATGTGCTTTTGCGTTCGCTGGAAGGCTGTGACGGCTTAAAGACAGGATTCATCTACGAAAGCGGCTTTAACATCGCTCTCACCGCAAAAAGAAACGGTGTGCGCTATCTTTCCGTCACGATGCGCGGTCCGGGAAGAAATTCACGCGAAGGAAATCAATATCGCCAGAAAGACGGCACTACGCTCATGGAATGGGCATTCTCATCTTTTTCGGATTATATTCCTCTTGAGCACATTGCTCCATCTTATACTGTGGCGGTGACTGGCGCAGAAGGAAAATTTGTGCGTTTGGTTCCGGCATGGACAAATATTATTTCTGTGCCCCATATTGTCGGAGACACCGCCGCGGATGCCGCAAAACAAGTTCGTGTGGAAATCACCAGACCGAATTTTATTTACGGCGGAACATTAGCGGGCGAAAATTACGGACAGATTACATACTCATTGGGTTCAGTCGTATTGGAAACCGTTCCCCTCGTTGCAGACCGCACTATTGAGCGCGCTGGAGTTTGGGGAAGATTCTGGGGCATCATTGCGTCCCGCTTTATCAAGCATTAAATGAACAAACGAATCGGAACAATTTCGTAGCCCGCATCCCACAAGGCGGTTATCAGCAAATCCAGTTTGTCATACAGATAATCGCTGCGGCTTCCTTTTGAAATACCGATGACAACCGGAAGAATTGTCATGTCGCGAGCATTTGCCGCATAGTATGAGATAATTTCTGAAGAAGTGAGATACGGCTCTTTTTTCTGCAACGCCTGCTCGAACGTCTGCGTGTCCAGACTCCATTTTCCACAGTCCACATAACGGTAGCCGCTCGCATTGGCAGCCTTTTTCATGCCAGCTGTTACCCGATAATAGGGCGCATGCCAGAACAAAGACAACTCTTTTCCCGTCGCAGCATAAAATTCATCTTCATTGCGCGCCAAACCGCGGCGGATAAAATCATCGTCCACCACAAAGCCCTTCCCTGTCAAATCTGCATTGGTAAAGAACATGGAAGCGCATTCATAACCGCTTGCCGCCACTTGTTTTGATTCGGCAGGATAGCGGCGCACAAATTCACCGTTCACAAAAAATGTCGCGGGCACATCGTATTCTTTAAGCACCGAAAGGATGCGGGTAAGACCATCCGCACTGTCCGTCGCGTCAAATGCAAGCACAACCCGTTTTGGCGCGGGTGTCTTGACGGCTGTATCAGGGAACAACGCTTTATTCTCCACGCCGCCAGTCAAATTACGAATATACAATGTATTTTTATACCGCTGATTAGCTGTAGAGCCAACAAACACACGATATCGACCGTTCTGCACCCTATACTGCGGTGAAAAGCCTTCTACATCAATCATAGACCGCTGCCACACATTGCGCGCCATATCATAGTCATATAAAACAGTAGGATCTGCCGCGTCCTGTGCCATAACAGACGTATCATTCCGCCAGCAAACCGTATTTGCAGCAGACAGGAACAACACTTTCGCCTCGTCCTTGGAATTTACCTTCCATTCGCGCACAGTTGAAACACCGCCCACATACAACACGACATTGCCGTTCCACGCATACGAAACAGGATGCTCTCCTGACAAGCGGCTGATATTTTTCCAATTGGAAATATCATACACGTACAATGTTTCTCCGCTTGAGAAAGCCAATGTCTTGCCGTCAGGAGACAACACCGGGTGACCAGGATTATCGATAACAGAAAGCTGCTTCAAATCGGTAGAAAGACGATACACTGTGCTGCGTAACGCTCCATCATCATTTCCGATTATATCAACCCACAATACGCCCACGCCATCAGAAGCCCAGAACAACTGGAAGTCAATCACTGAGCCACGAATGTCTGTAAAGGGCTTTGCGTATTCCGGCAAAAGATATGCGAATCCTTTTGAAGCGAGACGGTAACTGGACACAACATGCGTTCCCTGCAGAACAACCATGCGGTCAGCCTTATCGTTCACATACAGGCGGTCTTTTAATGAGTCAAATGCAACCGGCAGACGACCGATTACCGTACCGCTGCCAACCATGGGCGCATACATACCGCGCGTATACAATTCATTGGCGTTCACACGATACACAACATCGCGGTCAATATACACGAGGGTCTTGTTGTTTGCCCAGCAGACCGCATTGATTTTTCCCGTACCAATTCTGCGGAATTCCTCGGTCATCTGAACCTGCTGGAAAGCCGCCTTGGGGTCACAAAAATAAATCTCTCCGCCCTTCTCATAAATCACCGTGGAACTGTCAGGAGACCAAGCGACGGGAACTTTTTCAAAGCTAAAATCAG
>JAFSTK010000069.1 GCA_017450535.1 Treponema sp.
AAAAAAAGCAAAAATCACAAAAAGTGTACAGATTTTTAAGAATCGGCGGAGTATCATGAAATCATGAAAAGCATGAACAAGGCACTTGCGCTGGGCGCAGGCATACAATCGGTACATACAAAAGGAATCTCGTCACCGCACACCCAGTCCATTTCGTTGGACGAAAAGGAGAGGCTTCGCCGCGACATGATTTTGAACGGCCCCGAGGTTAAGACGATTTTTCTCATCGCGCTTCCATTGGTGTTCTACAACAGCCTGAACCAAGTGTTCCAGCTGATTGACACGCTCATTGCCGCGAACATGAGCGCGAACGTTGTGAGCACGGTCTCGTTCATAAACCAAATCGAAACAATGCTTTTCGCAATCGGAACAGGTCTTTCCGTTGGAGGCTCAATCATCATCTCCAGAAGCTACGGAGAGGGCGACATGGAAAAAGTGCGGAGCCAAATCAGCACACTTTTCTTTGCGGGAATCGCCATCGGAGCCGTCATACTCGCACTGGCAATCCCTTTCGCCTACCCGTTCCTAAAGCTGCTCAGAATGCCAAAGGATTTAATCGCACAGGGCACCGTTTATTTCATGCTCGCAATAACGGCAATCATCTTCCAGTTCATCAACATGATTTACCTTGCCACGGAAAAATCCCGGGGGAACACGAAAATCATCATGCTGTGCAACATGCTTGTCATGGCGACCAAGACCGTCCTGAACATTTCGGTCATCAACTTGATGAAAAATGGAATAGTGCCGCTGGAAAAGGCAATGCTTCTTCTTCCCGTGGCAACCATCATCGCGCAGGGAGTTCTCACCGCAATCGCGCTGGCGAACCTGACGGCACGGAAAAATCCATTCCGCATAAGCGTAAAAAAATGCACGTTCAAAAAGACGTTCATCGTGCCTTTGGCAAACCTGAGCGTTCCAATCTTCCTTGAAAAATTCGTATTCGCCTTCGGAAAAGTCGTGGTGAACTCCATGTGCGCCAGCATGGGAAGCACCGTGGTGGGAGCATTGGGCGTATCGAATCGTCTCGGCGGATTTTCCACCACGCAGGCAAGCGGATTTCAGGACGCTGAGTCAAGCCTCATCAGCCAGAATCTTGGAAACAAGAACGTGCGCCGCGCACTTGGCATATTCTACCGCACGCTCATCATAAACCTTGGCATTGCGACAATTTTCTTCGTGATTATGCTTGTGTTCAAGAAAAACATCATCTTCCTCTTCGCAAAGGGAGATGCCGCATTTGCCGCAGAAATAAACGCAATATACACCTACGAGTGCTGGGACTCGGTGCTTCTTTCAATAAATGCATCCGTCATGGGGCTTTTGTACGGGTTCGGAAAAACGCGCATCTCGCTCATACTGAACCTTGTCCGCCTGTTCGTATACAGAATCCCGCCGCTCTTCCTCCTAATGCACTTCACGAACATAGGCATTCCGGCAGCGGGAATTGCCATGCTCATCTCAAACGGCATGGTGGGAATCACGGCGGGTGCTGTGGCAGTGTGGCTCATCAGGAAAATCAAGAAAGGCGAGCTGAAATTCTAGGCAGACTGTCCTAGTTCAGAAGAACGCTTTCGTTATTGGCTTTGATTTCAATTCCGGTTTTTATGAACCGGAAGAGCTGGAGCGCGCCGTCTTTTCCGCAAAGAGGATTCCTGACATCGCACATAACAGTAAAAGAAGTATTCGCAATCCTTTTATCAAGACCACTCGTGTCGATGTCCAGGGCAAACGCATTATAGATTCTGCAAAGCGTAAAGCAGACATTTTTCGTTTTTTGAACAGAGTGTCTGTTTGTTGCCTATTGTAAGATTCTTCTTTTTTGTTGCGACAGGCAAATCTAATCCTTTTAAATTGTATCTGCGCTTGGAATCCCGTTTGGCAGTTCGAGATATTTTCTGAGCATTTCCTCACAGACTTCAGCACTAAAATGAATCTCTTCGATGTCTTTGCATCCTGTGAGATAACCTATCAATACAATCATTAAAATATCGCACAGGTTATGCTTTTTACATCTTTCAATTCTGAAATCCTTGACGGTCATTAGTGATTCTTTCAATGTCATTTTTCCACCCGAAAGAATTCTAATGTTTCTAAAGATTTTTAAATACTATACGGTGTTAAGTATTTATTTTAAAAGTCTTTATAATGCGTTTGCCTTGCGATATGTGAGGGCGAAAGGTAACCGGCTTAAAAGTTAGCCGAATATAAAAAAAAGATGGGATAACAGATTGCTACCCCATCTAAAAATTATCTGTAAACTTCTTTTCTATCGGCTACTTTAAGAACTGTTACTACAAGCCTTGTATCTTCAATACGGCAGATTATCCGATAGTTTCCGCTTCTGTATCTCCAATACTCCGACAGATTGCCTGTCAAAACCTTGCCCCTATCTCTAGGATTTTTCAATTTTGCACATCGTCCATATAGGCTAAAATCTGTCGTGAAACTTGCTTATCAAGTTTTTTCAAGTCTTTAAGTGCTTCGGGTGTGTATTCTACTGTCATAATCCCAGTTCCTTATACACTTCGCTTGCGGTATATGCTTTCTCTCCGCTTGCCTTAAATCTTGAATAGGCTTCGTCCGCCATTTTTGCATCTTCGGCATCTTCGTCAAGTTCAGAAAAAAATCTAGTCAATGCTTCTTCTGTAATCTTGCTTTTGTTCCAACCTGTCCGCTTTACGGCTTGCTCCAAGTCATAAAGAGTTTTTGTTTTTACACTAACACTAATTGCAGGCATATTTTACCCCCTTGTTTATTTAGTTTATGTTTTAATAATAATATTATTATTAAAAAGTCAAGTAAAAAAAACACTTTATAACGACAGATAAAAAATACCCTCATACACGCTACAGAATAAGCGTGTAGAGGGCTTTTGATACAAGTTGAAGGTTTTATTACCCTGCGATTTGCCCGCCGTTCAAGCAGTAGTCCATTTGCTCGCTCGGTGTAAGTCCGTCAAACTGTTCCCTGGTCATTATCTTTGATGATGTTTCCGAACACATCTTATACTCAAAAAAATCAGAATGTTTCGATAGTCCATGAAGCAGGAATACCGCTAACGCTTCGCTCCCATACATCTCTCATTGACTCGGGACATTTGAAAGTGCCACTAGAAGAGCCCCACGGATTAAGCCAGTCGCTCGTACAAGCAGATGCTGAAATAGATGTTGCATGGCAAGTTACTTCTCTTAATTTTTTGCATCCAATAAACATACTTCTGTAGCAACTATTCACAAGCGTTTCAGCTGGAAGTTCCGGACCTATCTCCAACGCTGTGCAGGAACAGAACATAGATTGATAACAATGAGCCGCAAGTGTTGTAGCGGGCAATGCAGGAGCATCAGTCAGACTGTTGCATTTATAAAACATATTATAATAACACCAATCCGCAAGCGTTGTAGCAGG
>JAFSTK010000070.1 GCA_017450535.1 Treponema sp.
CTTCATCTTTTTTAGACTGCACGTCAATTTTCCAGCCGTGTGTGTCGATGATGTTCTTTACGACGCTCAGCCCGATTCCCATGCCTTCTTCACGTCGGCTGCCGGTAGCGCGATAGAATAAATCAAAAATGTGCTCGATTTCTTCTTCTGCTATGCCGATTCCGCTGTCTGCGATAGTGACAAATATTTCGCTGCCGGCTTCCTTTGCGGAAAAACTGATGAGGTCGCCATCTTTTGTGTAGCGCACGGCATTGGAGAACAAATTTTCCAGCGCGCGCTGAAACAGTTGCGCATTAAAAGGAATCTCCGTGTTGTCTGAAATATCAACTTCTGCGGTGACGGTGCGCTTAAATACATCGCCTGTATTGACGCAGCTTTGCGCAAAGTCTTCAAGGATGGGTTTAATGCGTTGCTTCTGCAACTGTTCTCGCCAGTCGGTGCTGTCCAGTTTGACGAAGTTTATCAGCGTGTTAATCATCTCTTCAAGCTGGTTTGTCTTTGTTCCGATGATTTCCAGCGCTTTTTTCTGAGATTCGCCTTCCATCACGCCATCGGACATTGCCTCCGTGTAGCCTTTAATGACGGCGACAGGCGTGCGCAGGTCATGGCTGATACCCATGATAAAGCGAAGTTTGCGGTCTGCGGCCTCTT
Source organism: Treponema sp. (assembly GCA_017450535.1). Classification (GTDB taxonomy): domain Bacteria; phylum Spirochaetota; class Spirochaetia; order Treponematales; family Treponemataceae; genus Treponema_D. The sequence continues at coordinate 652 of JAFSTK010000070.1, forward strand.
TTAGTGAGACGCGCATTTTTTCAAGATTGTTCGCAAGGTTCGTGATTTCGTTTGTGGTGCGCACATCCTTTGGTTTTTCCAGCGGTTTGTCCAGTTCGCCGGCGGTGATACGCTCGGTGTTTTTTTCCAGCATCGTGATTGAGCGGGAGATGGTCACTGAGACATAGATGATGAAAGTGATACAGACTAGCTCAAAAAATATGACAAAAAAAGATGCGGTCTCAAAAATCCGTCGTGGTGGTTTGTGACGCTTGTCTTTGTTCCTTTCCATGCGTGTAATCACCGTGATGTCCATGTCGGTGTCTGTCAGTTCGGGCGATGAAATCTGGTAGAAATATCGTCCGCTGGTTTTTCTGATGTATTGAATGAGAGTCGGTTCGCATACGTCCTGTACGTCTTTTAAATCTGGAATAGTGGACAGCAGCACTTCTGAGTGATTCGCAAGGACAAGCATCTCGGCATCTGGCGGAAAATGATGAATCATCTCTTTTACGGTCCGCACGTCGCGTTTAGACAACGGCATGCCTAAGGCTGTTTTAGAGCGTTTGTACCCGTCCATAAACATGCGTTCCGGATTACGGAGATAGTTATAGCCAGCGATAGATGCTCCAAAAATCAGCGGGACTGCGACGATACAGACGATGAATAGTTTAAATTGGGTCTTGATTTTCATCGGGTGCCTTTTTCAAAACAATAGCCCTGTCCGAAAACGGTCTTTAAGTATTTCGGGTTTGAAGGGTCTGCCTCAATTTTTTTCCTCAGACGCTGGATATAGACGGCGACCGCTGTGATGTCTCCGAACTGAGTTTTCCAAACCGCGCTGTAAATTTTGTCTGGGGTTAGCGTTTGTCCTTCATTTTGTATCAGATAATCCAGCACTTCGTATTCTTTAGTGGACAGCGGAATTTTAGCCGAATCTTTTTTGAGCACGCAACTGTTGAGCAGCACAGTGTACGGGCCAAACTCATAAGTCGCTTCAGCCGCCGCCTCAGTTTTTGCCTGGCGACGAAGATTTGCCTCGACGCGGGCAACGAGCACACGGGGAGAAAATGGCTTTGTCACAAATTCATCTGCGCCGATTCCCAGTCCGGTGATAATGTCTTCGTCAGCGTCTCTTGCGGAGACAATCATGACGGGGAGTGTGTCTTTGTATTCGTTGCGAATTTTCTTCAAAAAGTCAAATCCGCTCATGCCGGGAAGGTTCAGGTCAAGGATGATTAAATCCGGCGTATTCTTTTCCAGTTCTTCAAGTCCAAGTTCCGCACTTTGAACGGCGGTAACCGTCAGACCGTTTTTTTCAAGATACATCGTTACAAGCTGAGCCATCTCAGGAACATCTTCAATTACTAGTATTTTAGCGTCCATATTTCTATTTCCCTTGGTTAATGATAATCGCTTTTTGAAAAAATACAATAAAAAAGTTGTTATAAAAGTTTTGAAAAAATAAACAATAACGGATATTTATTTTGTGAATTGAAAATTTTTTTTCGGTATTATTGCTTTTTCTACTTGACGATAACGAAAATAGGGGAGAAAATAGAGAATGATTTCAGTAACCCGCTTAGATGGAAAAACGTATTGGCTGAATCCCCATATGATAGAAAGTATGGAGCAGACACCTGATTTAACCATCTCGCTGCTTTCGGGGAAAAAGGTAGTGATACGGGACGAGCCGGAGGAAGTCATAAAAAAGATAATTGCTTACCGGCGTGAAATCGGCATATATAAAAATGAATTATGAACTGTACTGCAGATAACGTCTGCTGTCAGATAAATGGGTATGGGAGAAAAAAATGGATATAGCCACAATCATTGGTCTTGTTGGTGGTACTGTTGCCATTGGTCTTGGTGTTATTACATCAGGCGGTTCAGTCGGCGGTATCATTGATGTTCC
>JAFSTK010000071.1 GCA_017450535.1 Treponema sp.
CCAACATGCTTCAGTTCTACCTTTGCCATCTTAGGCCTCCAAGGGATTATAGTATGTATTCATTATACGTCAGGTCAAACCAGAAGTCAAATGAAAAATATCGTCAAATAGTGAAAAATATTAAATATTTAGCAATTCTTTTACCACTGGCTCAAGCAGAACAAACAGCACGCTGAACAATACCGCGGGAAGATAATTTGCCGTCTTGATTTTCTTTAAGCCCATCAAATTGATACCAATCAGAATAATCAGCGCGCCACCGCTACCCGTCAGCTCCGCAATCATCTGTTCGCTCACGTATGGCGCAATCAGCACGGAAAGAAGTGTGAGCGCGCCCTGATACAAGAAAATCGAAATCACGCTGAATGCCGTTCCAATGCCCATCGCCACCGCAAAACCGATTGAAATAAAGCCGTCCAAAATCGATTTGAGGAAAATAATTGAATAATCGTGCTCTATGCCAGCCTTAAAACTTCCTACAATCGCCATCGCACCCACGCAAAACAGCACCGACGCATTCAAAAACGCATAAGCAAAATTTTTCTGAGGCTTCCCCGTTGAAAATTCATCAGAGGGGGAATGTCTTCCCCTCGCTCCAGCCGTACCGTCTTCCGCTACCCCTTCTCCTAAGGGGGCTACCCCCTTAAAATCCCCCTTCAACTCATCAGGCTTTTCTTTGGGGAAGTCAAGCACTTCGCCGTCAGTTTTGTCGCGTTTTCCATGCATAAAAACGCGCTCTAAAAATTTTCCAAACTGTAAAATCTTTCCGTCAATGTCCAGAACCGTACCGACAATGCCACCCAAAATGAGCGCAAGTGCAAGATAGACGACATTCTGGTACTTGAACGACATCTGCACGCCCATAACAAAAGACACCAAACCGCAGGCAAGCTGAATGGCATCAGTCACTTTTTGAGGAATTTTTTTAGAAAAAAATAGGCCGACCAAACAGCCGGCCAAAATTGTCGCACAATTTACGAATACAGCTAGCATAATTAATGTGTAAAAGCATGAGAAATGCCACCGTCTATGGCAAAACTCGCAAGTTTTTGTTTATTTTTTCGGTCCAGAAACCTTGCCTGTAGTGAGCCAGCTCTGCGTAAAGTAAGACGAAGAAACTTTGTCGTCAAAAACATAGTCTTTAACCGTGGCAACAGTCTGTCTGCCTGTCACAAGATTTGAAACACGATTTTTGCGGCGTAGCGGATATTCAATTCCCGTCACACCTTTTACCATGTCAATTCTCTCACACTCGTAGAGCTTAATCATCTTATCTTTGTTATCGTAGAATTCAATTCGTACAGGAATAAAGGTCTTTTTATCGAACCAAGAAATACGATAAGCATATTCCACTTCACCCTTTTTGTACGGCACTGATTTTATCTTCCATGAAGTATATGTTCTTCCGGCAACCGTAACAGTGGCAGGGTCTTCAACCATTGTATTTTCGTCTTCATCCTCATTACGAACACGCATATCGTTATAGGTAAATTCTGTACCGCCAAAAGATTTTGTACGCTCTGTCATTGGAATGCGACGGCTCTGGCGAAGACGTGGCTCATACACCCAACGGTCATCAGCCTTCTTTTTCTTTTCCAGCTGCAAAACACGCATGCCACGGACACTTGCCGGAGTACGGAAATCAAATGCGACGTTCTTAAGTCCGTTATCACCGCCGCCATATTGTTTAATTTCCAATGTCTCAGATTTTCCGTTCTTATCGATGTTTTCAAGAAGCAATGTCGTGTAATTATAATCGGGAACCCGATCCAAATCGCAGAAAACCGTACAGACTTCCTTTGCGGTCATTTTTTTTTCTTTCTGTGCAAAAACACAAAAAGAAAAAACCATCAGCATACTTGCAATAAGCAGTTTCTTTTCCATAGTCTCGCTCCTTATTACTAAAGTAAAATGCCATGCGATATGCACAACAAAATAAAAGGCTGCCCGAAAATCGAACAGCCTGTCATGCGGAGAACCTGACTTGAACAGGCACAGCTTGCGCCACTAGCACCTCAAGCTAGCGTGTCTACCAATTCCACCATCCCCGCAGAATTGTGTATATATTAGCAGAAAAATCACTTTGCGTCAAGCGAAGTGTCGGGCTTTTCAGCAGGTTTCGGCGGATTTTTCTTTTCGTTTGCAGCTGTTTTTTTCTGCGCGTCTTTTGCTGATTTTTGGGCATTTTTTGCCGCTTTTTCAGCATCTTTTTCCGCTTTCTTTTTCTCCGCTTTTTTAGTCGCCTCTTCCTCGCTTATTCCCAAAATTTTTGAAGCCTTCTGCGCGTTGGGATTTTTTGTTTTAGCCGTGGGGTCATATTGCTCCGCGAGACGGCGAACATCGGCCTCCACATTGCTGTAACGCCCCTTGTTGTAGATGTCCAAGCCAGTTCCCTGAGTCGCGACATCTTTGCTCTTTAAGTATTCGGCACAAATATCCGCAAATTCGCTGCGTTTGTACTTGGCGAATTCTTTTCCCAATGCATACCGGAGAGACTTCCGCGGATTGTTTTTCATGTCGTCGCCCACGATTTCTTTTGCAAGCTCAAGGATTTCTTTTGTGCCCGCATTGTTTTCGGCAAGCAAGGCGGCGGCAACCTTTGCTTTTGTCGCGTCAGACACTTTTTTGTCCGTAATCTGACTCACCAAAAAATCATTGCCCTCTTTTGTGTTCAGTTGGGCAAGCACAGGATAGGTTGTCTCTTTTACGACTTTTTCCGGGTCATTTTTTGCGCGATGAATCAGATAGGGCACCGCTGCGGTCTCCCCCTGCTCTTTTACCACATTGATTGCTTCCAGGCGCACTTTGTAGTATGAGTCACGGATTCCTTGAACAATTGTCTTCCGCGCGTCTGCATTTTGTGGAAAATGAGAGAGACCTTTTATCACATAAATACGCATGTTCGGGTCAGTGTCCTCATACAATTCCAGCAAAATTGGCACCGCATCGGGATTTCCCATAGCACCAATTGCTTCCGCGCTGTACATTCGCATGAACGTATTTTCGTCTTTGTCCTGGGCAATTTCCACCAGTTTGTCGTAAGTCTCTGTCGCTTTCAGTTCGCCCAGCACGCGCACCAACGCCTGTTTTTGCGGCACGGACAAATCTTCGCGGTCAAGATATTCGGTGAGATACACTGCCTCATCGCTTCCGCCAACTTTGCCCAGCGTGTCCAGACATTGATTAAAATAATCTTCGTTTTCGCTTTCCAAAAGATTCAGCACGGGAGCGACCGCCTCTTTTGTCTTGACCGCCTTCACATAGTCAAAACAAGCGTTCACCGTACTCTGTCGCTCATCATAGGGGTCATCAAGAATCGTAATCGCAAAATCTTCAACACAGGGGTCTTCCAGTTTTGCAAAATAGCTCATCGCCTTTTCTTTGAGCGCGATATTTTTTGTATCCTGAAACAAATCGTACACATCGTCTACATAGCGAACATCTGCTTTTTTTATCAGCTCGTCAATCAAATCGCCAATCTCGCTTTCCAGACCAAAACGTATGGTGTCGCGGCGTTTTTCTTTTTCTTCTTCGGTGTCTCCGGA
>JAFSTK010000072.1 GCA_017450535.1 Treponema sp.
AAAAAAGCCGCCGCCGCCATGAACTTCGCTTCTCAAAACCATGAAGTAAAAAAATGGGGCGTGCAGATGATTGCCACGGAAGCAAAAAATGACGACTGGAAAAGTCTCCGCAAACAAATGTACCTCATCTGCTTTTTCCGCGACCCCGACCCCATTGAGGATTCTGTCGTCCGCAAACTGCTCGATGCCGCAAAGACCATGGGCTGCGTAAAAGTTGTTGCATGCAACAGCTCCGGCTTTACCAGCACTGCCATCGGTTTTGCAGAGACGCGCCCAATAGAACTTGTCGGAAAAGAAAAACTGGAGCAGCTTCTCGCAAAGGCTGGCATCTAATTCCACATGAAAATACTCTGTGTTTCCGACCAACTCGATCCGCTGGTATACAGTACCAGAGCAAAAGAACGTTTCTCAGACATTGATGCGGTTTTATGCGCAGGCGATTTGCCGTCGGATTATATTGACTTTATCGTCTCCACGCTGAACAAACCGACTTTTTTTGTATTCGGAAACCACAATCTGACGGAATTCAGTTATTACCATCGTCGGCAGGCGGTCTTGGCAAATACCAGAGGCGCGCACCCTACGCTTGAAAAAGAAATCAACACTTACGACCTGACGCACAGCCATGGCGCGGCATACCTCGGATTCAAAACCGCAAAAGAAAAATCACTGACCATAAAAAATGCAAAAGGCAAAAAGACCCCGCTTCTTCTGGCAGGAGCATCAGGTTCTATCCGCTACAACAACGGATTATGCCAATACACCAACGGGCAGATGTTCTTTCATCTGCTTATGATGACGCCACGGCTTTTATGGAATAAGCTGCGCTACGGACGCTATCTGGACATTTTTTTGACACATGCATCTCCCCGCCACATTCACGACCGGGAGGATGCTTGTCACAAGGGCTTTGACTGCTTTAACTGGTTCATCAAGCATTTCAAGCCAACATATCTGGTACACGGACATATCCATCTATATGACATGAACAGTCCGCGATACACCGTCAGCGAACAAACCACCGTCGTCAATGCGTTCAGCCATTGTATTATCGACTTGCAAGGAGCATCAGAATGAGCAACACCATGATCTCTTCACAAACTGACGAAGATTTTAACAAGGCGCACAACAAAGCCTTGTTCAACGAGATTCAGCATTTCTTAAACCCAGACGAAGCGACGCTGATTTCTTTCTCCGACATAAAAAAACTCCTCAAGCCAAAAAATGAAGTCTACAAAGGCATGTCCATCGTCCCCATCAACCAGATAGTCGGCAGCGAAGGACGTTATCACGATTTTGACAACCGTTTCTTCCCAAAAAGCATGCACCTCAAAAGCCGCTGGGAACATATCGACATGGCGCACTTGCAAGACATAAATCTTCCGCCCATCTCACTGTATGAGCTTGGTGGCGTATATTTTGTCCGCGACGGAAACCACCGTGTCTCAGTCGCCCGCGCAAAAGGCATTGAATTCATCGATGCGGAAGTAGTCAGTCTGCAAAGCGAAATCCACCTGAATCCGGGCGACAATCTCGCAAAAATGACCAAGCAGGTTATCAATTACGAAAAACGTGTGTTCTACACGGAGACAAACTTTGGCGACATCACTGATTACTGGGTGCTGGACTTTTCTGTTCCCGGTCAATATGACGTCATTTACAACCATATCCTCACCCACAAGTATTATATCAACATGAACAAAACCGAAGAGATTTCCATGCAGGACGCAATCCGCTCATGGTTCAAAACAGTCTATCTTCCGGTCATAAAAGTCATTGACAAACACCATATCATGAAGCTTTTCAAAAAAAGAACGAAAGCAGATATGTACGTTTGGGTCATCAAATACTGGGATGAACTGAAACAAAAATTCAATTCCGAGATTCCTCTGGACACCGTAGCGGATTACCTGACCCACAAATACGGCATGACAATTTCTCGCCGCATTTGGAACAAGATTCAACAAATCCTTCTAAAAAAACGCATTGAAAATAAATCTGAACCTTGACGGCACGAAATTTCAATGGTAAAATAACTAATGGTTGCTGTTAAAGTTTTCCTATGACAAGCAACCATAAAAAATAGGGAGAAAAGATTTTGTCTAATCTGGACGCAATAGCTTATATTCCGTTGATCGCAACCGTGATTGTTGCCGCCACGCTCGCTGTGTTTCTCGTCGTCATAAAGATGCGTAATACAGCAAAAGTCAGTTTTATTTCATTTCTCTCGCTGGCAATTATCATTGGTGGCTGTATTCGCACTATTGTCTCGCCCAGTCTGATAACGCTCGCCCTCACTTTGCTGATAGCCGCAATATTAATCATTCCATATTGTGTGCTTCTCGCATTTGGCAAACCTAAAGAAATCATGGTGCTCGCGTCCGAGGCAAAAGCCCCCGAAACGCCCGATGCCGTTATTGAAGAAATCCAGCCAGAAGAAATCAGTCTAATAGAAGAAGGCCAGCAGTTCGTCTTTAAGGCGGCCGAGGCTTTCTCAAAACCAGATGGCGCGCAAGAGCTGATGGACACCATCAACAAAAAACTTGTCGAAATCACAAAGGCTGACGGTGGCGTTGTTCTCTTGGTCGATGACTTTGAGGATGTAATTTCTGTAAAATCTTACACCGGTGAATTCCCGCCGCCATACAAGCTGCCCGCAGATTTGCCCCACAAGCCAATCCGCGTTTCCACAAGCTTCAAATTCGCTCAGTTCCCCTTGCGCGAGAACATTTTTGGCGAAGTTGCAAGCGCAGGTAAAGCCGAGCTGATTACTCATCCCGAAAAAGATGACCGCATCTATCAGAATAGTCCGGAAGATTTCTTGCGCTGCGGCACATACATCTTCGTTCCGCTCAAACAGGACGAAATTGTCACTGGTCTCGTGGGATTGGCACGTAAACGCGAAAGCGAAGAATTCTCTATTGATGACCTTAACCATGCAAAAACTTTGTGCGATTTTGCATCCACTGCCCTGCGTACGGTGTACAACTTCCAGGAATACAAAGAGCAACAGGAAATGACAAAGGAAAGCGATATCGCTACCGACTTGCAGAAAAACTATATCATCAAAAAGATGCCCGTACTCCCCGGTGTCTCATTGGGCTGTTTTACAGACCAGACCGCAGGCGTATGCAGTGACTTATACGATATCGTTCCCTCTCGCAAAGACAGAACGTCTTTCGTCTTGATGGATGTCGCTGGAAAAGGCACGAACGCGCTTTTGGTTATGACAATGATTCGCGCTATGCTCCGCCTCATCGTCAATACAACGCAGTCTGCAGGAACAATTCTCACATGGGCAAACAAAGGTATCTGCTCGGAAAACTCCGGTCTTGACCACTTTGCTTCTGTCACGCTCATCAATTATGACGACACAAAGAAAAAGATTCAGTTTGCATCAAGCGGAACAAACCAAGTGCATCATTTTATTGCGGCAAAAAATGAAATAACCAGAGTATCAGTTCCTTGTGAGCCTATCGGTGTTGAAAAATCAACAGTATACAAAGATATAGAGTTTACAGGAAGCAAAGGTGATATTATAATAGTCTTTACAGATGGTCTTGTTGAAGCGTTGAACGACCAAGGACAACAGTATTCATCAGCACATCTTGCGAACATCGTTAAAGCAAATAACAAATTACCCGGCAAAGATATTGCCGCAAAAGTAAAAGACGACATAAAGAAGTTTTTGGGAACGGAAAAACTGCACGATGACCAAACGCTTCTGGTGGTGAAAATTCAGTAGGTAAAAGGAGTTTCTAATGGAACTGAAGATTCGTAAAAATGGTGAAGTCTACATCATTGATGTAAATGGAGAAATGGACCTCTACAACTCCTACAAACTCAAGGAACTGGTCATGAAGATGCTTGAAAAGAACGTCAAGAGCTTCATCATCAATCTTGAGCAGGTAGACTACATCGACTCATCTGGAATCGGTGCGCTGATTTACATCTGCTCCACGATTAAAAAGATGAACCTCAAGCTCGCAATATCAAATATTCATGGCTCTGTAAAAAAGGTCATTGAATTGACGAAATTGATGGGCTACTTCCCCATTGCAAACAGTGTTGAAGAAGCACTGTTGATGGTAAACGAATAGGAGAAAGGGTATGGACCAGTTTAAAGAATTACGTTCTGACGACAACGATCCGTTGTTCGACACTTCAAATATGCTGTACAAGGAGTTTCCGTCAGATTTCCGCCAGATTCGCTACTTCACATTGTTGATTGTACAGTCTGCTCCGCTTGAAATCAAGGAAATCAACTTGCTTGAGCAGCAAATCAGCGAAGTTATCAAAAATGCGGTAAAGCATGGTAACCGCTGTGATATCAACAAAAAAGTAAAAGTCTGGTATTCTTTCAGTCCATCACACGCACACATTATCGTGCAGGACGAAGGCGAAGGCTTTAAAGACTTGGAAAAATGGAACGAATTCAACCGCAAACGTATCGAAGCTTTGCATAACTCAGACTTTGAACAGTTGGCAAACTACGTTTCTTTCCGCTCAAAGGAATCAGATGACCAGGATGGTGGTAACGCTCTGTTCGCCGCATTGGAATACTGGAACGGCGGCTTTGTTTATAATGGCAAGCGCAATGGCGTTGCAATGCTCAAGAAATATCAGAAGAAACATCACGGTGTTGCAGTTGAAGACTAAATAAAGTTCTTTGCTATTTAACAGGATGAACACGGATAAAATGGATTGCACAGAAATCTTTATCCGTGTTCATTTTTTTATCTACTGTATCGTGCTGAAAAATAGAATTACTTTGAGACAATGCCTTGGAGGACTTCTTTTATCAGCTGTGCGGTTTTTTCCCAGCTGAAACGCTGAGACCATTCCAGTCCACCAGAAACCAATTTTTCTTTAAGAGATTTGTCTGTGGCAAGTGCCGTCAATGCGGCGGCCATCTGCTCAATATTGTCAGAATCAAAGAAAAGCGCATGTTCACCGGCGATTTCAGGAAGCGCACTGCTTTTTGAACAAGCTACAGGAACACCCGTTGCCATTGCTTCCAGAACAGGAAGCCCCACTCCTTCGGACACTGACGGAAATACGCAGCCGTCGCTGCCAGAATACAATTCGGGGAAACTTTCATGCGGGAAAAATCCGGTAACAAAAATATCTGAAGCTGAACGAGAAGAAAAAATCGCCTTGTGAATCTCTTCAGAATATGCACCTTCACTTCCAGCAAGCACAAGACGGTGCGGAAGATGCGTCCGTTCTTTAAAGAGCGTAAATGCTTTGATAAGCTCAACATGTTTTTTTGACGGAGAAGAAAGACGCGAAGCGTAGATAAAATACGGACGCTGAATAGCAAACGGTTTAATATCAACAAGATTTGGCGAAATCAATTCGCGAGGATAGAACAACGAATGGTCAACACCGTTATGGACGACAACAATCCGGTCACTTTTTATTCCCAGACGCTCCAAATCCCGCTTGATACAATGACTGGCAGCAATAATTTTTTCCGCCTTATTCAGACTGTGCTTCACATGAATCTCATGCTTAGTATCTTTTTTAGAAGAAAACAAATTTGATACCAAATCATTTACAATTGCGACACCGGGCACACCAAAGAAAAATGGAAGCATATGCGCGGCGGCGGGATAAAGCACTACATCATACTTTTGTTTTTTTGCAAAATGATTCGCTGAAAACAAATGCCACATACGCTCTGCGGTCTGACTGTCAGGCAGAGAAATGCTCTTGTACGCAACATCATTTTCATTGCCGTAGGTATAGCGGTCAATCTCTGCGCCAAAAAGTTCATACTGCACCGTATCATCGTTTTGTAGGAACTGCACAAGAGAATTAAGATATGAGCCAAGCCCTGACCTTCCATGGTCACAGCCAAACGTATCTATACCAACTTTCATAATTTATCATTATAGCATATTTCTTTTTTCTTTGCTATACTATCTGCATGGAAGAAAAATTGACCTTTGCACAATTGCAGATTTCACAAGACATCGCCACTAAACTTTCCGAGCATGAAATTTCAGAGCCGACTGCGGTACAAGCCCAAGCGATTCCCGTTATTTCTCAAGGCACATCGGTCGTTTTTCAAAGCGAAACGGGAACGGGAAAAACACTCGCCTACCTTTTGCCACTTGTCCAAAAAATCCGTCAGAGCGAGAATCCAAAAAAAGAAGTAAGACTTGTCATCCTCGCCCCAACGTATGAGCTTGCCTCCCAGATTAAAATGCAAGTTCCCTTGTTCAGCGACACAAAAGCCGCTTTGCTCATCGGCGGTTCCCCGATAAAACGTCAGCTTGAACTGCTCAAAGAAAAGCCTGAGATTGTCATTGGCGGTCCTGCGCGTCTTTTGGAATTATATCATCTCAAAAAACTCAAACTTGACGGCGCATTTGCAGTAGTATTAGACGAAGTTGACCGCCTGCTTTCACCGGAGTTACGGGACGAAACTGTTGAAATGATAAAACTTGTCGGTGCAAATCAAACGACAAAAGAATCTGCGCAGCTTGTTGCATGCAGCGCGACAATTACTCCGAACACGGTAAAAATTCTTTCTGACGCAAAAAATGGCGAAAAAATTGATACTTTATTCTTGCCACCAGAAGACGTGCTTAGAAAACGCATTACACACATGGCGATTTTTGCCGAACAGCGCGATAAAATTGAAACCCTGCGAAAATTGCTGACCGCTGAAAAGCCGGCAAAAGCACTGATTTTTACAAGCCGTGTTGACCAAGTTGCAAACATCACCTCAAAATTGCAGTACCATCATTTTGACTGCGCCGGACTTCACGCAAAAACTGACAAACAGGAACGAAAGGTGGCTATTGACCGTTTCCGGAGCGGAAAATGTCCGATTCTTGTCACCAGCGATTTAGCGTCGCGCGGGCTTGATATTCCAAACATCACGTACATTATTCAAATGGATTTTCCGTCTAACGAAGACTTTTTTATTCATCGCGCAGGAAGAACTGCCCGCGCAGGCAAAACGGGCACCAATATTGTCATCGGTGACGAATACGAGATGAGAAAATATGCCGCACTGGAAAAAAAATTAGGCTTTGTGGTATACCCAAAAGTGTTGTATCATGGAAAGCTGATGAATCCGACAGAGGAATAGCGCGTTAAATCTCCACCGCACCTTTTCGCACGACAGTTACGCTTCCGTCAATTTCAATAGCGACAATTGTTGAGGGTACGTTTCCGCGCTTGCTTCCGTCGTCAATGATTAAATCAACCTCATTGCCAAACTCGCGCTTGATATCCTGCACATTGTCCATGACGGGCTGACCGCTGCGATTCAAACTGGTTGAATAGATGGGTGCGCCGCATTTTGCAATCACTTTGCGGAGCCATTCGTCATCAGGACAGCGGAATGCGGTTGTCGTAATCTCTCCGTTCTTTTTAAACGTATGAACGACAATTGTGAGTGGTCCCGGCCATTTTGCAAGAATCTCATCAGGAACGAGATCCCGCGTGTATTTTTTGAGGTCAGACGGAGAAGAAATCAGCTGGATAAAAGGCTTTTCCTCGCCCCTGCCCTTTATGGCACGGATTTTTTCATCAGTATGATAGGAATAATGGCGGCCGTCTACAATTGCGGAAAAACCGTAGACTGTATCGGTAGGAATGACAATAACCTTTCCACATTTTAAATAATCGCTGGCGATATTTATCGACTCTTCATCACACTTGCGGCAAATCATAAATTGGAATCCCCTGTACTGTAGTACGCTTTTTAGTAAAACGACCTTTTCGGTAGTCATCCAAAATCAACAACACATAGACAATCACAAAGACCACAAGCGCGAAACCTTTGCAAAACCATTCAGGCAGCGTGTAAGGTTCAGTCGCTTTTAACGGAATTCCCGTCTTAAAATGGAACACTGTGTCACTATCCAATCCGTTGATTTTTACGATTTTCTCTCCAGATTTAATATATCCAAGTTTTCTTGCAAAAGCCGCAATAACATCAGGGTCTTTATCCAGAGCCTTAAATTCCAATTCAAGGCTATCCGTAATGTTCTGGATTTCCTGTGTACGAGCACTTAATAATCGTTTCTGTTCCTGTAACTGCTGTTTTGCCCAAAAACCGTCTCTTCCGCCAGACAATGAGATTAGCACATATACGAAGGTTCCTGCTAACGCAGCACAGAGGAATCGAAATCTTTTCATTATGTGTAAATTATCGGCAGAATCTCAAAAAACCAACAATGAAATATCGTAAAATTCAAAATCTAATGGACTTTTCTAAAATGGTCGTGTATAATAGTTTATACTCTATTTTACTATAAAAAGTGCCGATAGTAGAAATAGTGTATCATTTATCTTTGTAAAAGGGGAAAAATATGAGCGATTCAGAAAAAAATGATGAATTGGACAATTATGGCGTTTGGGTAAAAAAAGGTCCCCAAACCGTTGATTCATCTGCTTCAGAAGGAGGTGACTTTTCAATGGACATGAACCTCCCTGATTTTTCCGATTTAGATGTAACCGAAGAAACATCATCTGATGAGAGCGTTGATGTAACTGATTCTTTCCTTTCCGATTTAGACACTGACTTATTAGATATAACGAGCAGCGGTGCAGAAGAAACTTCCTCAGAAACAGTTTCTGAAGAATCAAGCGGCGAAACTGAAGACATTTCCCTTGATGAATTTATTACAGGCGGCGAATTCACCGATGTTGCAGAAGGTAACAAAGGTTATGGTCAGGCAGAAGCCCCTGCCCCAACTGAAACAGCTGCTCCGTCCGAAGCACCTGCCGCCGCAAGTGGTGGAGAAGAATCTGTTTCGCTTGATGACTTTTTTGACGGAGAAAGTTTTGATGCCCCCGCACAAGAAGAAACTGCCGTTGTTGCGCAAGATGATGCACCCCTTGACATCGACCTTTCCTTTGATGACAGCGCAGATTCGCTCGTAACAGAGACAGAAGATGTTTCTTCAACAATTACGGAAGACTTTGTACAAGAATCTGAAACAAGCGCACTTGACGGCTCAGAATCTGTTGACCTGAGCGAATTTGGCTTTGATGACAGCGCAGAAGAAGGAAGCTCATCTACAGCGGCTGCAGCTCCCGAAACTCCCGTTGCGGAAGAAACAGTTGCAGAAACTTCTGCCAGCAGTGACAGTTTTGACGAAATGTTTAACAACATCTCCGAAGATACGGCTATCGATGCAAGCGCATTCTTTGATGAGCCGGCGGCAGAAAGCACACCCGCAGCAGAAGAGAGTGTTTCTGAAGCAAATGGAGCACCGGCTTCGGCAGGCGGAGAAGAAGAAGTTGACCTTTCAGACTTTGGATTTGACGATACATCCGTCGCAAGCCAGGGTGAAGTTAAAGATGAGACAAAAAAAGCCGCATCAAACACGGTTGACTATGAAATGAATGTCATGGCAGATGATGACTTGCCTCCAGAAATGCCTGCGGCACCAAAAGCAGATGTTTCGGAAGAAAGTTTTGCATTGGGAACAGAAGAACCCGTTGTTGAAACATCTGTAGCCGACGATATGCCCGCTGTGGAAGATTTCGTAGTTGAAGATGACACACCAGTTCAAGAAGAAATTCCTATTTCAGAAGAGTTTACTGCTCAAGAAAACATTGCCGTTTCAGAAGACATTCCCGTTATCGAAGAAACCGTTCTTCCAGAAGAGATGCCTGTAATTGAAGAAAACAATGGATTTGCAGATATTCCTGCGCCTGAAGTAATTGCTCCAGAGGAAATTCTAACCGAAGAGCCCATAGAAGAGCCAGTGGTAAACGAAACGGTTGTACCAGATGTGGCATCTGTTGAAGAGCCTGCGGCTACAGAATTTGCAATTCCAGAAGGAATTCCTGTCGAAGAGCCTGTGGCAAACGACTTTGCTATACCAGAAGAGCCTTCAATTGAAGAGCCCGTGGCAAATGATTTTGCTGTGCCGGAAGAAGCTCCTGTTGAAGAGCCTGCAGCAGAGCCAGAAACAGTTCCTGTTGAAGCTGCGCCTGTTGCACAAGAGACTGCAAGCCAAGATTCAGTCACCTCCCCCGCCGCAACTGCAATTCTTTCTCAAATTGTGGGCGAGCTGACTTCTCTGAAAAATGAAATTGCAGGTTTGAAAAACGATTTTGAAGAAATGAAAAATCGCGAGACAATTCCGACTCCAGAACTGACAGCAGAACAAGCCGCTCAACAGTCTTCAAACGGTTTCTTTGACGACAATGGCGAAGATGATACAATCGCCCTTTCTACCGATGAATTGGCGAATATTATGAATACCGCTGATTTTGACACCGAAACGGCTGATTCAGCAGAAATGGCAGACGAAACAGAAACTGTCGAAGCCACAGAAACAGCAGAAACTGTCGCAGAAGAAGGAACATTCCAGGCAATTCCAGAAAATGTTCCTGCAGCCGAAGAAACATCAACTCTTGACGGCGAAGAGACACTTTCTACCGATGAATTGAATAACATCGTTCAGACAGCCGACTTTGCGACGGAAACGGCTCCCGATGAAGCCACTCACGAAGAGACGGTGACAGAAACAGTTGTTGTTTCAGAAGACACAACCACATCAGATGCTGACGATTTTGTGATGCCTCAAGCGGCTGAAGAAGAGCACAATGAACTGGAAGGCGACAACACGCTTTCTACCGATGAATTGGCAAACATCATCAGTACCGCTGATTTTGAGACAGAAAACGCTGGCGATGACTTTAACTTTGATGCGATAGACAATGGCAACCAAGAAGCATTGCCCGATGAAATCTCTGTTCCAAAGGTTGAAGAAGAGGCAGAAGCTGAGCCGACGGTTGCGGAAGAACCGATAATCGAAGAGCCGGTTGTAGAAGAGGTTGCTGAAACGCCTGCCGCAGAAATTGCGACAAGCGAAGAGCCGACCATCATGGAAGAAGATTTTGCTGAAGAACCAGCTGTTGAAGAGCCTGTCGTGGAAACAGTGCCCGTAACTGAAGAGCCGATTGCAGAACCTACACCTGTCGTTGAAGCAACAGCAGAAAACACGACTGTCTCAAATGATACTGCACTTTCTGGAGATTTGAAGACAGAAATCAAATCAGTATTGTCATATATGGACAAACTGCTGGAAAATCTTCCTGAAGACAAAATCGCAGAATTTGCTCAGTCAGAGCAATTTGAAACATACAAGAAACTCTTTAAGGAACTGGGATTGGCATAATGGGATTATTAAGTTACATCGACACCATGGAACAACAAGGTCCCGGTCTGCTTGCGCGTGCAGAACAGTATTGTGCTGAAGGAGCGCATCCAGAGGAATCGCATCCCGGAAATTTTTACGAGTGGTGCAAAAAGTATAATTTCTCAAAAGTTGCACTATTACAGCACGACGAAACGCATTTTTTTATCACAAAATCCATCGGTTTTGATGCAGAATCCATCGCATTATCCTATTCATCAAAAGATTTTTGGGAAGGCACACTGGTTACCAATGGAAGCTGGCAGTCTTTTACCCAAGGCACAACGGAAATCGGCTCATTCAATCAGTTTTTCTCTGAACAGATGCTGAGCATGATTAGCAAACTGCATTTTATCAAGCTTGATGACTGCATTCTGCTGATTGTACAAGAGGAAGAGTCAGCCTCGCTACCTGACATAAACATCGTCAAAAAAGAGCTTATTCAGCTTGTATATGTGCCAACTGAAAACACAAATACACTTGCTCTTGAAGAAGCGATTAAAAAAGGTTTGACAATTTCCAGCGCAAACTTATATTTTCTCTCAATAAAAAGTGCGGTCTCAACTGCTATAAAAGACGTTCCCTTCCCTGATGAAAAAGCTAAAGGCAAAATGACAGACATCATTTATGCTCACATCGAAGAAATCTGCAAGACGCTTTTCCAGACACCGAATTGTACGCAGCTCGGTAACAATGGTGAAATCAAGATTGTATTTTTCTCAAAAGATGAGATTGATGAGCAGCTTTTGCAATTCCATATCACACAGACACTTGCCGATATGGTGGGAAAAGATGCGACAAGCGGTATAGTGCTGTTGATGGCTGGCATTTGTTCCAACATAAAAGGAACCATGACATTCTTACAGCAGGGCTGATTGTGATTACCTTCTCCACTGCAAAAAATGGTGAGAAAACCTGCGAAATAGACGGAAAACATCTTCATTCCGCATACAATCCTTCCCGCGAAGCAGAGCAATTTGTTCTCAGACTGAATGCAGGTTTTCTTCCCGATGTAATCATCCTTATCGAACCAGGATTGTCTTATTGCGCATCATTTTTACGAAAACGATTTCCTCAAACACAGATGTGCGCCGTCAGACTGAGCAATGATTTTTATGCTCAAGACAATCTTTGGGATTATTGTTTACCTGCAGACGAACACCTGGCAGACAAATTATTTGATGCGCTGGGTGAAGAAAAATTGTGTTCTGCGCTATTCTTTTCTTGGCCACCGGCAGAACAAGTGTTTGCGTTAGAAGTCAGCAAGGCATGGCAAGCGATAAAACAAGCGGTGCTGAAAAGCCGTGACGTACTTGCGACGCGCGCTTATTTTGCGAAGCGTTGGATTAAAAACGCTGTCCTTTTTTGCAATCACGTTCAGCGCACCGATATTCTCAAAAAGGGAGAATGTGCTATCGTTGTCGCCGCTTCCGGACCAAGTTTGCGCACATCGCTCCCAAAAATCAGCGCATACCGCAATCGTTTTTTTCTTATCGCTGTTTCGTCCGCACTGCTTCCTCTCATGAATCATAACATTGTTCCTGACTTAGTGATTTCCACGGACGGCGGATTTTGGGCAAAAAAACATCTTTCTGTAAGCGGTCAGGACTTCACAAATATTCCGTTTGCGATTGCCACAGAAGGAGCTTGCCCAACAGAAATACTTGAAAAAAATACCGTTATCCCGCTTTATTATGCGGACGGAATTGAAAAAAAATTTTTAGACCAATGCGAAATAACGGCAATGGAAGCGCAGAGAAATGGCACGGTCAGCGGCACGGCAGCACAGTTTGCGCTTGCGCTCACCAGCGGGAACGTATATTTTTGCGGTCTAGACTTAGCGTTAGCGAAGGGATTTCAACACACGCAGCCAAATGCACTGGAAATACAAAATGCGGCAAAAGACAATCGTGTACGGACAAAAGAGACGCGCACAGCCTCCTCAGAATGTGCCTCACAAGGCTCTCTTGAAATTTACAGGAATTGGTTCATTGCTGAATCTCCAAAACTCGCAAATCGTCTGTACAGGCTTTCTGACCACTACCCCTATAGCAATACATTGGGACAAATCCAAGATATCACGTGGGAATCTTTTGCGCAAAAACAACCTCATGAAGCAAAGCAAAAACCATCGCTTGTACCATGCGTAAAAAAAGCCGATGACACCCCTTCCCGACTCGCTACTGCAATCAACACAATTTCGCAGTCAGCATACTTTACAAAAGAATTATGTCCGGTTGAAGTCATGCTGAAAAAACGTGCGCTGACGGAAACAGAAAGCGCGGAGCATGAAAAAACAATAGCAAAAAAAACAACGGCATTCTGCGAGGAATTGCAAGGACTTCTACATGACTAATTCGTATTCCTACACAGCATTACAAACCGCAAAAGACGGAAATATCGTTCCAGCCCGAAACAACCTCGCTTTTCATTCCATGTATAATCCACTGCGAGAAGCTGAACAATTTGCAGCGCAGTTCGGAGACGCTTCCGCCCCTTCTACAAACATTTTTTTTGTCGTGCTGGGTTTATGTGGCGGCTATCATATCCGTGCGCTTGCAAACGCATTTCCTGAAAGCACCATTATTGTTGTGGAAAACACAGCAGACGACATTGCATTTTTGCAACAGATTCCGTGCGTTCAAGAAATTACAAAAAATCCGCACATCAGCGTAATCACAACCGAAGAACTTTCTCTTGCGATGACAACACGATTTATTCCGGCAGAATATGATGCGATAAAAATTGTATCCTTGCGCGCATGGGAACGACAATTTGCCGCCGAATCACAGCAGATAAAAATGACGCTGAAAGCATTATTAGATTCAATCAGTGCGGATTTTTCCGTACAAAGTCATTTTGGCGGCATCTGGCAGCGAAATATTTTTGCAAATCTTAAACTTGCAGAGTCATTCAAAACGCAATCCCTGACTTTTCCCGTAAACAAAAATGCCGCTGTTATCGCCGCAGGTCCTAGTCTTGACGAGAGCATTGCAGAGCTAAAAGAAAAGCGCGACGAATACTATATTATTGCGACGGACACGGGATACAGGGCATTGCTCCGTCAGGGAATAATCAGCGATGCTGCAGTCTGCGTTGACGCACAGATGATTTCTCATGCGCATTTTTTTGACCTTGCACCCGGAACTTTGTGTGTGTTGGACATTTCAGCAAATCCGGCTTCCGCACGAAAAATCGCAGAAAAAAATCCGCTGCTTTTTGTTGAGACCGGGCATCCGCTTTCTGTATACGCATCGCAGACAGCAGAAAACCAATTTCTTCATCTGAGCGCGGGAAGCGGTACCGTTACCATTGCAGCAGCCGCATTTGCAATAACAGCGGGATTTACGAACATCTGTTTTTTTGGCGCAGATTTTGCTTACTCGCGCGGAAAATCGTATACGAAAGGCTCTTATCTTGATGATTTATATACGACTCGCGCAAATCGCATACTTCCCGCTGAAACTCAATTTGACACACTTCTCTTCCGGACTGAACTTATTCCAAACGGCAACGGCTCATATTCGACTCCTATACTCAATTCTTACAAGATATCATTAGACAAATTTCTGGAAGTGAATAATTTTCTAAAAAAAGCCGATAATGAATATATACGTAGCGAAAAAAATGCGCCGTCAAAAAATCGTATCGAAAAACATTCATCCGTTACGATACAAGCATTTGACTATCATCATTTTTCTCACGTATATGAAAAAGAACTGCACGCTGCTTTTTCCGGCAATACCGACAAAACTGCACCAGTGTTCATAACATTGCTGCCCTATATCGCCTGGCTAAAACGCAGATGTGCACGAGCGGAACATTTTACTGAAATCGCCCGACTCGCATACATGAAAACACTGGAGTATAGTACGCATGAAAACTAAACACATTAAAATTGCACAGGTAATCATTGCCGCTCTGTTTGTTTTTGCTGTCTTATATTTTGTTTTGGGTATCACCATGGACAGAAAAGACGGTCCGCAAAAAGCCCAGATGAGATTTAACACTTTTATGGTGGAAGCAAGCACGATTGCGGCAAAATATGAGCCAAATTCACCCGCATTTAATGGGGAATTCACTCAGCTTGTTATAAAGTATCAGAAAGACTTGGCATCTCTTCGTCTTGACGTGAACAGCAAACGAATATATGAATACCCGACGGAATCACATACTTCTGATGTAGTGACGCACAGTTTTTCACGGAGCACACCTACCGTACTGGGAAACACTCTTACGGTAAACGCGACCATGTATGCGGTCAACCAAATCGAATTATACTCTTATGCGAGAATTTCTTTTATCCTGATTCTTGTTGGCACGGTGGCGGCAGTGATTCTTTTGCTGATTATTCAATTCACGGCTGTCCCACATTATCGGAGACTTAAACAAGATGATGACGACATTGTGTTTACTGATGAATCCGATGTTCCAGAAGTCGCAAGAAATGAAGAAGAAGAGAATGAAGACCTCGCTGACGATGATTTTGACCCCATCAGCGCAATGGAAAAAGAAAACCGTGAGTCTTCGGAAGATATTTCTTTTGATGAAGGCGAATTTATTGATGCGGATGAATCAGCCAGTGAAGCAGAAAAAACAGATGTACGCGCGCAGCTTCTTTTGGAGAGTGAATTGCAAAAAGCAATTTCAGAAAGCTCACAAAACGACAACGATTTAGCAATGATGATTATCCGCATCAAAGAATTACGTGAAGGTTCAGAGAAAGAAAAGGCGGTTGCTGCTGTGCTGACTGAAAAAATCGGCAACATGGGGATTATCTATCACTACAACGACGGTTTTGCCGTGCTCATCAAAAACACAAACCTTGACACCGCATTGGCAACGGCGCAGGCCTTGTATAGCGTTCTTTCTCATAATGTACAAGAAATCAATGAAAACGATTCAATTGCAATCGGTCTTTCATCTCGATGCGAGCGCATTATCACTTCACAACGATTGCTGACCGAAGCTGAACAAGCGGTTTTGCATGCGGCAGAGGACAAGGAATCGCCCATTATCGCGTTCCGTGTCAATCCAGAGAAATACCGTCAGTTCATGCAGAAAAACAATTAAAGGGCAATTATTTGGCTGGGACTTTGGT
>JAFSTK010000073.1 GCA_017450535.1 Treponema sp.
AAGAGCGCGAAGAAAGAAAAAAAGTTCGCAAAGAAATGGAAAAGGCACGCAAAGCAGATGCGGCTCGTCATAAACGTGAGCGCACCGATAAATATCTTGGCGTTGTGTATACTCCTGAGAGCAGAGTTGATTTGAAAAGCGGAAAAGTTCATGTGGTGCTTTCAGGAAATCATGCTTCATTTAATATTTATGCGGTGAGCGAAAACGGCAGAGAGACGCCTATTCTTGCAACGACTGACGGTTTCCGCTCTTCATTTTTTTCTCTTTTGATTGGAAGAAGAGAGTATCGCTTGAACCGGGCTGGAATTGTCTCCTCTCAGATTCGCAAACGTGAAGACGGCGCGCAGATTGCCTATCGAATTGAAAAAAATCTTCAGATAACGCTTGATTTTTCTACGCTGGCCTCAGTTGCAGGTGAGCCGGATGATATTGTAAAAATCACTGTGTATACGACGAATTTTATGAAAAATCGTCAGGTGCTTGCGCTCAGAGCCGTGTTGGACACCATGTTGGGCGAGTCGCTTGATTATCATTTTGTCACCGCGACAGGTCAGAAAATTGATTCTGAGCGTCAGTTTGTTCTGTTTGATGATGAACGCTACTTTGTTTCTACGAATACGAAAACTTCTGCGCAGTTCTTGACAAACGGAAAGACGGTGGATGTGCCGCAGACAGTTTCGTTCGCGAATAAAGATGTGCTTGCGGATTCTATGTGGACGCCTGTTATTCGCGATACAAGAGGATTTAATACTGCGCTTTCCTACAATAATTCGGCGATGTGCATAAACTGGCCGTATTATTCAGTGGAGCCGGGAGAGACAGCTGCGCTTACTTTCTATATTTGTATTGGTACGGACGGCGAGGAGCCGAAAGGCCAGCAGTTTGTTGACTCTTTGGTGGACGAGACTCGTGTCATCGAGACTTTTGCCGGTTCCGCAGAACTTTCAGTGCGTAAGCCTGACGTTGATTTTGTGGTCGCGCCGATTACTGAAAATCAACTTGACCCTGAATATATTCAGAAACTTATCGACAGAATCAATTCTCTTAATTCTGACCCCAAACTGGTTGACCGTACAGAAGTGCGCCAGTTGAATGCAGAGCTTGATGCGATTCTTGAACGGTTGAGGCGGATGAACCAATGAAAAAGTCTGCGCTGGAGCGAGCACGTGCGCTTTTAAAACGCCGTAGTTTTGGTCAGGCGCTTACCATTTTGGAGGCTGCCGAAGCAAACTACCGCGATAGCTTTGATTATTACCTCACCGCTGGAATCGCATGTCTCTATCTGGGAATTTGGGGCAGTGCGGTTTCCTATTTTCAGCAGGCGCGTAAAATTCGTGTGACGGAGACAAATCTTCTCTTGTCGCAGGCAGTCTTGTATCTTCGTCGCGGTGATACTGACCGTGCGCTGCAATATTATCTGGATGTGCTTGACAGCGACCCGGAAAATAAAACTGCGAAAGAAGCGATGGAATTTATCCGCACAAACGGAAATTATGAGACTATCTGCAACTGGTTTGACAGCGGAAGAATCCAAAAATTCTATCCGCCGTTAGGAGTAAATCCGTCGAAAGTAATGCGAATCGTTTGCTCAGCCGTTGCAGGCGTGGCGTTGGGCCTGGGACTCATCTTTGTCTTTACGCCACAACGATATACCGATTCAGGAAAACGTGCGGACTTGTCTACGCTTGCGCTTACAGCAGATGAGATGGGAAATCTTCATGAAAAAGATTTGTCCGGGGCTGTGTACCATTATATTCTGACAGACAAAGAAATCCGTGCTTCATATGACAATGCCCGCCAGTATTTTCAGGATTACAGGGACAATGCCGCCACGGTAGAAATAAACCGCATCCTGAACAGCAATGCGTCCGCTTCTGTCCGTCAAAAAGCAAGCCTTTTGCTTACGTATTTTGAGGAGCCGACATTTGACAGTCTTACGGACAATTATTCGTATGGGCAGATTGCAGAAGACCCGGCATTGTATCTGGGCTGCTGGGTGTCATGGTCAGGACGGATTACCAATGCGGTGATGGAAGACGGCTCTTTCCGTTGTGATTTGCTGGTAGGCTACGAAGATTTGCAGCGCGTGGAAGGAATTGTTCCGCTCTTTTTCTCTGTTGCGCCTGTTCCAGAAATTGATGGTGCGCGCAGCGTGCGTGTGCTTGCGAAAGTCGGCATGGAGAACGGAAAACTGAGTCTTTTGGGTCGTTCCGTCTATCAGCCATTGCAAAAATCTACTGACTAGTATACATTATAAGAAGAATATGCAATTTTTTTGAAAAAAGTGGAAAAAAATTCCAAATTTTTTGTATAAAATGCAATTTTGATGCCTATATATATATGAGTGCGCGGAAAAGTTGTGCGCACGGTGGGAGGAAAAGGTGGCAAAAGTGGCTGAGACAAAAGCACCGGCAGATATGTCGGAAAAACTTAAGGCATTGGAAGCTGCTCGTCTGCAAATCGAAAAGCAGTTCGGCGCAGGCTCTTTGATGAAAATGGGAACGCAGGCGGATGCGGCTTCAATTGACGTTGTACCCTCAGGCTCAATTCTGTTGGACGAGGCATTAGGAGTTGGTGGCTATCCCCGCGGACGTATTATCGAAATGTACGGTCCGGAAAGTTCTGGTAAGACAACGCTCGCCCTGCATGCTGTTGCAGAAGCGCAGAAATTGGGCGGCATTGCGGCATTCGTGGACGCGGAACATGCGCTTGACCCAGTGTACGCAAAAAATCTTGGCGTAAACATTGACGAATTGTGGGTGAGTCAGCCGGATACGGGCGAGCAGGCATTGCAAATCACGGAAAGTCTGGTGCGAAGCGGTGCAGTTGATATCATCGTCGTTGACTCCGTGGCTGCATTGACTCCGCAGAAAGAAATTGAAGGTGACATGGGCGACGCGCAGATGGGCTTGCAGGCTCGTTTGATGAGTCAGGCTCTCCGTAAGCTCACCGCAATTGTTGGCAAGTCAAAGTGTATCATTGTCTTTATCAACCAGATTCGTATGAAAATCGGTGTGATGTTCTGAAATCCGGAGACCACAACCGGCGGTAACGCATTGAAGTTTTATTCTTCTGTGCGTCTGGACATCCGCCGCATCGATTCGATTGACGGAAAGGGCGATGAGGATGCCGTGGGTAACCGCGTGCGTGTAAAGGTCGTCAAGAATAAGGTTGCGCCGCCGTTCCGCAAAGTGGAGTTGGACATCTACTTTGGTAAGGGGGTGAGCGCAACAGCGTCGTTGTTGGATTCTGCCGTCAAGCATGGCATTATCGACAAGCGCGGCGCATGGTATACTCGTGGCGAGGAGAAAATCGGGCAGGGTAAGGAAAATGCACTTTCATTCTTGGAGCAAAACCCTGACTATATGCATACGTTGGAAGTTCAGCTGCGCAATGAATTGTTCCCTGGGCAAGTGCTCAAAACAAAAGAAGGCGTAGCCGTATATCCTGAGCAGGAAAAAGCCGCTAAGGCAGCCGCAAAAGCCGCCAAAGAGGGAAAACCTGCCCCAGAAGCAGCAGTGAGTGTTACGCCCGCTGGAAGTGCAGCCGTAAAAGTTACGCCTGAGACTGCTTCTGTCTCTGCAAAGGACGCGTTGTTTTAATATGACATTTGTTGTGTTGGGGCTTGGCTCAAACAAATCATGGCAGAATATGACGAGTGTTCGCTTGTTGGCGAGAGCGGTGCAGGAGATTTGTGCGGTGGTGACCGATGTGCATTGGTCATCCGTGTACAAGACTGCGCCGATGTACCTTACCGAACAAACTGTGTTCTACAATATGGTTGTTGTGGGCTTTGTTCCTGACACAATGCAGCCGCAGGACTTGCTGAACAGGTTGCATCAGATAGAGATGAGCTTGGGACGAGATCGAAGCCGTGAGGTTCGGAATGGTCCGCGCTCAATCGATATCGATATTGAGCTTTTTGGCTCTGCCAGCGTTCATTCAGAGGACTTGGAGATTCCTCATCCGAGATTCTCTGAACGCGCGTTTGTTTTAGTTCCTTTACTGGAGATTTTGAACGAATCTGCCGATATTATAGATAGCACCTTATGCGCGCGTAAGACAGAATTTGCGCACATGCTGGAGGTGTGTGGTAGCGGCGGAGTGGAATTATATCTTCCCGCTGAAAATTTTGCGTTGTTGCGGTAAAGTCGGTCAAAAACCTGTCGCACTTCGCACAAATGGGCAGAACACCCAAGGGGAACGGCTATGGAAGAGCAGAGCCAGATGGTCCAAACGGAAGTAGAGACAGACAACGTAGATGAGCAGAGCGTACGCCATCGCTATACGGCGGGAGAATTTGAAGGTCCGCTCGATTTATTGCTTGCGCTTATTCGCGACAATAAAATCAATATCTACGATATTCCGATTGCGGAAATCACCGAGCAATTTTTGGAATATCTGGACTATGCCGCTACGATTGACTTGGGCGACTTGTCTGAATTCTACAAGATGGCCGCTCAGCTTCTGCGTATCAAGAGCAATATGATGCTCCCCGTGGAAGTTGCCGAAAACCTTGATTTTGACGACCCGCGCGAAGAACTGGTGGAAAAACTGATTGAATATCAGAAGTTCAAGAAGCTTTCCGCGCTGATGGAAGAAAAAGAAGACGAAAACGAATGGAGCTTTGAGCGCAAAAAGATTCAGCGCGTGCTTCCGTTTGAAGAAGAAGACTTGTGGGAGCGTGTTGATACATGGGATTTGCTGCAGCAGATGCAGAAAATCTTTAAGACGATGATCAGCGCGTATTCCGACGCAAAGATTCTGGATATGTACGAAGAAGTGAGCGTGAACGAAAAAATCACGCTGATGAACGAGTACCTGGAAAAAAACGGCGAATGTATGTTCACCGATTTGATTGTCCGAAAAGGAAATGAACTTGACGTCATCTGTGCGTTTATGGCAATTTTGGAAGCCGTTAAATTTAAATTGGCTACCATCTTGCAAAACCGCATGTTTGGCGATATAAAAATATGTAAGTATCAGGCGGCATAAAGGAGTTGTGTCGCATAAGGAACTGATTTTTTATGGACTTGAACCTGGAAAAAGAGACGGCGCTCGTAGAGACGGTTTTGTTTTTGGAAAGCGAGCCAGTTACCGTTGACAATATTGCGAGCATTTCCCAACTGGCAAAGGACGTTGTGGAAAAATGTCTCGACGAGCTTAAAGAAAAATATGCTGCGGAAAACAGTGGTATTGAGCTTGCCATGATTACCGGCGGCTGGACACTTGTGCCGAAAAAAGAATTCTGGGAAGAGCTCAAAGAACGCTACGGCAACAAAAACGAAGGCCGCCTTTCACGCTCAGCGATGGAAGTGCTTTCGATTATCGCTTACAAACAGCCGATTACACGCGCTGAAATTGAAGCCCTGCGTGGCGTTTCCCCAGACAATATGATTCGTCTCCTGATTGAGCGTCAGTTGATAAAAGAAGTGGGCAAAAAAGATGCCCCCGGTCGTCCGACATTGTTCGGTACAACCAAAGAATTCCTGAAATTCTTCCGTTTGAATTCCATTTCTGAACTGCCACAGCTTGAAGATACCGAAAACGAGAGGTTCGAACTTGCCCGCTAACGAATCTTCTGCTGACCCTGTCCGCCTTCAAGCATATCTCGCTCATTGTGGTGTCGCAAGTCGCCGCGCCAGTGAAAAAATCATTGCTGAAGGTCGCGTAACGGTAAACGGCGCTGTTGTGACGGAATTGGGTACCAAGGTAACGTCTGCGGATAAAATCTGTGTGGACGGAAATCCTGTTTCGCTTGAAGAGACAAAACGCTATATCCTTTTAAATAAACCCGCAGGCTATGTCTGTAGTCAGTCGGACGAAAAGGGCAGACAGGTCGCTGTTGATTTGTTGAAGCCAACGTATTCAGAACGCTTGTACAATGTCGGACGACTTGATATGTTCAGCCGGGGCGCAATTATTTTTACCAATGACGGTGATTTTGCCGCGCGTCTTTCACATCCCAGTGCAGAAATCGAAAAAGAATATATAGTAGAAACAAGCTATCCGCTTCCCGAAGGGTTGGCTGAACAATTTGTTAAAGGCGTGCGAGTGGAAGGCATTTTTTACAAAGCCGTCAAAGCTGAAAAAATGAACACTCATCGTATGCGGGTAGTGCTGATTGAAGGCAAAAACCGGGAGATCCGTCGCGTATTTGAGAACGCAGGTGCCGCAATCCGCAGTCTTGAGCGTGTCCGTATCGGCAACGTCAATTTGGACGGGCTTCGTGCCGGCGAGTTCCGGGAACTTACGCAAGCAGATGTAAAAGGGCTGTTAGCCTTATGTAAAAAAAGACATGTTTCTAAGGAGAAATAAATATGATTATCGCTATAGACGGCCCCGCAGGAACGGGAAAATCTACCATCGCGTCGATTATTGCGAAAAAACTCGGCGTGACGTATCTGAACAGCGGCAGTTTTTACCGTGCGCTTACGCTTGCCTTGAACGGCACTGACATTGACCTTGCAGATGAAGAAAAAGTTATCGAGTTCTGTAAACAGCAGAAGCTTGAATATGTGAACAGCCGCCTTGTGCTGAACGGCACCGATGTGGAAGACCATTTGCATGATGACGCGGTGAGTAAGCGTGTCGCACCGGTCTCCAGCATTGTGCCGATTCGCCATCTGGTGAATGACCGCATGCGTGAGATTACCAAGAGCCTTTCAATTATTTGTGAAGGACGCGACATGACCACGGTGGTCTTCCCGAATGCGGAACATAAGTTCTATCTGGATGCATCAATCGATGTGCAGTCTCAGCGCCGTTTTGACCAGGGCGTTTCCGATATGACGCTTGAAGAAATCAAAGAGGCAATCAAGAAACGTGATGAAATTGACCGCAATAAAAAAGAAGGTGCTTTAAAACGTGCTCCAGATGCGGTATATATCGACACTTCCACCTTGACGATTGAGCAAGTTTGTGAGATAATTATAAAACAAATTCAAGATAAAGGGTCTACTATGGAACAGATGGAAGTGGAAAAGGATGAAACTCAGGACTCCAAGAGCTCAATCCAGACACAATTAGAAGAATCTCTCAAAGGTCTCAAAGAACTGGAAGACGGTCAGCTCATTGACAGCACCGTTATTGCAGTGACGGACGAACTTGTATTCGTCGATATCGGCTACAAGTCAGAGGGTAAGATTCCCGTTCAGGAGTTCGCAGGCAATCTGCCGAAAGTCGGTGATGTGGTCACAGTCGTTCTTGTTAAGAAGGACGGACGCAATGGTCCCGAGATTTCAAAGTCTCGTGCTGATTCAAAACAGCTTTGGAAGGACTTGCGCAAAGCATTCGACGAAAAACAGGTCGTTGAAGGCGTAATCGAAAAAGAAGTGAAGGGTGGTTTTGATGTAAACCTCGGTGGCGACATTCATGCGTTCTTGCCGATTAGCCAGTCAGACAGCCAGAAGGTTGACAATCCTTCAAAACTTTTGGGCATGAAGGCTCAGTTC
>JAFSTK010000074.1 GCA_017450535.1 Treponema sp.
GGCGCCGCAGCTTTTTCTTTCTGCACCTCACTCGAATCCATCTGCATTCCGGACATTACGTCTATTGACCAAGCAACTTTTATTGCCTGCACTTCGCTCAAATCCCTCTCCATTCCGAGTAGCGTCACGTCTATTGGCGCCGCAGCTTTTTCTAGCTGCACCTCGCTAAAATCCATCTCCATTCCGAGCAGCGTCACATCCATTGGCACCAGAGCTTTTGAGCAGTGTACCTCTCTCAAATCCATCTCCATTCCGAGCAATATCACGTCCATTAGCGACTCAACTTTTTCTGGATGCACCGCACTTTCTTCCGCCACTATTCCGAGCAGCGTCACGTCAATTGGCAAATTTGCTTTTGAGCAGTGTACCTCTCTCAAATCCATCTCCATTCCGAGCAATGTCACGTCCATTAGCGCCTCAACTTTTTCTGGATGCACCGCACTTTCTTCCGTCACTATTCCGGGCAGCGTCATATTTATTGGCAACAGTGCATTTTCGGGATGTGTCTCACTTACGGCTTTTGCAATTCCGCCTAATGTCACGTCCATTGGCGATTCAGTTTTTTCAGGTTGTACTTCACTTTCGTTCGTTGTAATTCCAAACAGTGTTACTCTCATTTACGGTTCTACATTCCTTGGCTGTACTTCACTCGCATCAGCTTATTTTGAAAACACAATAGGCTGGAAGTATAAAAAATATGTTCGTTTTGTTCCTGCTACTAAGTGGAGTGAAGCATATGTACAGTATGACACAACCTCAATTTCCAGCACAAGTTTAGCAAATACGGCTACAGCCGCAAAACTCTTACAGGAAGCAGGTAAAAGCGATAGGCTGACACGAAACTAAAGGAGTCATTCAATGAAACGCACATCACACACGGCGATTGAAAGCAGCACCGAAGATTTTAGGGATTATCTGATAAAAAACGAATACTCCGACAATACGGCGGCAAGCTACAAAAGCAAATTGACGGGTGTACTGGTGCATGAATTTGGAGAAGGTGCGAAACTGGAAACCATTCAGGCGGGGATTTCTAAAATTATCCGACTGTATGACAGAGATGGCGAAAAAGAAGTAACGGACGACCATGGGACGACAAGAAATGCCGTCAAGCGATACGCAGAATTTCTGAACACATACCGCGAAGTATATCTGAAAAACGCAGGCATCGATAGCAAGCAACCTGACAAAGACAAAAACAATGCGCAGCTTATCCATCTGCAGGAGCAAATCTACGCCGTCCGTGAAAATGTGTTCAAAACGGGTACATTTTTCTGGGCATTTATCGTCGGAAGCTATACGGCGTTCTTTTTAATGCACAGCAAGGATTTCAATTGTGATACATTTCTTCGCGGAGCACTTCTCTGTCTGCTTCCGTTCATGGCGACTTTCTTTGCGATACAGTGGACTCTCGCCAACAAAAATGCCCTCTACCAGATTCGGAATATCGAAGCACAAATGAAATTCTTAAATCCCGCGACAAATCCGATTATCGTCTATTATCAGGGCGAAAAATCGCCGTGTTTCCTTTCAAAAAAGCCTTTTCATTATCCGCTGGAAAACATTGTCGCCAGCTGCGGTATCGTCATCACAGTTGTAAGCTTTGCGCTGTTTCTGGTTCAATGTGCTTTATTTTTTAAAGACAAAACAAATGAAAGCAAAACAGCAAACCCTAAAGTATGGCTCACTGTCTCTCTTTTCGCGCTCACTATTTTCATCGTTTTTGAGCTGATTACTTCCGCAAACGACTGGCGAGAAAT
This sequence comes from Treponema sp., assembly GCA_017450535.1. Lineage (GTDB taxonomy): Bacteria > Spirochaetota > Spirochaetia > Treponematales > Treponemataceae > Treponema_D. The sequence goes on from JAFSTK010000074.1 coordinate 1,761, forward strand.
CTTTCATATCAAGAAAGACAAGGACTAAAAGAACTGGCAACACAGTTTTTAACCGCACGGCAATGACACACCGCGCAAGGGCATGAAGCCACGCCGCAGGCGGCCACCGCAACGAAGTGAGGAGGCTGGAGCGAAAGCGGAATGGCGTAACGCCCGACCGTCGGTGGCACAAGTCACCGGCGGATGCGCCCAAATGTTATGGAAGCATGAATTTCTTCACTTCCGCGAGCAGGTAGAATGAGCCCGTCACAAGCAGAAGCGAATCTGTCTCAGCGGCGCGGGTGAAGGCTTTTTGTATCTGGACTGCAAAATCTTCGTTCAGGTCGTAGGGGATGGCCGCTTCGTCAAAGGCTGCCGCGAGGGTGCCCACATCCGACTGCTTTACGTTTCCGGGCTTGGTGAGAAAAACCGAATCGAACTGATTTTTGAACAGTGGGGCAATCTCCTTTGCGTCCTTGTCGGCGGCGCAGGCAAAGAGCAGGGTGCATTTTTTCTTTCCGAACACATGCCGCATTGTCTCCAGCGTAAAACGGACGCTGTTTGGCGTGTGTGCGCCGTCGAGGATTACGAACGATCGTGCGGAAGATGCGTTTTCCGCCGGAGAACGTGTTTTTTTCTGCGAAGCGTTTTTTTTTGCCATCGGATTCTCAAAAACCTCAAATCTTCCGGGCAAAATCGCGTTTTCAAGTCCTTTTTCGAGCATTTTTTCGTCAATGTCGGGCAGAACGGTCTTCACCGCAATCGCCGCCAACGCCGCGTTCTGCGCCTGAAATGCACCTAACAACCGTAAGTTAGCGGTAATCGGACGAGAAAACATATCGGACACAATTGTCGTTTTCATGGAAGCGGTCTTTTTTTCGCTGTCCAGCACATATTCAGTCCGAACTGACTGCACAACTTCGTCAATGCTGTAGAACGGCGCATGTCTTTCTTTTGCAATCTTTTGGAAAACCGCTTTTGCTTCTGGTGTCTGTTCAGCAACAACAACCGGAACCCCTTCTTTTATGATACCTGCTTTTTCACCAGCGACCTTTTCAATTGTATCACCTAAAAATTCCGTATGCTCAAGCTCAATCGGCGTAATGCAGCACACTTTTGGCAGGACCACATTTGTCGCGTCAAGCCGTCCTCCCAAGCCCACTTCCAGCACATTGTAATCAGTCCGCGCCTGACGGAAACACAGAAAACCGTACAACGTGACAAGCTCAAACCACGTGATTGCTCGTCCGCCGGGAAGGTCATCATCAGAAAGAGACGCAATTTTTTCTTTCAGTTCATTTGCCGCTCGCTCATACACATCTTCCGCAAACACACCGTGGGCAGAGCCAATTCGCTCCACAAAATCCAAAATGTGTGGGGAAGCGTACAGCCCAGTCTTATAGCCCCCAGCATCCAAAATTGACGCAATCATCGCTGAAACCGAACCTTTTCCCTTTGAACCAGCAATATGAAAAGCAGAAGCGAAATTCTGCGGAGCATCAAACAACGCGCACAGATATTCCATCGTATCGAGCCAAAAAATATTCTTTTTTGGAGTGCGTTCAAAATTCAGATATGAATCAAGCCACGTCTGCAGCTCGTTTAAACAAGCGTATTGTGCCATGGCAAAAAGTATAGCGAGAATCTAAAAAAATGAAAATCACAAAAAATTTACATCTTTTTACACAAATCGTGAACAAAAAATTTGCCGAGACGTTTTTATCATGCTACAATAAAGAATCTTATAAAAATTATGGAGACAGTATGAAAAAATCAATCGTAAAAACGACCGCGGCATGCCTAGGAATTGCGGTCATGGCGTTGTGTTTCACAAGCGCGAAAAAATCAAAAAATGAGATAAAAGAGCCTGTCAAAAACAAAGACGGCCTTATTGAGCTGACTATGTGGTATGGCGGAACCGTAAGTGAGGCAGGGGAACCGCCGCGAAACTGGCTTGCCTATGACATCATCCGGAAAAAACTCGGCATTGAGCTGAAACTGACAATGCTTCCTTCAAGCGAGCATGACAGAGACGCAAAACTGAATGCGGCAGCGGCGGCAAAACAATTGCCTGACATTTTTACCGTAAACCGTGAGCCATGGCTTATCATGGTGAAAAACGGCATGGTGGCGGAAGTTGACGACATGTACGAAATGATGCCGACCCGCACAAAAATCATGTTTGACAAAAACAGCATCAACTACACGACGGTAAAAAATCATTCCTACGGTTTTGCATCTCCCGGCTCAATTCCACGAAATGAAGGTGTCGTTATCAGAAAAGACTGGCTCGACAAACTGGGGCTTTCAGTTCCGGTCACCACGGAAGATTTTCTGAATGTCATGCGCGCATTCACATACAACGACCCCGACGGAAACGGAAAAGATGACACCTACGGTTTTGGCGCATTCATTGAGCTTTACACCCACCAGGAAGGACTGGGCCGCCGTTTTGAGCCGATTATGGGCGCGTTCGGTGTGGCCGGTACATGGAGCATGCAGAAAGAGCATCCAGGACTGAATGTGCTGCGCCCTGAATACTTTGACGCGCTCACATTCGTAAAGCAAATGGTAAACGAAAAACTCATTGACCCCAACTGGATGGCATACAAAAAAGATGACTTCCGCGCGGCCTGGAAGCAGGGCAAATTCGGCATTATGCGCGAACAAAATGCGGCGCTCGCTGCAGAAAGCAATTACAAACCTTTTGACAAAAACTTCCCTGATGGCGAATGGATTGTCATTAACCCGCCAACTGGTCCAAAAGGCGACTGCTCAACAGGATGTTTTATTCAAGGCTACCGAATCACAGCCGTAAGCAAGAACGCGATTAAAGCTGGCAAAAAAGAAGCGATTGCAAAACTCTTTGAATGGATGAGCAGCGATGAAGGATATTATCTTTTAGGCTGGGGTGTTGAAGGCGTAAACTACGTTAAAGATGCGCACGGCGTTCCGGTTGTTGACGGAATTCCTGACCCCAAAAAAGGTTTCTCAAAAGCAACCATGCAGCCGCTCACTCAGCTCCGCGCCTACGTCTTCTACAACGGGCCTGTGGAATTGTACTCTCGATATCCCACTTATATCACCGAATACTCACACAAACAGATGTCCGCGCTTGATGTGCTGAACCAAATGGACAAACTTCCGTACACACCTGCAATCGGCTCCGATGCAATGCCCGCGCCCAACGCAGACTTAAAACGCTTCTTTGAGCAAGGTGTCCTTGAGTTCATCACCGGAAAACGCAATCTCACCCGAGACGAGTGGAACAAATGGGTCGCAGAGTTCGAGAAAGTAGGCGGGAAAAAGTGGAACAAAGAGGGCCTCGAATACGCAAAGAAAAATAATCTGTTGTATTAATGTTTCGTTCCGTGTGATTTTTATTATCACACGGACAATTCACTAACGCTGCTCGGACTAACGCCCTCGCTCGTTAAAAGCAGACATGCAAAGCGCTTTCCCTTAGCGACGTTAGTCGCGTAGCGTAGCATGCCTTGTCCCTTGCGGTTCGTTCCGTGTGATTTTTATTATCACACGGACAGTTCGCTAACGCTGCTCGGACTAACGGCCTCGCTCGTTAAAAGCAGACATGCAACACGATTTCCCTTAGCGACGTTAGTCGCGTAGCGTAGCATGCCTTGTCCCTTGCGGTTCGTTCTGTGTGACATCGCATTACAATCTCTTGCTACATTCTTTTCTATTCGGTAAAATTAAGCATTATGTCAGAAGAATTTGAAACGAATACAGATAAAATACTTGCTGAAGCGATGCGCCAGAGCGAAAGAATTGAGGCAGACATCGCGGTGAACCCGAAAAAATACCGTGTCTTAACAGGCGACCGCCCAACAGGACGACTGCACATCGGCCATTATTTTGGCTCGCTAAAAAACCGTGTGCGTCTTTCCAAAATGGGCGTTCCCACAATGATTCTGATTGCCGATTATCAGGTTTTGACAGATCACGACGCATATGACAAAATCAGCCAGAACACCAAGCAGCTCGTAATTGACTATCTTGCGGCTGGAATTGAGCCAGGCGAAAACGTATTCATCTATCCGCACAGCCATATTCCAGAAGCAAATCAGCTGATGATTCCGTTTCTTACGCTTGTGACAAATCCTGAATTGAGCCGAAATCCCACCGTAAAAGATGAGATTGAAAAATCAACGATTCCGCTGAACGCAGGCATGTACACATACCCCGTGCATCAGGCGGTGGACATTCTCTTCTGCAAAGGAAATGTCGTTCCTGTCGGAAAAGACCAGCTTCCGCATCTTGAAATGGCGCGCGTAATTGCCCGCCGCTTTAACCATAAATTCTGCAAGAATTCAGAACCGGTTTTCCCGGAGCCGCACGCATTGCTTTCCAAAACGCCGATGATTATGGGCTTGGACGGAAACGCAAAGATGAGCAAATCGCTCGGAAACACGATTATGCTTTCTGCCACGGAAGATGAGACGGCAAAACTGATTAAAAAAGCAAAGACTGACCAAGACCGCCACATCACCTATGACCCGAAAAACCGTCCTGAAGTGGCGAATCTGCTCCGTATTATCTCGCTCTGTACAGGCGAAGAGCCGACTGCAATTGCCGAGCGTTTGGGAGACGGTGGCGGCGGCGCGCTCAAATCGACACTCACTGAGGCATTAAACGAAGAATTGCGCCCCTTGCGCACAAAACGCGCTGAACTGGAACAACAGCCTGAACTGATTCGCAATGTTCTGCTTGAAGGCGTAGAAAAGGCGAGGGCAATTGCCAAGAACACACTCGACGAAGTGCGTCACGTGATGAACATGGAAATTTAAGAGCGTCCTGCGATGTTCTTTGCGACGGTGAGCAGTTTTTCCCGCTCATTCATCGCAGGGTCATCCAGCACGCACTGAAACAATTCGTTTAAGATACGACCGATCTGCTTTCCAGCAGGAATTCCAAGAGCCATCAAATCTTTTCCGTTCACCGCCAAGTCTTTTAGGCTGCGGGCGGATTTCTCAGCTTCTACGCGGACAATACGGTCACGCAATTCATTCAGATTGCGCACTGTTTCGCTGTTTGCCACGACGGGAACACGATGCATACCGTAAATGTCTGCATAACGGAGCAAAAAGAGATTGTCGATATTTTCCAAACCGACACGCACGACAAAACGGCGCACCGCAGCATCTGACCAATTCGGCTCAAAAAAGAACATGTGGTGTTTAATCAGGTGGCAAATCTGGTCAATCTGCGCATTGGAGAATTTGAGGCGAACCAACGCTTCGCGCGCAATTTCAGCGGATTTTGTCTCGTGCCCATGAAAGTGAATCAGCTCAAAAACCTGGCCGTCAATTTCTTTTTTTTCGACCGTTCGCATGTAAGTTTTTCCAACGTCATGAAAAAGCGCGGCAATGCGGACAATCAGATTTTCACGTGGCGCGCCGTCACAAGCGTAGAGATTGTGGTCAAGCACATCAAATTCGTGGAAATCCCGTGAGTCTCGCTGAATCACGCCACGTCCTGCGGTAAGTTCCGGGATAAAGTAGGCGAGCACCTTTGTCTCTTCCATACGGCGCAATCCCACTGACGGCACAGCTGACTGCAACACCTTGCAGAACTCGTCGCGGAAACGCTCCACCGAAATCGAATGGATTTTTTCCTGAACAGACTCCTCGAAAATTGCTGAATATGTATCTTTTTCTATAACAAAATCCAGCTGACTGCTAAATCTAAGCGCACGAATTGGCCGCAATCCATCTTCTAAGAAGCGGTCATGCGGTTTCCCGACGGTACGGATGAGCTTTTTCTTAATGTCACCACGTCCGTCAAAGGGGTCAACAATCGCTCCGTCAAAAAGAGAGGCGGCTATAGCGTTCATCGTAAAATCACGGCGACTCAAATCATCTTCCAAAGTAGCGGCAAACGAAACGCTGTCGGGGTGGCGACCATCAGAATAGCCCGCTTCAGTGCGATAGGTTGTGACTTCGATTTCTTTTTTCATAAAATGAACCGTCACCGTGCCATGGGCGATTCCTGTTGGAATAACTTTGTGAAAGATTCGCATCACGTCTTCCGGCTTTGCGTTTGTGGTCACATCCCAATCGGACGCGGGCTTACCCAAAAGCATATCGCGCACTGCGCCACCGACAAGGTATGCCTCAAAGCCATGAGAAGAGAAAATTTCATTCATTTTTTTGAGTTCGCTAGGAATCTTTACGCGATTCATGCTATTATTATAGCGGAAAAGGATTTTTTTTACTATGCACATCGTCATTTTTACGGGCGGAGAAAGCCCTGAACCGCGCCTTACGGAGTCTTATTTTTCTTGCCACAAACCAGATTATGTGATTGCGGCGGATTCAGGTTTGCTCACACTGGAGCGTTACAAATCGCATTTTGGCGAACAATTTTTTCCGGACGCAATTCTTGGCGATATGGACAGTCTCTCGGCAAAAAAAGCTGACGACATTCTAAATAACTATCCCGCAGACATCGTGCAGACCTTCATCGAAGACAAAGACTACACCGACACAGAGCTTGCGTTGGAAAATGCGCATTCGCTGATAAAAGACACGGACAGCCAAATTACGCTGGTGGGAGCAGGCGGAGGAAGCCGTCTTGACCATTTTCTTTCCGTATTCGATTTATTCTCCACAAAAATGCGTCCGGACGTATGGCTTGCGGGCGAACAATCTTTTTGGTACGCCCCGCATGGCTCGTCATTTGAAATCAACGGGCTGAACTTACGGGATATGATTTCTGTCGCACGCACAACGTCTTCCCGCACAGGCGGCAAAGTGCATTCAGCGGGGCTGCTTTGGGAATATGAGCTTTTCCGCGCAGAGGGAATGCCGAGCATCAGTAACCGCATCAAACCAGATTTTTTTGAGCGTGGTGAGAGCGTGAAGATTTCAATGGAGGAAGGGGAGTTTGTTTTGATTGTGCCGACGAGAGTGGCTGTCACACGGATAATTCGCTAACGCTGCTCGAACTACCCCTTTTGCTTCGTGTGACACTAATATCCTGACGACAACAAATCTACCGTGCGCGCAAAAATTGCGAAGGCTAATGAAACAAAAAAAATAATGCTATAGGGAATCAGTTTGAAAAACAACCGAGGCGCTTTGTACCGCACCGCATAAAAAACGCTTTCCGCAATACCTACGGCACAAAACAAAGACAAGGCAATCGCCGAAATCGTCATCGCCCACAAAACGATTTTCATGTTCTCCTCAAGAAAATACTGGGTATTGCCTGAAATGTAATACAAAATGAGCGCGATAGTCTGTAATCCCAAAAAAATGACGGCACGACGATTCAAGCGAAGCAGGTCAGGCGTTCTATTTTTTTGAACTTTCTGCTCTGCGCGCAAATCTAATCTTGAATCATCAGCCTTTTTAGGGGTATACTGTTCATCACTCATATATTTATTATACACGAAAGGTGCGTTATGAAAAAGATACTGAAAAGATTATTCGCTATGCTGATTGTACTGATTCTTGCCGGTGGAGCCGCTTTCTACTTTGGCTGGGTTCAGTTTAAGGTTGACACCGACGAATGCGGCGTATTAATTTCAAAAACCAGCGGCGTCTACCCGACAATCATCGAAAAGGGTGTATTCTGTTGGCGATGGGAACCACTTATCCCTACAAATGCAAAACTGCTGACATTCAAAATCAAGCCACAGTCTTTCAAAAAAACGATTAACGGCTCACTTCCATCCGCTGAAGTATATGCAGGACAAATTAAAGGCACACCCGATTTTGCCTATCAGTTTGATTTTGACATCTCCCTCAAATTCAAAAAAGATGTGCTTCTGGAAAAAGCAGGCTCATCAGAAGTGACCACATCAAGCGAACTGACCACCTATCTTGACCAGACCGCAGACCGCATCGCAGAGCAGGCGGCGCAGTATCTTATCTCCGAAAGCGCAAAAGACCCCGCAGCCATCGCCGTGAACAGAGACACCGAACAGTTGCTTTCCGGCATCGGAATCACATCGGGAAGCCTGAACGGGGTAGAAGTCATTTCAATCTTCATCAAAAACGCAAAGATTCCTGACCTCAATCTATACAACCGCGCAAAACAAACTTACATGACATTTCAAGACTACGTTGACGAAGCGCTCACAAAATCAGCGCAGCACCAAGCAGATACGATTCTTTCTGACAACCGCGCAGTAAGCCGGCTCACCCAAATCGGCGAAACGCTCAAAAAATACCCTGACCTGGCTGAGATTCTGAAAAACGGAGACTCCGCCGACTTTATCAAATCACTCAACGCAACCGCAACATCAAGCAGCGCGGAATAATTGGGGAACAAAGGACATGAGCAAAAGACTGTATGGCTTACGCGGCGCATCTGGCGCAGAAAACACAAAAGAATCTGTCCAAACGGGCGTAACGGACATGTGCCGCGCGCTTTTTGCGGACAACAATCTTTCCCCGGAAGATATCGTCTCCGTCCATTTCACGCTTACCAAAGATTTGACCGCTCTCAATCCAGCCTTCGCCCTGCGACACGGGGACGTTGGCATCGATGTAAGCAGCCTGGCATTATTCTCATCCCAAGAAGTAGACATCGAAGGTTCTCCGACAGGCATGATTCGAGTCCTTGTCCACGCATATCTGGAAGAGGGCTCAAAACCAAAGCATGTCTACGTAAATGGCGGGGAAAAACTTCGTCCAGATTTTGTAAGAAAATAATGTCTGAGCACTTGACAAAAATATCTGTGTTCTGATATATTAAAACACGTTCCGCTGGAACATCTGCTGCTTTAGCTCAGCTGGTAGAGCACGTGATTTGTAATCTCGGGGTCGTGGGTCCAAGTCCTACAAGCAGCTTTAAGCGGGGAGTTTCCCGAGTGGTCAAAGGGGACAGACTGTAAATCTGCTGGTTCTTCCTTCGTAGGTTCGAATCCTACACTCCCCAAAGGGACTTAAGTTTTTGCTTAAGTCCCTTTTTTGTTTCCTAGTAGTTCGAGGTGGTTCCATGTTTTATGACGAAGGACTTCATTTTTCCTGCCAGCGCTGCTCAAACTGCTGCCGAATTGATCCAGGTTTTGTATATCTCTCCAGAACAGATTTGACAAATCTATGCCAAAGGTTTAAAATGTCTGTCAAAGAATTCGTCAATGTATACTGTCGGTGGGTTCAGTATTATGACAATACCGAAGTTCTTTGTCTAAAGGAGAAAACAAACTACGATTGTATTCTGTGGAACAACGGCTGCACCGCTTACGAAGCCCGTCCAGTTCAGTGCTCCACATTTCCGTTCTGGTCATGGATTCTCGAAGACAGAGGGCAATGGAGAACGTGTTCGGAAGATTGTCCCGGCATCAATAACGGTCGCTTGTGGACAAAAGAAGAAATCGAAGAACAACGTAAAAGATATGAACAAAATCTGCCGATACATAAAAGTGAATTGTTGATGGAGTTAGACCAGTGAATATTCATTTTTGGGGTGTCCGCGGCTCGCTTCCAGCACCGCTCAGCCCGCAACAAGTTCGTGCAAAAATCTCGGCAGCAGTCCAGCGCATCCAGCCAAAGGATTTGGTTTCGGAAGACGCAAGGGAGCGTTTCATTACTTCATTGCCATCATGGATATATGGCACGACTGGCGGCAACTCCTCATGCATTGAAATCACGACGAACGACGGAACAAAAATAATTCTTGATGCGGGCACAGGTATCCGCATGATGGGAAAATGTGGTGAACCTCCTGAAAATCTCACTTACAACCTTTTACTTTCCCATTTTCACTGGGATCATATTCAAGGTCTGCCTTTTTTTGAGCCTTTGTACAATCCGAACGCAACATTGAACATTTACTCTCCATTTGAAAAAATGAAGTCTTACCTCGATGTACAGATGCAAGCTCCTTTTTATCCCATCACCATGGAGTCCTGTACAAAAAACATGACCTTCAACCTTATTGAAGAAAAAAAAGACTTCTCAATCGGCTCCGTAAAAGTGAATGCAATCAAAATGTCTCATCCAGGAACGTCATATGCATATTCACTCATAGAAAACGGTCATAAATTTATTTTTGCAACCGACGTGGAGCTGAACCATCCCGATTTTATCCGCACGAAAGAACATGATGAATTCTTTAACGGCGCAGACATTCTGGTCATTGACTCTCAATATACGGTTGAAGAGGCATACGCCAAACAGGGGTGGGGACATTCGGCATTCTGCTATGCAATTGACTTTGCCGTAGCCTGGAAAGTAAAGAAAGTGTATCTGTTCCATCACGACCCCATGTATGATGACAGAAAATTAAATTCAATCCTGCAGTCTGCACATTGGTATGCGGACTACAGCGCAAAAAATGCCGTAGAAGTAAATCTGGCGACAGAAGGGTTGGAACTCAAATTATGAACTTTGACTCACTTTTGCTGAGCGATGTTGATGACTTGCACCTGACGTATGATTTTTCAAAACGCGAACTGCGGATTTTAGCCCGCTTTATCAGACAGTATCAGGAGAAAATTCCTGAAGGACTGGAAGATTTTGCGTCCGCAGTAGAAAAGGCTATATATAACTCTATGTCCATTGACGAGGCGGAAGCTTTTTACTCATGAAAAAATCATCTGGAAAACTGGCAATCATTCTAATGTGCTCAATCTCAATGCTTTTTACGCTTGCAGCGGCTGCATTTGCACTGACTCTGTTTTTAGCATCGCCTGTCTCCGCCACAAACGCATATACAGAGCGTGTGGAAATCCCCTCTGGCACATCCGTGCGCACGGTTGCAGAAAC
>JAFSTK010000075.1 GCA_017450535.1 Treponema sp.
ATCACGGAAATGAAAACGGGTGAAGGTAAAACCTTGATGTGTGTCGCCGCGGCATACCTGAACAGTTTGAGCGGAAACGGCGTGCACATCGTCACCGTCAACGACTATCTTGCTGAGCGCGACGCCAACTGGATGCGCCCTGTCTACGCATATCTCGGTCAGACCGTGGGTACGATTCTTTCCAACATGGACAACGATGAGCGCAAGAAAAACTATAACTGCGACCTCACCTACGGTACAAACAATGAATTTGGTTTTGACTACCTGCGCGACAACATGCAGGTTGATTTGAACCGCAAAGTTCAGCGCGGATTCAACTTCTGTATCGTGGACGAAATTGACTCTATCTTGATTGATGAGGCGCGTACTCCGCTTATCATTTCTGGTGCGGCTGAGGACGATACCTACAAATTCCATGAAGTCGATAAATACGTAGGTGAATTTGAGGAAGTCGAAAAAGACCCCGCCACCGACGATTATCCTGACGAAGTGCAGATGACGCCCGAAGAGCGCAAGGCACTGAAAGGCGACTACAAAATCGATGAGAAGTCAAAGCGTGTTTCTTTCACCGACTTCGGCATGAACCACATCAACGATATTCTGCACAAGCACAACTTGATTCCCGCAGACCGCACGGTGTTCGACGAGGAATGTTTTGAATTCGTGCACTACTTTACGCAGGCAATTCGCGCTCACGTGCTCTACAACATTGACGTTGACTACGTGGTGCGTGACGGCAAAGTTGAGATTGTCGATGAGTTTACTGGCCGTGTGCTGGAAGGCCGCCGCTACTCAGACGGACTGCATCAGGCTATCGAAGCAAAGGAACATCTGAAAATCGCCCAGCGCAACCGCACCATGGCGACCATTACGTTCCAGAACTTCTTCCGCATGTACAAAAAACTCTCCGGCATGACCGGTACGGCACAGACTGAAGCCGTGGAATTCGCCAAAATTTACAAGCTCGATGTCGTGGTCATCCCCACACACAAGCCTGTCGCACGTATTGATGAGCAGGACGAAGTGTACCTGAACGAGGCGGACAAATGGAACGCCATCGCAAAAGAAGTCGCGGCGGCGCATGAAAAAGGACAGCCGGTATTGATTGGCACGGTGAGCGTCGAAAAATCAGAGCAGCTTTCTGCCCTGCTCACCCGCAAAGGCATCCGCCATGAAGTGCTGAACGCAAAGAACCATGCCCGTGAGGCTTTGATTATCGCTGAGGCTGGCGCAAAAGGAGCCGTTACGGTCGCTACGAACATGGCTGGTCGTGGTACGGATATCAAACTCGGCGGCAACCCGGAATTCAGGGCACAGAAAAGAGCCGGCACAAACGCTACCCCGGAACAGTACGAGGCAGCATACAAAACCGAAAAAGAATTGTGGCTCAAAGATTACGAGGAAGTGAAAAACCTCGGCGGATTGTACGTCATCGGTACGGAACGCCATGAAAGCCGCCGTATCGACAACCAGTTGCGTGGTCGTTCAGGCCGTCAAGGTGACCCAGGACGCTCAAAGTTCTACATCTCAATGGACGATGACCTGATGCGCCTCTTTGGTGGCGAGCGCATGAAAAACATCATGAGCCGCATCGGTATGCAGCCGGGCGAGCCGATTTATCACCCGTGGCTCACAAAAGGAATTGAAAAAGCGCAGAAAAAAGTTGAGGAGCGCAACTTTGACATCCGTAAGAATTTGATTGACTACGACGATGTTCTAAACGAGCAGCGCGAATACATCTACAGTCAGCGTGACGGCATTCTGGCAGATGAAAATCTCACCGAACGAGTCATGAACACGGCGAACGATTATCTCGACGAATGGTTTGACGAATACGCGCACTCACGCAGAAACAAAAACGCTCAGTCAGAGCTTTTGGAAAAAATCCGCGAGCATTTTGGCGTACAAGTACCCGCAGAACGTCTCACAAAAGATGCGGTTATCGCCCTGCTCCAAAATGATTTGACCGAAAAAGAGACGCTGGTAGGAAAAGAAAATCTGAACATGTTCATCCGCTACCAGTACATCCAGTCTATCGACAGAAAATGGCTTGACCAGCTTGAATTCCTGGACAGCCTGCGCGAGGCGGTGCATTTGCGCTCTTACGGAAGCAAGAACCCGCTCACCGAATACAAGATTGACGGCTTTAACCAGTTTGACGCAATACTGGAACAGATTCGTATTGAAATCGCAAGCCGTGTGTTCAAAGTGCGCGTGCAGGTAAATCCGCAGCCGGTACAGCCCCAGCGCAATGTGAACATGCAGGCTCAGCATCAGGAAGCCGAGTCCATGTCTCAGGCAGCGGCGGCAAACGCTCAGGGAAACGCCAGCCGTGCATTCAACGCCACACAGGCGCAGCAAGCCGCAAGCCGAACGATGGCAGGCGCAAGCACTGGTCAGAGCCAGATTGTGCGCAGAACGATGCCAAAAGTCGGCAGAAACGACCCCTGCCCCTGCGGAAGCGGAAAGAAATACAAGATGTGCCACGGAAGATAAATAGACACGGATGCGTTAGATGGAGTTGATTGTTAAAAACACTTGTCAGTGTACCCCTGCTGGTAATCGTTGAAAAAAAACTGAAAAAGAAATGCGGTCAAGTTGCTTTTTTATCTATATTTTACTTGACAGTAAGAATATACAATGTATATACTTTAGGTAATGGAGGTGTACTATGCAGGCAGTGGTTCAGAAATGGGGCAACAGTCTCGGTTTTAGGATTCCGTCACTTTGGGCGAAGGACAATAACGTAAAGAACGGAAGTAAAATAGAAGTAATCGCTGAAAAAGGAAAAATTGTGATTCTTCCACATAAAAAAACACTTGATGATATGATGGCTATGGTTACTCCAGAAAACATTCATTCTGAAATATCAACAGGCAGTTCAGTAGGTAATGAAGAATGGTAGCATCAAATTATA
>JAFSTK010000076.1 GCA_017450535.1 Treponema sp.
CTGCCATTACCACTGACTGGAAAGGATACACGATCAACATTATCGACACTCCCGGCCACGTTGATTTTACTGCGGAAGTGGAGCGTTCGCTTCGTGTTCTTGACGGCGCGGTGGCGGTGATTTGTGCGGTGGACGGTGTTCAGCCCCAGACAGAAACCGTGTGGAAACAGGCTGATGAGTTTGAAGTTCCCCGCCTGTGCTTTGTGAACAAGATGGACCGAATCGGCGCAGATTTCTTCTATTCTATAAACGATGTGCGCGAGAAATTCGGGGCGAATACGATTGCCTTGCAGATTCCGATGGGGCAGGGCGAAGATTTTGAAGGCGTGATTGACCTGTTAAAAATGAAGGAAATCCGCTGGAACCCTAATGACGAGGGCGAAACCTTTACCGAAAGCGATATCTCCGAAAAATACAAGGCTCTTGCCGATGAATGGCGCGCAAAATTGATTGACGAAGTTGCCTCAAACGATGACGAGCTGGGAATGATTTATCTTGAGGGCGGCGAAATTACCAACGAGCAGCTTAAAAAATCTATCCGCGCAGGAACAATTAACCGCACCTTTGTGCCGTGTCTGCTCGGTTCAGCGCGCCGCAACAAGGGCGTTCAGCCGCTCATCGACGCGGTGATTGATTATCTTCCCTGTCCGACAGATGTTCCGCCCGCAAAAGGCCTGCACATCAAAAAGGATAAGGAAGAAGAAGTTGAAATCCCCTGTGATGAAAAGAAAATGCCTCTGGGTCTGGTCTTTAAAATTCAGCAGGACAGGGAAATGGGCGCGCTCTGCTTTGTGCGCATGTATTCCGGCAAGATGACCGCAGGCACGCAGGTGCTGAACGTGGCAAAGAAAAAACGTGAGCGAATCAACCGCATTCTCCGCGTGAACGCAAACCACATGGAGCAGATGGACTCAGTTTCCGCTGGCGACATCGCAGTGTTCGTGGGACTAAAACTTGCGCAGACAGGTGACACGCTCGGAAGCGAAGGAATGCCAGTTCTTCTGGAAAGCGTGAAATTCCCGGAGCCGGTTATTTCTGTTGCGATTGAGCCTGAGACACTTTCTGACAAAGATAAACTGGTGGAGACACTTGCGATTATGAGTCGCGAGGACCCCACCTTTACAAGCCACGAGGACGCGGAGACAGGTCAGCTGATTATCAGCGGCATGGGCGAGCTCCATCTGGACGTTCTGGTGACGCGCATGAAAGACGATTTTGGCGTAAAGGCAAACGTAGGCGCGCCACAAGTTACCTACCGCGAATCGGTTTCCGGCGAGGCGACATGCTCTTCTACCTGGGAAAAGAATCTTGGCGGCAAAGACAACGTGGCGGGACTCACCATTACGATTCGCCAGAACGAGCAGGGCACAGGCAACACCTATTCTTGCGCAGTGCATGACGCGACAATCCCCGAAGAAATTTACGACGCGATTAAGACAGGCTTTGAAAACTCATTCGCATCCGGCATTCAGTACGGCTATCCGTGCGCGGACGTTGGCGTAACCGTGACCGGCATCGACTACAACGAAATGACCGGCACCCCGTTCGCATTTACCGCGTGTGCCGCACAAGTGTTCGACGATGCCGCGCAAAAAGCCACCCCGATTATTCTTGAGCCAGTGATGAACGTGGACATTTCCTGCCCGCTTGAATTTGTTGGCGACGCAATCAGCCAGATTACCCAGCGTGGCGGCATGATTCAGGGACAGGATTCCAAAGCAAGCGGCGAAATCGTACATTGTACCGCACCGATGGCAAAAATGTTCGGCTTCTCCACCACATTGCGCTCTGTCACACAGGGCCGCGCAAGTTTCAGCATGGAGTTCGCACACTTCCAGCTGAAAGCCGGCGGACTGGGCGCATAGGGCACAGTCGCGTTTGCATGGAAAAATTCGGCAAGGTGTGATATACTTTTTGTATGGTTCACAGCAAGTCTTTTTCTGAACGCGACATCATAACTAAATACATTCTTCCTGCAATCGAAAACAGCGGCTGGGAAAAATCCCAGTACCGCGAGGAAGTTTCCTTTACTGCCGGGCGCATTTTTGTAAAAGGCCGACAGACCAAACGCGGCGAGAAAAAACGCGCTGATATTATTCTATATTACAAGCCGAATATTCCTGTTGCCGTTGTCGAGGCAAAAGACGGAAATCATTCGGTTGGAGCGGGCTTGCAACAGGCGTTGGGTTATGCAGAAACGCTTGATATTCCTGTCGCAATCAGCTCGAATGGAAAAGGTTTTGTAATTCAATACCGCAGAAATTGCGGCGGGTTTGATTCAAACGGCAAGGCAATTGTCACCGAAGAAATCGACCTAAATAATTTTCCGACACCTGATGAACTGTGGGAATGTTACAAACGATACAACAATCTTACCGACAGCAAAAGCGAGCAGACGGCTCTTTCAAGTTATTTCTTCGGTTCGGGATGCTATGCTCCGCGTTACTACCAGCGGATTGCAATTAACCGCACGGTGGAGGCAATCGGACGCGGGCAGAACAGAATCCTGCTTGTCATGGCAACCGGCACGGGAAAAACTTATACTGCGTTCCAGATAATTTATCGACTTTGGAAGAGCGGTGCAAAAAAGCGTATTCTCTATCTTGCAGACAGAAACAACCTCATCACACAGACAAAGAAAGGCGACTTCAAGCATTTTAAGGACAAGCTTACAATCATCAAAAATAAGAAGATCGACAAGGCGTATGAAATTTATCTGGCACTTTATCAAGGGCTTACAAATTATGATGAAGAAACCGATGCCTACCGTCAGTTCAGCCCGGACTTCTTTGACTTGATAATTGTTGATGAGTGTCACCGCGGTTCTGTAGATGAAGACAAAGCCTGGCACAAAATCCTGAATTATTTTACCAGTGCAACGCAGATTGGTATGACTGCCACACCAAAAGAAACAAAAACGCTTTCCAACATCGAATACTTTGGCGAGCCGATTTACACCTATTCGCTTAAAAACGGCATTGACGACGGCTTTTTGGCTCCGTACAAAGTGCTCCGCGTGGGAATGAATGTGGATTTGGAAGGCTACCGCCCTGAGCATAACAAGACCGACATTGACGGCGAGCTTGTGGAAGACCGCCTGTACAACACAAAGGACTACGACCGCACGATTATCATTGACGAGCGCACCGATATGGTTGCCCGCAAGGTGATGGAATATCTTAAAAACTCCGACAAGATGGCAAAGACTATTGTGTTCTGCGTTGACATTGAGCATGCCGAACGGATGCGCAGGGCGTTACTCAAATATGCTCCAAGAGAAATCACCGCAAGAACAGACAAATACATCGTGCGAATCACGGGCGACGACCCGGTTGCGCAGGGCTATCTTGAAGATTTCATCAATCCCGAAAAGCAATTCCCCGTAATTGCCACCACATCAAAACTGATGACGACAGGAACCGATGCCAAGACATGTAAGCTGATTGTGCTTGATTCAATTATTCGTAGCCCGATTGAATTTAAACAGATAATCGGGCGGGGAACGCGCGTTGAAGAAGGTTTCGGGAAGCTCTATTTTACGATAATCGACTTCCGCAATGTGACGGACAGATTCGCGGACAAGGATTTTGACGGCGCGCCGGTCAAGATAAAGGAAGCGAGCCAAGACGATGAGATTGGCGAGCGCATGATTGACACGGGCGAAAGCGAAACGCAGATAGACCCCGTGACGGGCGAGGAAATCACTTTTGCCGAATACAGGATTGACGATAATTTTGGCAGTCTTGC
>JAFSTK010000077.1 GCA_017450535.1 Treponema sp.
ATTTTCGATGTCGTACAAGTCTGTAACGGCGCGCAAATCGTCGAAGTAGATATAGTAGGTACCACGAGCGAGCATCGGGTTACAGTCTACTCTGAAACCAACAATGCGCAAGCCGGGTTTTGAACCATTGTATGCGCTCTGCTGGATAATACCATGCTCTCCATCCGGAGTCGGCGGAACAGCAACAGTCATGCGTTTCCAACCTGTGAAGCCCAGTGAACCCATATACAACTCAAAGTTATTACCATAATAATCCTGTACCAACAAGGTCAAAGTATGGTCCATGTTACGACCAACGACCCACACTGATACAGTTTTTGTAACGCCTTCAATAGGAATCGGGCGAGCTGAACGAATAAAGAAAGAATTCACGCCACGGCGGAAAAATTCAACCTTTACACCAAGAACCCTTGTATCAGGCGCATCAGCGTCATCTTTTACAGGCTCTTTTGCAGCAGGGCTTCCGTCATGCAGACGAGATGTAATCATGCCGTAGTCAGGAGAAATGAACGCATTCCATGAGCCTTCCAACTCAAAACGGTCAACAGAAACTTCACGCAATGACTGGCGGGCAGAATCATTACCGATAACGGTCGGATCCGGCTCTGCCAGACTCTTGTTTCCTGTGCTCTGCGCACTTGATGATTCCTGGGCAAAAAGCAAACCAGTGGCAGCAAAAGCCAAAAATGTTACTAGAATCTTTTTCATGTTATTTACCATCCTGAGTTACATTGCTACTTGAGCCGCTTGAACCAGAACCACCGAAATCAACATTCTGCAGCTCATAACCGTCAAATACGTTGCTCAATGTATTTGTCGTATATTTCAACTGATCAAAGAAAATGTCAAATTTATCTACATACTCATCTGGATCGGTACGAACTCTGAAACCAACGAACGTCATCGTTCTCGGGCCAGTGCGAAGTCTTGAACGCTGGCGGAGATATGACGGAACAGTCACGATAAGATTTCGCCAACCATTAAAGGCAAGGTTACCAGCCGGCAACGTATACACACGACCATCCGCATCGCGAACGAGCAAATCGATATAATACAGGTAGTTTGCACCCCATACCCAGAAATCAATCTGAGTTACAGTTCCCTTAAACGGAATCTCGAAAGCTTTGCCGTCTTTCTCAGGATAAACCTCAAACCAGTTCTCGCCCTTGCGTTTGTATGCGATTTCCAAACCAAGCACTTTCGGCTGTGAATTCGGATCGTCATTCAAAATGCGCAGAGAGTTCGGCTGGCCGTCAAAAAAATCCAATTTCGGATAACCGCTGTCCGAATCGACAAACGCACTCGCCTGAACATTCCATGCCCATTCCGTATCACCTTTATTGTCAAACGTGTCAACAATAAAAGTCTCAATTGCCCTACTGCTCGGCTGTGCGACCGCAGGCAAGCAAATCGCAGATAACAGAGCAAAACGTATAAAGACTTTTACGCCCTTTTTCATTCGATTCTCCTTCATGTTGCAATTCCTGACATTCAGCCAGAAAATACCCTTTTGTTTATCGGTTGAAGTAGTTAAAAACATTACTAAATTCTTTTCTCATTATATTTCTAGCAACAATCTTTGTCAAACCATTTTCTTATCATTTAACAGAAATTCGCACTTGATTTTATCATAAAACAGACTTAACATAGAATATATACAAAATCGTTTTAAACTTTATGCTAAACATAGATTTTAGGAAAGGAGTTTCTATGACTAGTTACAAAGAACTGGGCTTGGTGAACACAAAGGAATTGTTCGCAAAAGCAATGAAAGGCGGGTACGCGGTTCCAGCGTATAACTTCAACAACATGGAACAGCTGCAGGCAATTATCCAGGCTTGCGTAGAGACAAAGTCTCCGGTCATTCTGCAGGTTTCTTCCGGCGCACGAAAATATGCCAACAAGAACCTGTTGAAAAACATGGCTCGCGGTGCGGTAGAATATGCGCATGAATTAGGCTACGATATCCCGATCGTCCTGCATCTTGACCACGGTAATTCTTTCGAACTGTGCAAAGATTGTATTGACACCGGTTTCTCTTCTGTTATGATTGATGGTTCTGCCCTCCCCTACGATGAGAATGTCGCGCTCACAAAACAAGTTTGCGACTACGCTCATTCACGCCCTGATTATGTCACTGTAGAAGGTGAGCTGGGTGTTCTGGGCGGCGTTGAAGATGACGTAAGCGCAGAAGAAAGCAAATACACAAAACCGGAAGAAGTCCAGGATTTCGTAGCAAAGACAGGCGTAGACTCACTGGCAATCTCAATTGGTACCAGCCACGGCCGCTGCAAGTTCACTCCTGAGCAGTGTACACGCAACGCTGACGGCATTTTGATTCCGCCGCCGCTCGCATTCGACGTATTGGAAGCTGTAGAAAAGAAATTGCCGGGCTTCCCGATTGTTCTGCACGGCTCATCTTCAATTCCGATTGAATATGTCAAGCAGATTGAAAAATATGGCGGAAAAGTACCCGACTCAGGTGGTATCCCCGAAGAACAGCTGCGCAAAGCGGCAAAATCTGCGGTCTGCAAAATCAACATCGACTCGGACGGACGCATGGCAATGACAGCCGCAATCCGCAAAGTATTTGTTGAGGAGCCGTCAGAATTTGACCCGCGCAAATACCTCGGTCCTGCACGTGAAGAACTGAAGAAAATGTACGCTCGCAAGAACGTTGAGGTTCTCGGTTCAGCAGGAAAAGCATAATCTTTTCTTGTAAACAAAAAAAATCACACGGACTTCATTTCCGTGTGATTTTTTTTGCGTTCAGACAAGTTTCTCACCCACGAGCCAATTCGTTGCGTACTTTAAACACAAGATTTGAGCGGAAAATGCACAGCATGATATAGGCGAACGCCGAGGAGCCCCATATTGCCGGAGAATACGAATAGTGCCAAAGCGTCTCGATTAGTGAGGGCAAAAGCAATTCGACAAGGATAATAAACACGGAAAGTGCGACCGCTTTTTTCCGTCCCGTCACCACATTAAATAACGTACGAGACTCACTTGCGACCGCAACGACCATCACCAAAAACAGCACAGGTTTTACGAACAAAGAGAAAAAAGGCAGAGGAACGGCGTCTTCAAGAATACCCACAGGAAGATAGACCGCATAAAACGGAAGCATAAAGAGCGCGAAAGACTCAATTTTTTCTCGCCACACGTCACGTGAGAACGCAAGAAAAAACAGATACACAATCATCGGAAAAACAGTGCAGACAAACAGTTTTTCTAAATAAAAATGCAAGAAGACGACACCGTCATACACCTCACGGAACATAAAAAATCCGCGGAACGCACAAATAAACGCAGCGGCGACAAAAGCAAACAAAGAAATCAGCATCCGCGGGCGCAAAACGGTCCACCGGGGGACGACGTAATACAGATACGCCAACGGAAACAAAAGCAATGAAAATAAACACATAGTGCAAAAATATCACGATTTGGCAAAACTGTAAACGGGGCTTGCGATTGCGTCAAATCTGTACAATATATATAATTCGATAGTGATACTACTAGACAGAGACATTTGATTTCTGATAGTATATAGAACACGCTTTGAATAGTGTTTGCGTTTACAAACACAGAGGAGGATAGTTGGCAGATAAAGGATTGCGGGTTAATGAACAAATCCGCGTGCGCGAGGTTCGGTTGATTGACGAAGAGGGCGGCAGAACGGGCATCGTTCCCACTCGTGAAGCTCTGGAGTTGGCAAAGGAAAGAGATCTGGACCTTGTGGAAGTTTCGCCAAATGCAAATCCACCGGTTTGTAAAATACTCGACTATGGTAAGTATCGGTTTGAGCAGGAAAAAAGGCTCCGTGATTCCCGCAAAAACCAGAAAGCCCTTAAGAACAAGGAAATCCGTATGCAGCCGAAAATCGGTTCGGGCGACCTTGATACTAAGGCAAAGCATGTTCAGGAATTCTTGGACGAGGGCAACAAGGTAAAGGTTACGATTCGCTTCCGCGGTCGTGAGCTTGCGCATACGGAACTCGGCTATGATGTCTTGAACGAAGTAACGAAACGCCTGAGAGAAGGTTCGTTCGCCGTGGAAAAGCCTGCCGCAATGGAAGGTCGTTTTATGTCCATGACGCTGAACTCAAAAGTCAAACAGGGCGAAAAAAAGGAATGAGGTAGTATATGCCTAAGATGAAGACAAAGAAGTCCAGTGCAAAACGCTTTTCACTGACGGGCACTGGCAAAGTGAAGTACAAGAAGATGAACCTTCGTCATATCTTGACCAAGAAATCTTCTAAGAGAAAGA
>JAFSTK010000078.1 GCA_017450535.1 Treponema sp.
ATCTCAGTTCGTCCCGCTTTTATTTGAAAAATCTCGTGCCCAAATTTGCAGATGACCATGGAGTGATTCCTCGTTCTTCATTCTGGGTGTATTTGCGCCGCTCGTCCTGCGGATTTTTTGAGACATTGCGCCAGTTCAATGACGCGCGTTTTTGGGTGGATAAAAATAAATACCGCTTCCGATACGATGCGGCATATCTTGTTGAAAATTGGGGAGCGATATAAATGACCATAGTTGTAGTGCAGTGCAGATTAAATTCATCTCGTCTGCCAAAAAAAGCTTTGTTCTCTCTTGGCGGAAAGACCGTGCTTGACTGGACTCTTGCAGCCATGAAACAGGTGCGTGCCGACGATTATTACGTGGCGACCGATTATGACAGCGAAAAAGAACTTGCACCCGTTGTAAAGGCAAACGGGTACAAATTGTTCGCAGGTCCGCTTGATGATGTGCTTGAGCGTTTTTGCATGGTGATTGAAAAAACTGGCGCAGACGTGGTGATTCGTGCGACGGCTGACAATCCATTTTTGTTCTATGAGGCCGCTCAGTCGCTTGTCGAAGAATATGAGCGTCGCAATCAGACTGGAAAATGCGATTACATTACATTTACAGGCTTGCCCCACGGAAGCGGCGTGGAGATGTTCAACGCGCACTCTCTTCTGACGGCAAAAACGCAGACTGATTCCCCCTATGACCATGAGCATGTGGGACCTGC
This sequence comes from Treponema sp., assembly GCA_017450535.1. Classification (GTDB taxonomy): domain Bacteria; phylum Spirochaetota; class Spirochaetia; order Treponematales; family Treponemataceae; genus Treponema_D. The sequence goes on from JAFSTK010000078.1 coordinate 713, forward strand.
GCTTTACAACCACAAGGAGACCTGGAACTGCGTTTTTGTGGACGCTCCCGCTCGTTTCAATCGTCCTGAACTCCGCACGACAATCGACACGCTTTCCGATTATCGCCGCGCGCTTGCAATTGTCCGTGAAGTGTCTGGAAAGGACCTGAATGAGTTTGACAAGATAGAAAAACCGTATACCACCGAAGAGATTTTAAGCGCGTTCAATACACCTGCTGTCGCTCGTCCGGTGCTCTGTGTGCCATGCGTCGAAAAAGGGCGGGGCACAGGTCATCTTCGCCGCTGCCTTGCCATTGCGACTGAATGCGGAGCAGATGTGTACATCCCCGACGGCACAGAAATGTCCCGTTATGGCGATTTATTTGACCATGCCCGCAAGGACGGACTGGCTGACTGGCAGATTACCCATACCTTGCCACAGAAAGGCGACTATGCGCTGATTGTTACGGATGCCTTTGCGCTTGACCGTGAATTTGCGCTCCGCCTCGCTTCTGTCGCGCCAATTGTTGCGATTGACGAAGGTTCTCTCAATACCGATGTCTGCGATTTTCTGTTTGATATCATTCCGTCATACGGTATCGCGCGTCCTGCGAATGTGACTGACCCGGCTTTTATCACGCTTCCTGAACATCATCGCCAAAAGCCGCCGCTTACCCAGCCGTCAGAAATCACATCAATTTTAGTGACCGTTGGCGGCGAAGACCCTGCGGATTTGGTCGTTCCCGCATCAATTGCGTTTGCCGCAAGCGGTAAAAAAATCACCGCCATCGTGCAGAATCCTGATGCGGCAAAAGAGCGTGTCAGTGTGAGCGCACCCGATGTCGCTGGCTCTATCACATTTATTCCGCCGGTGCACAATTTGCGTGAAAAACTTGCGGACTACGATGTGGTGGTCACTCATTATGGTTTTACAGCGTTTGAATCGGTTGCCGCAGGGTGCGCGGTGATTCTTTTAGGAACAACGCCACTTCACATTCAGTTGGCACAAAAATATCATTTTGCCTGTCTTGCGCCCGCAGAGCTGACTTCTGAAGCCGCTCTTTCTGTGCTTGAAAATACTGATGCGCTTTATCCTGACTCACCGTTTGCCCGTGCAGGTGAAAAAAAATCTTTGGGCAGTTTTATTTCCATGCTTGCGAGAGGACGCCGTTTTGCATGTCCGATTTGCCAAAAAGAAGCGACTGAGAACCCGATTGTTGCCCGCACGCAAAAGCATACGTTCCGCCGGTGCTCATCTTGCGGTATGCTTTACATGTCATGGACAACGGATGCGGAGAACACAGAATATGACACGTCATATTTCTTCGAGGACTATAAAAATCAATACGGAAAGACCTATCTTGATGACTTTACGACGATAAAAGCTCAATGCGTCCGCCGTACATCCGTTGTGGACTCTCTGTACCGCAATGCGCACAAAGCGGTTACGCCCATCGTTTTGGATATCGGCTGCGCATACGGTCCCTATTTGGACGCGGCAAATGACGCGGGATGGCAAGTGTACGGCACCGACATTTCCCCGGAAGCGGTCAAATATGTGCAGGACACTTTGCATTATCCGGCGGCTACCGCACAATTCCCTGCTTTTGACCCCGTGGCAGAATTCGGTATCCAGAAATTTGATGCGGTTACAATGTGGTATGTCATCGAGCATTTCCAGAATCTTGATGCAGTCCTACGTGGCGTGTCAAAAATATTGAAGAAGGGTGGTGTATTTGCATTCTCCACGCCATCGGCTTCCGGTGTGTCCGCAAAATTCAGTCCGCAAAAATTCTTTGCGCAGAGTCCGGACGACCATTACACATTGTGGGAGCCAGCCCGTGCCGCATCAATCCTGCATCAGTACGGCTTCAAATTGATAAAGACGGTCTCCACAGGGCATCATCCGGAACGATTTCCCCAACTCGCCAAGCGAAAAGGTCAGAAAATCAACAGTTTTGAAGTGTCGCTTTTTACCGCCGCAAGTCATTTCTTTGCGCTTGGCGACACCTTTGAAGTCTATTGTAAAAAGGAACGTGATATCTAATGCAGTCGATTTTGATTTTAGGCGCAGGACTTATGCAACGTCCCGCCATAGAAGCCGCAAAAAAGAATAATTATCGTGCAGTCGTAGTGGACGGAAATCCCGCCGCAGTCTGTGTGCCGCTCGCCGACCGTTTTGAGCCGATTGACTTAAAGGACAAAGACGCGCTTGTGCGCCTCGCTGATGAACTGAACGAAGGCGACGCACCTTTGGCGGCAGTTTTTACCGCAGGCACCGATTTTTCTGCGAACGTGGCGTATGTCGCTGAGCATTGCGGACTCAAAAGCCATCCGTATGAGGCTTGTCTGAATGCGAGCGACAAAGTGCGTATGCGCGGCTGTTTTGCGAAAGCGGGCGTTCCGAGTCCTTCATTTCGTGAGGTTACAAAAGACACTGTTTTTTCTGAAAATGAGACTTTCCCAAAAGTGATTAAGCCAGTGGATAACATGGGCGGGCGAGGGTGCCGCAAAGTACGCGATGCGAGTGAATTGCAAGGTGCGGCAGAAGACGCGGTACGTAACTCTCGTTCAGGTCGCGCAATTTTTGAGGACTTTATGGACGGCGCGGAGTTCAGCATTGACGCGATTGTGTGGAACGGTACGCTCACGATTACCGGTTTTGCAGACCGCCACATTTATTATCCGCCGTATTTTATTGAGACCGGTCACACAATGCCGTCCTCATTTGACGATAAAATTAAAAACGAGCTGATTGCAACCTTTGCGCTCGGCATTCAATCTCTTGGACTGACACACGGAGTCGCAAAAGCTGATATCAAATACACGGCAAATGGTCCGATGGTCGGCGAGATTGCGGCACGGCTTTCTGGCGGCTATATGAGCGGCTGGACTTATCCCTATGCGTCCGACTGCAATTTGACTGAACAGGCTCTTTTGGTCGCGCTTGGAAAAACACCTGACCATCTCGTGCAGAACAGAGTGCCGCTTCCGTGGCAGCCTCATCCGTCTGTCGCAGAAAAGCCGCAGCCCTTTGCGCTTTACGATTTGCCATGCAAACGGGTAAGTGCAGAACGCGCATGGATTTCTATTCCGGGCACAATTGCTTCCGTTACCGGCTTGGATGAGGCCACAAAAGTTGAATTCGTGCGCGATGTGCTTCCGAGAAACAGTGCTGGAGACAATGTGCATTTTCCGCGCAACAATGTTCAGAAGTGCGGCAATATCATTGCGGTTGCCCCAACGCGCGCACAGGCAGAAAAAGCCGCTTACGATGCGATTGGACGCATTACTTTGCGCCTTGAGCCACATAATCCTCAGACAGACGCATTTTTGCGCGGTGAGGAAGAGCAGGGGGAGCATGGCTTTCCGCCACCCGCGTTTCCGTCCGCACTGGCCGCATACGAAAAGTCCCCTTGTGCAAAAGGACTTGAGATTCCCGCGCGCGCCTCGGCCGAAGCGTTGCTGCCTCCGTCTCTCCAGCCCTTCGCCGACACTGAGACCGATTGGAATCACGGCACCTTGCGCCAAGCTTTAAAACGCTTTGACGAATTGCACGTAAATCAGTATGCTATAAATGCCGATGTATTTTGGCGCGCAATGCTCCGTGGCTCAATCCAAGGCGCGCTGTATACGGCAGATTGTGATATACAATAGGATGCACAGGATAGAAAGAAATATATAAGGATTTTGGCATAGTCTATCCTCATTTATCTTTTTTATCCCCTGTATCCTTTTGAATTACGGAATATACATGAAAAAGTTCGCTTGCTTTTTTACAGTTTGTTTTCTTCTCTCAAATCTGTTCGCTCAGAACACGGAAAACCTCATCACGTCCGCAGAAAAATCTGGCGCGCAAGTTTATTGGGACTCGCTTTCAGGCTCAGGCCTTTTGGAAAAGAACGGACACCAGATTTCATTCCGCGCGGGCGACAATTTTGTGCTTCAGGACTACAAGACAATTGCGCTTACCGACGCGCCTGAGCTAAAAGACGGTGTGCTTTACGTGAGCAAAAATTTTCTCTCCAATGCGGAAAAATTGTTCAAAATCGAAAACAATGAGAGCGGCTATAAAATCGGCGCGGTGCTCATCGATGCGGGCCACGGCGGAAAAGACCCCGGCGCAATGGACACGCATACCGTCAAAGGCAAAAAAATCACCGTCAAAGAAAAAGACGTGAACCTTGCCGTGGCAAAAATGCTCTGCGCGCGCCTCAAGTCAGCCTATCCTGGTAAAAAAATCCTTATGACCCGCGAGACCGACGTGTTTCTCTCTCTTGCGCAGCGCACTGAAATCGCCAATTCTGTCAAACTAAAAGACGGCGAGGCGATTCTGTACATCTCCATTCACGTCAATTCGTCTCTGGACAAAAAAGCGTCCGGCTACGAAGTGTGGTATCTTTCTCCCGGTTACAGCCGCACTGTTCTGGATAAAGACGCTACCGACGACAAGAACCTTTTCAACGTCATGAACATTATGATGGAAGAGGAATATCTGACTGAAAGCATTCTCATCGCAAAATTCATCATGGACGGCTTGCAGACACAGGTTGGCAATCTCGCCACTCCGCGCGGCATCAAAGCGGAAGAATGGTTTGTCATCCGCAATTCAAAAATGCCGGCCGTTCTTGTTGAGCTTGGTTTCCTCTCCAACCAAAAAGAAGCCGCTCTTCTGGTGGATAATTCCTACTTGCAGAAACTTTCTCTGGGCATA
>JAFSTK010000079.1 GCA_017450535.1 Treponema sp.
AGGCGGTGTGTATCGTCCTGTCATGCAAGAGTGGCCTGATTTTTATGCGGTTTTGGGAAAAGAGATGCAGTCGATTATTAACGGTGAAAAATCGGTGAACGATGGACTGACAGATGCGCAGATACAACTGGAAGGCATGTTGAACCAACAGCGTCAGCGTACTACCATACGCTCTTTCAAGAAACAGAATTGATGTGATTTTGCGGGTGCGTCCATGTGTATAGGCGCACCTGAATGATTTATTTTCCGCTCAAGACACGGCGGAGACAATCTTCATCCGCCAAGAACAATGTAGCTTTTTCGCTTCCGTCCGCCAAGTGCGTTACGATGTCGGGTTTTCCGCCGTTCGCCAAAATGGTGGGGATGCCAAAATTCGCCGCTTTTTCCGCCGCCTGCAATTTGGTCTCAATGCCACCCGTGCCGAACGAATTTGTTGAGCCAATCGTAATCTGTTTGCGAAGCTCTTCTATGCTCGGCACAAATTCGATGATTTTTGCGTCTGCATTTGTCTTTGGGTTGTCCGTGTACACGCCGTCAATGTCGCTGAACAAAATGAGCAAATCCGCGCTCCAGAGAATTGCCGTCTGCGCGCTCAAGTTGTCGTTGTCACCGATGCTGAATTCTTCTATTGAAACAGAGTCGTTTTCATTGATGACGGGAACCACGCCTTCGTCCACGAGCGTAAACAAGGTGTTGCGGATGTTCAGTGAGCGGTGGTCGTTTTCAAAATCGTCTTTGGTGAGCAAAAGCTGACCGATGTGGATGCCGTGCGCATTAAAAGCCTCGCGCCACTTGTCAATCAATTCCACCTGTCCGATGGCGCACAATGCCTGGCGGTAGTGAATGTCTTTTCTGCGCGCCCAGCCACTGATTGTGGAAAGACCGCCAACCTGCGCGCCCGACGACACGACGACAATCTGTTTTCCTTGTTTGATAAGTGCCGCGCACGAAGTAGAAAGATTGCGCAAAAAGTCATTGTTTATCGTTCCGTCCGCTTTTGCCAACGTATTTGAGCCAATTTTGATGACGATTTTGCGCGCCTGCGCGATAGTCTCTTTGATACTGATTGTCGTTTTTGTGTCTGCCATACTGTTACTTTACCGAACCTGCCCGTCACCGTCAATGAGGAATTTTGTCGTTGTGAGCGCCTTGATTCCCATGGGACCGCGCGCGTGGAGTTTTTGGGTGCTGATGCCGAGTTCTGCGCCAAAACCAAATTCGCCGCCGTCAGTAAAGCGGGTGCTTGCGTTTACGTAGACACATGCGCTGTCAATCTGAGCCTGGAACATACGTGCGTGGGCGCGGTCGTTGGTGCAGATGGATTCGCTGTGCTTGGTGCTGTGCGTGTTGATGTATGAGATTGCTTCTTCTATGCCGCTCATAATTTTGACGGCGCAAACAAGGTCTAAGAATTCAAAGCCAAAGTCGCTTTCTTGTGCGGGCACAAATCGGCAGTCTTTTTGGGCAATTTGCTGTGCGGAGACAGCCTTGTTGAACAAATCGAATGAGGCTTTATCGCAGCGCAATTCTACGCGGCCGGCAAGTTGTTTTGCTAAAAGCGGCAAATAGTCTGCGGCGATTTTTTCGTGTACTAAAATGCATTCGATTGCGTTACATGCGCCGGGACGCTGGATTTTTGCGTTCTCTGCGATGCGGGCGGCTTTTTCCAAGTCTGCGCTTTCGTCCACAAAAAGATGGCACACGCCCGCTCCAGTCTCAATGACGGGAATCTTTGCGTTCTGCACGACATTCTGAATCAGTTTTGCGCCGCCACGGGGAAGCACACAGTCAATGAGTCCGACGGCGGTAAGAATCTGGTCTACGTCGCTGTGGTCAGCCTGTGGCTCACAAAGTGCGACTGCCCCGGCAACACCGTCTGCGCCTGCATTCTGTAAGCCCTGCTGAATTGCGGCGATGAGCGCACGGTTTGAGTTGAGCGCGCTAGATGAGCCGCGGAGCAAAATGGCGTTTCCGCTCTTGTAGGCGAGACAGAATGCGTCCACGGTAACATTGGGGCGGCTCTCATAAATAATCGCCACCACGCCGAGCGGTACGCGCACCTGTTTAATAGAAAGTCCTGTGGGAGTGTCCCAGCCGCCCGTCACTTCGCCAATCGGGTCTGACTGCGCGATGACCACACCCATACTGCTGATTATGCCGTCGATTCTTTTTGCGTCCAGCATCAGCCGTTCAAGCAATGCCTCGCTCATGCCTTTTGCACGCGCCGCATCCAAGTCAGCCTTGTTCGCCGCGATAATTGCGTCACGATTTTTATCGATTGCCTCAGCCACGCATGAAAGCGCATGATTTTTTTGTGCGGCAGTGTGCAATGCCAAGTCCGCCTGTGCGGTATGCAATTTTTTGCAGATTTCGGGAATAGTCATGCGTTTATTTTCGCAAAAAGAGATTGACGGGTCAAGAGCGGTGCAAAATGAGCGTTGAGGCGTTCATCTTGACACCGAGCAATTAGAATTATATTCTAATATATTATCATTTAACTTATAAGGAACCCAAAATGGCTGTTGATGAAAGTGTACAGAAAATGCGCCACAGTTGCGCTCACGTTATGGCGGAGGCGATTTTACATCTTTTCCCCGGAACAAAGATTGCGATAGGCCCTGCAATCGATAACGGATTTTATTACGATTTTGATTTTCCCGCAGACCATAAAGCGACCGAAGCTGACTTCCCCGCAATTGAAAAAGAGATGCGCAAGATTTTGGCAAGCGGCGCAGAATTTATCCGCAAAGAAGTGAGCAAAGAAGAAGCTCTCAAATTGTTCGCTGACCAGCCGTACAAGGTTGAGTTGATTAACGACCTTCCCGCCGGCGAAGTGATTTCTACCTACACACAGGAAGATTTTACCGATTTGTGCCGCGGACCGCACGTTGCGACGACAAAAGAAATCAATGCGCAGGCTTTCAAGCTGATGAGCATTGCGGGCGCATACTGGCGCGGAGACTCAAACCGCCCCATGCTTACCCGTATTTACGCCGTCGCATTCCCCAAGCCGAATGATTTAAAAGACTATCTCCACATGCTTGAAGAAGCAGAAAAACGTGACCATCGCAAACTTGGCGTACAGATGGACTTGTTCCACTTGGACAGCGAAGACCCCGGTCAGATTTTCTGGCATCCGAACGGCTGGCAGATGTATGTCACCTTGCAGGATTACATGCGTCAGAAAGTGCTCGCCGACGGCTACAAAGAGGTGAACACTCCGGCAATTATGCCGCGCTCATTGTGGGAGAGAAGTGGTCACTGGGGACACTACCAGCAGAACATGTTCATCACCGAAAGCGAAAAGCGCATTTTTGCCGTTAAGCCGATGAACTGTCCTGGCGCGCTCGAAATCTTCAAGAGCCGTCTGCGCTCATACAAAGACTTGCCGTAGCGCCTTGCTGAATTCGGTCATTGTGTGCGTAACGAGCCGAGCGGAACCTTGCATGGCATTATGCGTGTGCGCGGCTTTGTTCAGGACGACGCTCACATC
>JAFSTK010000080.1 GCA_017450535.1 Treponema sp.
CCTTGTAAACTTTCTTTTTCATGAGCCCGCCGGACACATATTTATCGAACCTTCGGGAAATGCTCTTTTTCGTATTTATGTCAAAGAGTGGAAATTCCTCAATCAATGCCTGATAATTAACCCAATAATATATTTCTCCATCAAAAACTTTCCGCCACATCGCAGTGCGACCGTCAGATGTCTTTGGAATAGCGGCAAAATGAGTGAACCACCGAAAAATCATTAGGTCTATGACATCAAGTTTTTCATTCGGATGAGAATCATTGAATTTCACAAGTTCGGCTTGGGAGAAATCATATATCGCATATTTCATTGTTTCTGTCCTCTAATCTCGCAAACTACTTTTTTTAATTCTCCCTGAATATTTTTCCTGCTATGTAGATTCTCATTCTGCTACTCCTCCTGGAACAGTTTCTGCTGCTTCGTGTCAAGGTATCTCTCCCACGCGCGCCTTACGAGGCCCGCATCCCCGCCATGTTCGTTCATGTACGCCTCTGCGTTCTGCGTCGCCATCAGCACCGCCAGATACTCGCTCGCCTGCCGGAAAAGTTTGCTTCTGAAATTCGTCGTCTTCTCCCCGCGCGAGTTCATGTATTCCCAGACACAGGCGTGCGCCCGCGAATTCTTGACGAGAAGCCCGTAGCGGAACGTGACCGTCTCCGAGCCGTGCCTCGTGAAGTTGTCAGTTATCGTTATCGTCATGAGCAGACTCCTTTTCAGTACGGACAAAATCCATATCAATACCGAGTTTGTCACCTGCGGCTCTTTTAAAATCTATTGTCCGTGTAGGAAAATGTATAACTCCATGCACATATGAGACAGCTGATAGCTATGTCAATGCATCTTATTAGGAATGTCCTAGTCTTTGTGTCCATGATTTATTCTCCCTCTCCAATCTCGATGCCGTCTATGTCGATGCTACTGTCATCTGCGGGAGAACCGCCGTGATAAGGTTTGTGAATTTCAAATACATGGTCGCTGATGACAGTGATATGCTGGTCGGGATAATAGTAAAGATGAACCGCCGCCTTATCCATACTGTTGATTTTCACCGCCGACTTTGGAGCTAGCTTAGAGAGTTCCCGGATAAGCCGCTCCACCGTAATCTCTTCGTCCACAATGAAATCCTCTGCCTGGTCACCCCGGAGAATCAGGCGTTGCGATTTTTCATCCGCCTCGATTATAAGTTTCTGGGAGGTTGCATCGTATCGGACTGACTTTGCCGGAATTTTACTGCCGAAATGCTTGATTAGGATGCTTCCTGTCAGCGATTCAAGATTCTCCTTGCGCCCGTCCGCCAGCCCCATCTCATACGCTTTCCGTCGCTCCCTCGTCCGCTCGGAATCCTCTTCCGCTGAGAGTTTGGTTGTCGGTCGCTCGATGTGGTCTGAGTGGTCGCTGATTACGATTCCTTTCGGGTCGTCTGATGAATCTTCCAGTGCGTCCGAAATGTCGTCAAAATCATCAATTCCTGAATCATCAGAATCGGTGTTGGCATCTTCCGAATCTGCATCTTGAACCGACATCTGACGGTCGCTTTCCTCATCTTCTTTCTGACAGGCTTTAATCTCAGCGTTGATTTCCGTGATTTCCGCCTCGCCATTCTCCACAGCCTCTTTCTGCTCGTCACTTGCGTTTTTCTCGAAGAAGTCGGCTTCTTTGAGCTTGGTATGGATAGAGTTTACAGTGGCGTTCTCGTTTCTGATTTCTTCCCACTGTTCCTCGCTTGCGTGTTCGATGACATATTTTCCTCGCTCGACGGTCTTTTCAGATACTCCGAGAATTCGGGCAATCTCAGCGTTACGGCTTCCTTTAAAATCCTTGATGTAGTCGCTTTCCATAAGGAATTTGATGTTGTTCAGGAAGTCGATTCCGTCAATGTTGCGGCGGTCTATCTGAGTATGGATAGCATAAAGAAGAGCCTCGTTGTAAGTTCCGAAATGATGCTCAAAATACGGAATGGTCGGCATTCCGACAGCTTTTGCCGCTGTCACCCTTGTATGTCCGTCAATCAGATAGAAATGCTCAGTACCGTTTTCATCGGTCGTAATCCATATGTCAATCGGTCGGTTCTGCTCGAAGCCGTGTTCCCTCATGCTCGCCTCGATTCGCTCCAAGCGGTCAGGCTTTATCGTGTAGAGGTTCTTAAATCCGTCATGTAGCTCAATCTTGTCTATGCCGATGATTTTTGAGAGTTTAAGTCCTGCGTTTTGTACAGGAAGTCCGCCTTTTTTTCCGTTTGTGATTATGCTTAATGTCTTTGCCATTTCAGTCTCCTATAAATAGATATTCTTCGCAGGTCATCTTCCGTCTTAGAACCTCTCCGCAAATTTTTCTTCGCTCGTTTCGCCCGTGAGCATGTTGACGAGCTTGTTAATCTCAACGGCAAGTTTCTTTGCCGAAGTCGATGTCTTAGTGTTGATGTTGAGCTTTATGTCCTGCTGGGTGTACTTTGATGCTGCGTCCGTGCGAGGAATGTAAATCTGCAAGATATTGTTGAAATTTTCCTCGAACACCCGAACAAACTGGCTTTGAGACGCGTTCTCGAAGTTTGCGAATTTCTGCTGCCAGTCGGAATAAAGGAGATACCATTTGTCAACCTGATTAGGTGCGTCATCATAAAGCTGTTTTTGAAGGAATTTTGCTGTAGTGAAATCGAATGATGAAAATTTAAGCGGTGTAAGGATAATGTCGCTCGCAAGAAGGGCGTTGATTACAAGGTTGTCATAGGTCGGTGCTGTGTCAATCACAACGTAATCGTACCTTTCTTCGTAGCCCTTCAAGGTCTTCTGAAGCTCGTTGTAGCCGATTCCCCGAAGCTTGAAGATGTTAAGGTGGCTCGGAACGATGTCAATGTTCGCTATTCTCGAACGGATTGCGTACCGCTCGATGTCATTGTGTGATAGCGACTCGAAGACATTGTGCGTCTCGATGATGTCCTGAATTCCCTCGATTCCGAGCGTAAAAAACATCGTGCCCGAATTGTTCGTATCAAGGTCAAAGAATAGAACCTTGAACCCTCGTGCGGCAAGATTTGCCGCTGTCAGAATTGCGTCCGTTGTCTTCCCAACGCCGCCCTTCATTGATGAAAAACTGATAACCATAAAACACCTCGGTTTTTAAGAATTCAAAGAAAGAGAAGGTTCTGCCCGCCCGGACTTATTTTTTCTCTTTCTTTGAATAAAATAAAAAAGAGACCTTTGCTAACGGGTACAGTTGCAAAAGGTCTCTTTTATTTAGCCGTTTTCAAAACGACCATGGAGAATCACCCGTTAAAATTCTGCACAGTAGTTTTGGGGCAAAAAAAAACACATGGTAAGTACCATGTGCTTTTTTTCTGAGAGTTTTTTTCCCCTGGTCCCAGAAATACAGTAAAATTTTACCGTTTTCTGTATTTTTTTATTCAAAATAAAAAAAAGGCCTTGGGTCATGCCCCAAAGCCTTAAAAGCTAGGGGCAATAGGATTTGAACCTATGACATACGGAATATGAGTCCGGTGTTCTACCAGCTGGACTATGCCCCCAAGTGATGTTGGAATAATAGCAAATTGCGGTGAGGATGTCAATAGAGGTATTGTTGAAAAGGGGGAATTTCTGTTATACTTTTTTTATGTTTCCGAGAGTATTTTTAAACGCCAAGGAAGAAGTTGAGTTGCAGCAGGGATTTCCTTGGGTATTCGATAATGAGATTAGTGCGGTAAAGTTTGAGGCAAAGGATGGCAGCGGGGTAAAACAGGCTTCGCTTGCTGACTGCGATGTGGCTGATGGCAGCGTGGTGGAAGTGTTTGCCAAGGGCGGTGCATTTTTGGGGACTGGAGTTATCAACCGGGCTTCAAAGATAACGGTGCGCATGATTGGTCGTGACTACGCTGACAAAATTATGGCGGACACCGAAGAATATTACCTCAAAAAGATTCAGGATGCGTATGATTTGCGCAAACTGCATTTTTCTATGCACGATTCTTACCGCCTTGTGTACGGTGAGGCTGATTTTATTCCCGGTCTGATTGTGGAGCGGTACTGCGACATAAAGAAAAATGTGTATCTGGTGGTGCAGTTTCTTTCGCTTTCGTGCGAGGTGTTCAGAAAAGAGATTTTAAATGCGCTTCGCAAGGTGATTAAACCCTATGGCGTGTATGAGCGGAGCGACGCTTCTGTGCGTGAAAAAGAGGGATTGCGTGAGGCGGCGTGCTGGCTGGGCGAAGTTCGTGATGAAGTGATTACGATTCGCGAGAACGATGTTCTTTTGGAAGTGGACATTGCGCACGGTCAGAAAACAGGCTATTTCCTTGACCAAAAACTGAATCGTCGTCGTGTCGCTGAGCTGTGCAAGGGAAAGCGCGTTCTGGACACTTTTACCCATACGGGCGCATTCGGGCTGAATGCAGTTGCGGGCGGCGCAAAAGATGTGACGAGCATTGATGTGTCGGAAGAGGCGGTGGCAATGGTGAACCGCAATATCGCGCTGAACAAGGCTGAGCACAAGATGAAGGCGGTGTGCGCCGATGTGTTTGACGTGCTCAAAGAATATGAAAAATCAGGCGAGAAATTTGACGTGATTATTCTTGACCCGCCGGCATTTACCAAGAGCGCGCGCAACATTGAGAAGGCTTATGGCGGCTACAAGGAAATCAATTTGCGTGCGATGCGTCTGCTGAATCCCAACGGCATTTTGGTCACGTGTTCGTGCTCGTATTTCTTTGACGCGGAGCATTTTTACGGCATGGTGATGAACGCCGCCTGTGACAGCAAAAAACGTGTGCAGATTCTTGAAAAACGTGGCGCGGCTCCTGACCATCCGGTGTTGCTCGGCTATCCAAAAAGCGAATACCTCAAGTGTGCGATTTGCAGGGTAGTGTAATGGGAAGCAAACTCAATCCCTGCTATAACTGCATTTTCGTAATCGGTCCGACTGCCGTAGGTAAAACCGCAATTGGTGTCCGACTCGCCGATAAGTTCAACGGCGAAATCATTAGCGCAGATTCTCGTCAGGTGTACAAAGGCCTTGATATCGGCTCTGGAAAAGACTTGGGCGACTACACTTTGAACGGAAAGTCTATTCCGTATCATCTGATTGACGTGACTGATTTGAGCCACGAATACAATTTGTTTGACTATCAGGAAGCGTTCTATCAGGCTTTTGCGGATATTTTGGCGCGCGGAAAACTGCCGGTGGTGGTGGGCGGTACGGGCATGTATGTGGACTGCATTCTGCGGAACTACGATTTGGTGCCCACGCCAGAAAATCCCGTGCTTCATGCTGAGCTGGAGGCAAAATCTTACGACGAGTTGAAGGCGATTTTAATTGCTGAAAAAGAAAATCTTCACAATACCACCGATTTTGCTGACAAAGACCGTATCATTCATGCGATTGAAATTGAGCGGTATTTGAAAAGCCCTGAATGTGCGGCCTATCGCGCTTCATTGCCTCCGCGTCCTGAGATAAAACCATTGGTGCTGGGAACGACACTTCCGCGTACGCTTGTTCGTGAGCGCATTGCGAAACGATTGCGTGAGCGTATGGAAAACGGTCTGATTGAAGAAGTGGAAGGCTTGCATGCGAACGGTGCCGAATGGGCGCGCCTTGAGCAGCTTGGTTTGGAATATCGTTTTGTGTCGGAGTATTTGCAGGGAAAACTTTCGGGCAAAGACGAGTTGTTTGAAAAACTGAATCTCGCTATCGGGCAATTTGCCAAGCGTCAGGAAACGTGGTTCCGTGGCATGGAAAAGAAAGGCGTAACAATTCACTGGCTCCCGCAGATTGACGATGTGAACGAGCGTTTTGAAGCGGCGATGGGCGTTACGGGGCTGAAAACCGAACTCGTTGCCCCGTAGAAAGGGGTAGGTGAGCAACGCAGTGCGAACTAGGGGAAAGGCTTTTCCCCTCCAAAACAAAAAAAATACCTCCGCACCAGCAGTACGGAGGTTGTATGAGACAATCTGTAATTTTTTTTCGTTATGCGTTGACAGCGAGTTTTTCCACCGCTTCAACTTTGGTAAGATAACCGGTGCGAATGCATGACTCGAACAATGCTTTGCTGATGTAGTCTGTCGTCACGTCTTCGTAGCCATCTTTGTCGCGCACAATGCGGACGACGTATCCATCATCCATTTCACGAACAACGGTCATGTAATCGGTCGATTTACCAATGCTTTTCAGTGTGTAAGTTCCCATTTTTAATCTCCCACCAAACAATGTTTGGTTAAAATAAAGCTATGGATAATTGCCGGCAAATACTTTTACCGCCATACATATTTATTTTCGGATTTTGGCGAAAGATGTTTAGTTTTTTTTGAAAATATTTTATTATTTTGTGGAGGACGCGGATGAATACGGATGAACACAGCAGGAACGCAGATTATGTATCAGGGAGGGGAACGTCTTCCCCTCGCTCCAGTCTCCACGTTGTTCCGCCTTCCGCTACCCCTTCTAACGGGGGAGTCCCCCGTAACGCCCCCTTGTGCGATGCGCATTTTCATCTCGTGCAGTGCGGCGCACTTCCGCGTTTTTCCGACAATGTAGCGGCGTACTATGCCTGTACATGTGCGCATGACCGTGATGAGTTTGCGCGGCAAAAAGAAATGATTGCCTCCTGTACTGACGAGCGTTTTCATATCGTGAGCGCGTTTGGCATTCATCCGCAGGCTCCTGTTGAAGAAAATGTTTCTTTTTTGGAATCGTTGCTGCGTTCGGGGGAGATTCGCGCGGTGGGCGAGGCCGGGTTTGATTTGTTTACGCCAGAGTTTTCCGCGCAGATTGAAGCGCAGGAGACGGTGTGGCGTGCGCAGACGGAATTTGCTGCAATGTATGGCGTTCCGCTTGTGGTGCATTGCCGTAAAGCGCAGGAAAGGCTTTTCCGTGACTCCAAAAAACTCAAGCTTATTCCGGCGGTGATTTTTCATTCGTTTGCAGGAAGCCCGCAAGATGCAAAATCGCTTTTGAAGCGCGGCGTGAATGGCTTTTTTAGTTTTGGAAAGCCTCTTTTAAACGGAAAAAAATCGGCGGTTGCCTGTGTGCGTGAGATTCCGCTGGAGCGGATTTTGCTGGAGACAGATGCGCCGTTCCAGACACTAAAAGACGAGACGCGCACTGAACCAGAAGAAATTGCGCGGGTGTACGAGGCGGCGGCGAATTTGCGCGGAAGCGGGGCAGAGGAAATTGCCGCGCAGATACGGGAAAATTTTTGCGCGGCGTATGGAATTGCTTAAGCGGCACTTTATTGTGCCAGCTGCCCGTAGAAGTCCTCGCCCGTTTCCGTGGTGATGACGAATGCGGGGAGATTTTTCACGGTGACAAGGCGTACCGCTTCCATGCCTAAGTCTTCGTAGTCCACGATTTTTTGCGCGGTGATGTATTCTGACGCAATCAATGCGGCAACGCCTCCAGGGGTGCCCAGATAAAACGCGCCGTATTTTGCGCAGGCTTCAGTCCATTGTTTTGAGCGGTTTCCTTTTGCGAGTGTGATTAACGCCGCGCCGCGTGACATGAGTGAATCTGCGTACACGTCCATTCTGCCTGCAGTGGTTGGCCCAAAACTTCCGATGACGGCTCCGTCAGGTGTGCGTGCGGGACCAGCGTAACAGATGGGGTAGCGCGTGCAATAGTCGGGGAGCGGCTTTCCTGCGTCAATTAATTTTTGCCAGCGGGCATGGGCAGCGTCGCGGGCAACCAAAATGTCTCCGTTTAAGATGATGCGGTCGCCGGGCTTTGCGCCTTTGAGCGCGTCCAGAACGCTTTTGATGCCGCCGTTTGTGTCGATGACGCGCGCGGTGCTTTCTGTTTTGCTCTGGGCTGGGCCGGGCACAATACTTTTTTCTGACTCAGCAAATGCAACGGCCTTTTCAAAATCAGGCAATTCCGCGGGATTTTCGCATGTTTTTTCTATAAATATGCCGTCTTTTGTGACGACCGCTTTGAGGTTTCGGTGGGCTGAGCAGGAGACACCCGCGCTTAACGGACAGCTTGCTCCGTGGCGGCTCAGGCGGATAACGATTGCCTCCACCGCATATTTTGTGCCGCCGAATTGTGCGCCGTAGCCCGTGCGGGACGCGATTTCCAGCACTTTGTCTTCCAACGCTTTGTCGCGGAATCCGTATGGATTTGGCTCGTAAGTGAGACCGTCGTATGCGCCGCAGGTGGCGAGTTTGAGCGTGAGAAGATTTTGCTCCGGGCTCAATCCGCCTGCGACAACGGCAATCGTGTAGGGCGGACAAGCCGAGGTGCCGAATTTTTTGATTTGCTCTGTGAGGAATTTTTCAAAGGCGGCTTCGTTAAGGCTTGCTTTTGTTCCCTGTACGAAATTCGTTTTGTTTGAGGAGCCGCCGCCTTTTGCGCAAAAGATGAAGTTCAAAGAGTCTGCGGGGCTGTCCGCGATAAAACTAGGTGCGGGCGCAAGACATGCGTGCTCGTCGAAAAGCGAGACTTGCGCGGGCATATTGTTTTTGGGGTCGTATTCTTCGTAGAAAGATGACGGGCAGCTGGTAGAAAAGCGCAGGTGCCGCTCGTCGTACAATGCTTTTGCGCCGTCACTCAGCGCGTCGTATGCGTCGCCGGCGGTAAGCGCATTTCCTTTTTTCCAGCCAAAAATATTTGCGATGCCCGTGTCCTGACAGAGCGGAAATTTTCCTTTGCTTGCAACCAGCGCGTTTTTTAGCATACATGCGCACACGTAGCGGTCGTTGTCGCTTGCGTCAGGGGAGAGCGCGGCGGAAATCAGATGCTCCAAATGCGTGCGCGGAAAAGTAAATGAAAGCCGCGCGAATGCGTCGTAGGCGACTTTTTTCAGCGCGTCGGCAGAAAAAATAGATGCGCTCTGGTTTGCGGAAAGTTGTGCGGAACATACCGCAGATGCTTGGTCACCGGAAAACGGAATAAAATCGAATTGGTCAGAAAAAGTGTTCATATTGATAGTATAGCGTGTGGTTTCGACAGGCTCAATGTATATTTGAAAAAACATCCTGTTTTTCCAAAATGCAACAGCAGGCAATCTGCTGCCCCGTCTTTTCAGCGCACATCCGTGTGCGCAAAGCTTGGAGAAGAGGCTGTTTCAAACCAGTTTTCTACCTGCAGGTCGCTCACTTCCTGTATGGCGGCAAAATGTTTTGTGTTTCGCGTGGCGAGAATCATGCGGTTTGCTATGGCGATGGATGCAATTTCTACGTCGAAATTCTCCGGTGTTTTACCGATTTTTTCCAGTTTTGCCCGTAATTCCGCAAAAATCTCCGCTGCTTTTTTGGTGTAGTTTTTTACGGGGAACATATCTTCTATTTCATCATGCAAGAATTTTTCAAAATTCGTTTTGCGAAAACCATCTGACATCCGATGTATGCCATACAACAGTTCATGCCAGACAGGACTACAGATTGCGCAGTCACCGTTATGCTCAATCAGTTTTTTGAGCACATTAAAGTCAGCCTGGTAGCGCATGAGTTCGGAAACAATATTGGTGTCCAAAAGATAATGCGGCTCTTCGTCTTCAGTCATCTAAATCCTCCATTATGCCGTCATAGACATGGCTTTCAAAAGAAATTGGAGTGTGGTCGCGTACATCACCAAAAATCTCATCGATTTCCTCATCGGTAAACGGCCAGCCATTTTTTTCTTTGAATGCCGCAATGCGCTCAACGACGTTCATTTTTTTCTTGGGCTCTTCAGCACGCTTCACAAGCTCATTGTAGTCATCAAACGAAATAAGGACGGCAACGCTTTTATTCCTGCGAGAAATAAAAACTGGCTCCCCGGTCTCTGCCTGACGGATAAAAAGCGGCAGTTTATTTTTTGCTTCAAAAATGGGAATTGCATCGCTCATGGCACACCTCCTTTTTTTTTACTTTACTACAGGTTATTGTAGATTGTGATGGCTATATTGTCAATCTAAAATAGCTATTCTGCTAAAAAACCGTTGTCTGTAAATCTGTCCGCTTTGTTTGCGCTCATATTGTTCAATACCCTTTTTTTCGCTACACTGTCTGCATGGACACAAAAAAATTATGTGCGCTTTCGGTTGGTCGTGTGGGGGCTGCCGGGCTTTTTTCTTTGACGACACTTTCTTTTCATGGTGATATTTCTTTGATTGCGTTCCCGCTTGCGATTGTTTTTTCTGCGGTGACGGCGTTTTTTGGCGTGCAAAAAGTGTTTCGTTCGGGTGAGACGCGCTTTATTCCTGTGTACCGAACTCTGCTGCAATATCTTCCGTATGTGCTTTTGATTTCTTTTGTGCTTCGTCGTGCGGGTCAGTTTGGAACGCCGTCTGTGCTGGACGCTTTTTCGGTGCTGTTTTGGGTTGTTTCTTCTGCGCTTACCTTAGTCATCTTGCGTTATCTGAATCCAAAGCGTGTGGAGCAGTATTTTGTCGGCTACAAAGTTCCTGAGAAGAAAAGCCGGAAAGGGGTGCGCCTGATTGTTTCTGAGGCGGTCAGTTGGATTGACGCGCTCGTTCAGGCCGTTTTTATGGTGCTTCTGCTGAATATTTTTATCGTGCAGCTGTATGAGATTCCTTCTGAATCCATGGTGCCCGAATTTCTGATAAAAGACAGGGTAGTGGTGTTCAAGACATTGAGCGGCCCGAAATTTCCGCTTTCAAACATCGGTCTCCCGTATCTCAAAAAATATAACCGCGGTGACATTGTGGTGTTCCGTAATCCGCATTATGAGGCTGACCGCAAGAGTGAGGTGAAAACTTTTTTGAGCCAGCTGGTTTACATGATTTCTCTCACCAAAGTGAACCTGAACATGGACGCGGACGGAACCCCCAAGGCTGACCCTCTTGTAAAACGACTTGCCGGCGTTCCGGGCGAACAATTGATGATGCAGGACGGCATTTTGTACCACCGCACCAGAGCGGGCGATGAGTTTACCCCTGTGACCGAAGACGAGACTTGGGCGGCATGGAATTTAAACGAGACCAAACTTTCGCTCAAAAAAGGAATCCAGCAGTTTCCTCTGAGCCAGGAAGATTACGACGCCATGCTTGACTGCGAGGAACAGCGCAAGGCTTTGGATATCACGTCCGCTTCGCTTGAATGTCGTTCGCTTGCTGACCGCTTCCGCACGTTGAGCAAACAATTTGCAAGCGTAGAAAAAACAGGCACTGCGAACATCAGCCAGAATGATTTGGCGGTGATTTCCCTCGTGCGCACTCCGATGGGCGGCTACTATGATTATGGTCTGCTTTCTGACCGTGTTACTTCCGCTTTGACCTACAAACTTTTGCAGGCGACTGACGGCGTAGACTGGTTCGGAAAATTCATGACGGACTGGACGGCCAAAAAAATCAATTTTAACGGCGACTTGTATGCCGAGGCGAGCTTTAAGCTGAACCTGATGATTAAGCTGACTTTTGGACGGCTTGTTGTGCGAAACCTTGAGCTGCTTGCGAGCGGATTGCAGCCGTCTTTGTGGGCGAGCGATGCAAAGCGTCTGGATTGTTTTGTGCAGGCGCAGATGCTGAGCGGCTACATTTTGTTGCAGGACAGACGCAACATGCCGGTTTTCCCAGCGAACGATGCGGAAGGAAATCCGCAGTATATTCCCGATAATTGCTATTTTATGATGGGCGACAACCGCTTTAATTCTCTGGATATGCGCCACAGTTACGACGAATGGCTTGCGCCGCTCTCTGCTTTCGACGCATACTCCGTCACATACTACACCAACATGCAGCCCCAGTATGTTCCCCGCAGCCGTATTTTGGGCACAACGTCCTACCGCTTCTGGCCATTTACCCGGCGAGGTGTTCCGGGGCACACGGGGAAGTAGGGGTTCGGGATTCAATAGGATGCACGGGATTTGATGGGATGGACGCGGATTTTTTTGATAGGAATGACGTGTTTTTTTGCTGGGGATGTATTATTATTGATGATTTTGGGGGCGTGTGGTATACTTCTATAAATAATGTTGAATCTACCTACGCCTGCGCATCCGTGTCTGTCCGTGTTCATTCGTGTGCATCCGTGCTGAATCTACCTACGCCTTCGCATCCGTGTCCGCCAGAGGTATTTTTTATGTTGTTAGTTTTGCTAGCTTGAGGCATTATATGTGTTTTGTGGTCTTCTATTCAATCAGCAATTTTATATTTTCCACAATAGAATTTATTTCTTCTTCTGTTGCTTTTTCTATATAGACACAGTTTCTTTGCAGATATTCGAGGTTTTTTATTTGGTCACTTAAGATACATCCATTTATTGAATGTTTATCTAAAACTATCTCAAATGGATAACCTTTAATATGGCTTGTAATAGGGCAGAATAAAGCCAGTCCTGTTTTTTGATTATACTTTTTCTGAGAAATACAAATTGCTGGTCTGCGCCCTTTTTGCTCATGTCCTGCTTGTGGAGTAAAATCAAGCCAAACCAAATCGCCTTTTTCCGGAGTATAATTTGA
>JAFSTK010000081.1 GCA_017450535.1 Treponema sp.
CGGAAATATCGGTCAGCCATTGCTGAACTTGAATGACATGAAGCTGGAGGTCTTTTGCCATGAGCGTGTTTGGAAGAATTTCCTTTTCAGAGCGGACGGCGAGTTCCTGAAAACCGAATGCATTGACAATAATGGTGCATGCGAGAACGACGATTACGACAACGGCAATGATATAACCGCTGAAAATTTTGTAAAAAAGCTTTGACTTAAATTGTGGCATGAGAATACTCCTCCGCCTTTTTGTGGACTGTTGTATCTCATGCTGAAAAACTATTCATATAATTGTATACTTGATTATGTATTTGTCAAGGAAAACTTATTACTTGGGGTACCAAACAGGGTGGCATCAGAAAAAACAACAACCGCCTGCATGTGGCAGACGGTTGAACTATAACGATTCGATTCTGTTGCTTATGGAAGGGTGATTCGCAAAGCTGGCACAATACCCCAATACTTACGTGAAACAGGAGCGTGGCGACCTTCGGCGTTTCCACCGTTTTCTATTCCGTATGCTTCAGAAGAGCCGGTCCAGTATGGAGAGCGTAGCCACCACCAGCCGTTTGAAGCCGTGTCCTGATATGCGTAGTTTGCTTTGGCATAGTCAGTTGTTGCGCGGATTCTCGCGTTTCCTGCTCCGTGGACATTGAATTCGGGGAAACCGTAATCCGATGTCGTCGCTTCTTTCTCTGAGAGCAAGAAAATTTTGTCGCTGGTATTTTCGCATGCGTGCTTGTTTTCTCCCTCGCCCCACTGCTTTGGGTTCGAGGCGGGATTTGTGCTTGCGGCGCTGGTGTCCACAGTCTTTACGGTGAAAGAATATTCTGTGTCGTTGATAAGTGAACTTATATAGCATCCGCCAGAGCCTTTTGGTGCCATCATGCTTTTTGAATCAAGAGCCGGGAACACTACACGGTTGATTGTACCGGTGCCGTTAAAACTCACCTCATAACCGTACACATCTGCGTCCGGCGCATCTTTCCATGTAAGCAGTACCTGACGATTCATTGCTTCAGCTTTAAGCTCCGTAACTTTTTGCGGAGGAGTTTCTTTGGCTTTTTTGTCTACATAGACTGTTTTCTCTTTGATGACGACGCTCATGTTGGAAACAGGACTGGGTGTAAATCCTGTTTTTATCGCATATGCCTTGAAGTAGGTGGAATTGCTCACTTTAATGGGAGCGCCATACTTACTGCTTGATGTCGTTGGAGTGCTTCCGTCGGTGGTATAGTAGATTGTTGCGCCTGATGACTCCATGGTTACGGTAATTTCTCCGCTTCCTGCCGTAGTCTCGGTCGCCGTAAATGAAACTGCTGAGGCAAATGTCTGGGAAGAGAGCCGTCTGTCGTGTAGCGGATTATAGCGTCTTTGGTTTTTGTCGCAAGCACAATATTCTTGCTACCGTTGTCGCCATCAGTTATGGTATAAGTGACAGAGTCAGCGTAGACTTTTTCGACACTCTTTTCTATATATTTTATTATATTTTATTTCATACTTAGTTTCTGCATCCGAACTGCATGATACAAAGCCAAACGCCAAAGCGACTGCAAAAATCGCCCCTAAACATTTCAGATTTTTCATGAATCCTCCTTTATTTTTTCAGCAAAGCGGCAAATGGGTTATAACTCTCGCCATCATCGTCTTGGCTGGACAAATATTTTTCTGCGCTTTGGTCTTGCTCGGCACTAGAGGCGGGGAGAAGAGAAATGCGCTTTTCTGCCACATCGATTTTATCCACCACAACGCTGAATGCCTCGCCAACCTTGAATTTCTTTGCGAGATTCGTGCTTGCGCTTACGTTTTCCAGCGCGGAAATATGCACGAGTCCGTCAATTCCTTTTGCGAGGTTCACAAAGAGACCGAACGGAGCCACGCGCGCAATCGTGCCGTCAATTTTTTCGCCGACTTTGATTGTATTTGCCGCGTCGTCCCACGGGTCTTTTTCAAGCGACTTCATGCTGAGCGACACTTTTTCCTGTTTCCAGTCCGCTTTGATTACAACCGCTTCAATCTGCTGGCCTACGCTCAACACGTCCGCCACATCTTTTACGCGCTCATGTGAAATCTCTGAAATCGGGAGCAATGCCTGGAATCCGTCGATGTCGATAAATGCGCCGTAACTCTGGAGCGACTTGACCGTTCCCGTGATTTTTGCGCCAACAGTAAGCGTCTCGGCAAGGGATGCGATTTTCTGCTGCTCAGCCTGCTCCAAAATCTTGCGGTTTGAGACAATCAAATCTTTGCCGTCATTTTTGTATTCGGTAATCAAAAAAGTGAGGTGGCGGTTCAAAAATGCGCTCGGTTCTTCACGGGTGTGGAATCCCATCTGCGAATACGGACAGAACGCACGCGCGCTTCCAATTTTTACCTCAAAGCCGCCCTTGATTTCTTTTTCAACCGTGCCTTCTACGGGGAGACCAGATTTGTACGCCTTTTCAAGCATCTCGTCGCCCGCACTTTCTCCGCTCAAGCGTGTGGTAAAATGCAGCTCGCCCCGGTTGTCGCTCACAAAGTAGACCTTGATTTTGTCTCCCTCGTGTATCGTAATGTTTCCGTCGTCGTCTCTGAATTCCGCCGCGTCTACAAAGCCCTCGCTTTTCAAGCCCAAATCTATAAAAATTGTGTCTCCCGCAATCTGCACTACGGTCGTTTCCAGTTCTTCGCCAATCTCAAATCTGTTTTTCATTTTTTCCTCGTTTTTTTGAAGTGAGAATAGTATAGAAAAAAATATGATTTTTGTCAGTATGGGCGGTACGGCACATATGCCGTCGCTATGTCCGCCCTTCGCTCGCACTCATAGCCTTCGGCTACTTCGGGGCTCCCAGCGCTACCGCATCACTCAAAGCATTCGTGAATCAAATTCCATGCGACGCTGCCGGGGGGCGGTGTCTGTGGTAAATCATCGCGCGGGAAAAATTGTGCGTCGCGAATCTCTTCCTTTTGAATCTTGATTTCTCCGCCTGCGTATTCGGCACGGAAAGCGAGCATGAGCTGGTCGGGGAAGGGCCAGGACTGGCTTGCCACGTAGCGAACATCTTTTACGTCAAGGCCGGTCTCTTCTTTGATTTCGCGCACGACGGCGTGCTCAATTGTTTCGCCCACTTCCACAAAGCCCGCGATGCAGGAATAAAAATTGTAGGTGCGGTTCATGTGCTGTGCCAAAAGAATCTCGTTGCCTTTGCTCACCAGCACGATAACCGCGGGTTCAATCTGCGGGAAAAATTGGTGTCCGCATTTGGAGCAGGTGCGTGCGGTAAACTGTTTGTCGTCGTGCAGGGGACCGCCACAAATTGAACAGAACCGTTTGTTCTTGCGGAAACTGAGCAGACCTTTTGCCCGTGCGCTTAATGCGGCGAGTTTTTTGTGCTCGTCGGAGTCTTTCATGCGCCAGAAGAAATCACGCAAATGAATGTCTTCGCAGCCTGCGGGATTTGGCGCATCTTTTTCCAAGAGAAGTGCCGAATAATTGTACTCAGTCTCTGCAAACCAATCGCTGGCAATCTGGTGTTCCATGCACCGCCGTACAATGTTTTCGTCGGGCAGGTTTCCGTTCTGCAGGATTATTGAGTCTCCCCGGAACACAAATTGAGTCTTGCTAAATACATCGTCTTGATTTGAAAGCATCGCCATACTTCTAGCATAACACGGAATTTCAGATTCGTAAAATTTTTTCTGCTTTTGCTTTAAAATCCGCAGTCCTATGGTATACTAGAAAACGTGATATATTTTTCACAAGGAGAGAGTTTCGTGAAAAAAAACAGCTAGAAATACTTTTATCGCCGCGGCCATATCAGTTTCTTTATTCTTTTCTTTTGTTTCTTGTGCGCAGGAAGGCGATACAATCACCAATGTAATCAATGTTGTCTCTGGCGTACCGAAAGAGGAAAACAAGAATTTTGAGACAAGAAGCGTTCCTGTAATGAAGGGAAAAGACGGTGCTGTAGTCGGCGTCTTTTTTATGCGCATCTACGACGGAAATGAATGTGTCCCGTATGTCGGCGCAAGATACTGAATGGAAGCAGGTGCTTATATGAAAATCGCTGGACTGGAGTATTCAGACGGAGAGTACACAATAACGGCCACAGTCTGGGGAAAAACATTTCCGATTGTTATAAGCACCAAGAATAATACGATGTATTGCCCCGCATGGAGAGGCTTTACGAGAGAAGAAGACGGGGTTGTTTTTGAGAATGTGAATAAGAGACTTGTGAGCATAAAAAAAGCATTCACTGGTCAAAAATCCATAACATTTGACCTTGCAAAATATGGCTTTAAGGTTTACGGCGGTCTTGATGATGTTTATGTGCCGTTTTGCGTAATGAACCAGCTTTTTACATGTGGTATTTTAAATACTCAGCTCCTTTACAACGGTAAAAACTTATATCTGTACTCGTCAAGATATAGATATGAAACTTTTAAGGACAGCCCTTGGTATAGCGATTTGAAAAACAGGCCACAGGCATTGGCCGAAACATCATACAATATGCTCTGCTTTACCCATGATTATATTTATGGAAAACCCGGCTATTATGGCTTTGCAGATGCGGGAAAAGGCCGCCCGGACGAGGAAAAGGTGAAAGAGGCGGACGCGCTTTCTTTTGACGCAATGCTTTCCCGGTATGATCCAGAGACAAAAACCTTGTTGCAATCATCCTCTTATGCGGACTATTTGAAAGGCTTGGCTCGTCTCACGCTGTATACATACGGCGATGAGCATGCAAATATCGACTGGAATAGTCGTATCGTTTTTAATAATGATGAAATAAAGAATATAGTTTATGATGTACTCCAAAACGGCTGAAGTCCAAGATGGAAATATTATAGTAAAATATCGTCGCTGACGGAAGAAGGCAGTTTGAATTACTACCGCAAACAAAAAGGGCTTATTAATTCCGATGAAGAACTGTATCCAGACAAACAGCTGGAACTTATAGGTGACGGAAAAGTGCTTGTCATTCGTTTTGACGAATTCACATATGCTGAGTCTGGGGCATGGAAAAACTATTATGCTGGTGATACTCCAGGAGACCCCGATTCTTCACTTCTTCCTGATGACACAATCAGTTCTTTTTATACTGCGTTTAAGAAAATCAAGGATGACAAGGCTAACGGCAACATAGATTCCGGGACATACAAAGATGTAAAAACAGTTCTGATTGATGTTTCATGTAACGGCGGTGGAGCAGAAGTGGCTTTATACTGGATGCTTACACTTTTAACGGGACGCGGGGACTTTAACTATGACGATGTTCATACCGGCTCAAAATACAATGAATACGTAAAGGCAGACTTGAACTTCGATGGCAATGTTGACGACGCCGATGAGGAATACCGTGCGTTCGTCAAAGATTTGAACATTGCCATTCTCACATCATTCGCTTCATTCTCCTGCGGAAATGCCCTCCCGTATTATGCAAAAGAGCGCGGGATTAAAATCTTAGGCGAACCGGCAGGGGGCGGTAGTTGTGTTGTCGGTGTAGGCGTTACAGCAGATGGATTCCCGTTTTACTTCTCAAGAAATATGCGAAAGTGCAATGCAGATTTTACAAAAACGCTTGAGGCCGGTGCGCCCGTTGACTTGTCGCTTAAGGACGGTGACAGTTACGAAAAATTCTATGATGACGATGCGCTGGTTAAGGCTTTGAAAGAAGTATTTGGCAAAGAGTATTAGGCAGATTTTTTCTATTGAAGAAAGCGCAGTTTAGGAGTACACTCATTGCTATGAAAAAGAATCTTTCTGAATTATTGACTGCTTTTGAGCATATTCGTGTTTCTGCTGACGGTATTTCAGCGGATACCATGCAGACTAACCCCGAAATTACTGCGCTCGCATTTGACAGCCGCGATGTGGCGGAAGGTACGCTCTTTTTTGCCCTGCCTGGAACGCATACCACGGGAAACGTGTTTATTCCTGCTGCAATAAAAGCGGGAGCGGCTGCGGTCGTTTTTCAGGACGAATTTGACGAAAAGACAAAGGCTGACATTCAGACGGCTTTGGGCGAGCGAAAAGAAAGCGTTCCGTTTGTCAAAGTGACGGACTCACGCTTTGTGATGGCTCCGATTTCTGCCGCTTTCTATGATAATCCGTCAAAAAAACTCGTTGTAATCGGCGTGACCGGCACGGAAGGAAAATCTTCTACGGTGTCGTTTATCTGGCAATTGCTCAGACTCTGTGGCAAAAAAGCCGGTTTTATTTCCACGGTGCAGTATTCGCTCGGCGGAGAGGCAATCGCAAATCCCCAGCATCAGACTACACCCGAAGCGCCGATTATCCAGCATCATCTTGCCGAAATGCTTGCCGCTAGATGCGAGTATGCTGTGGTGGAGTCATCTTCACACGGACTTTCCAGCCGCACCAATCGCACGGGCTGTATCGACTATGACTGCGGCGTGTTCATGAACGTCACGCTTGAGCATCTTGAATTCCACAAGACTTTTGAGCAGTACAGAGACGACAAGGCAAACTTGTTCCGAAAGCTCGATGAATGCGACCATGTAAAACTAATCGACGGAAAAAAAGTGACCGTTCCCGCGTTCGGCATTGTGAATCTGGAAGACCCAAGCGCGTCATATTTTATCAAGGCGACAAAACATCCCGTCCTCGGCTTTACGACTGAAGGCAAGGCGGGAAAAAGTGCGGGCGAGACAAGCGCGGAGGCAAAACCCCTGCCGCCCATTCCCGACGGAGTGCCGTATCTTTTGGCGAGGAATATTGCAAGCGCGCGCTTTGGACTGAACTTTACGCTGACAGAACCGAACGTGGTGGATGAGCATGCGAAGCCGGTGCAGACACCGGTGATTCACATAAAGTCATCGCTTCCCGGCGCATTCAACGCATACAATATCATGGCGGCATTGCTCGCAGTTTCACGGCTGACCGGCACGGAACTTGCGACTCTTTCTCCGCTCGTAGAAAAATTGCTTCCCGTAAAGGGCAGAATGACCGTGATTGACAAAGGACAGCCGTTTGAGCTGATTGTTGACTATGCGCATACGCCCTCATCTTTTGAGACAATTTTCCCGCCCGTGCGCCGCCGTTGTTCCGGCAAAATGATTTCTCTTTTCGGAAGCGGTGGAGAGCGTGATACAGAAAAACGCCCGCTTCAGGGTGAAGTCGCCGCCCGTTTCTGCGACATTGTGATTCTGACTGACGAAGACCCGCGCGGAGAAGATTCTGTCGCGCTCTTAAAACAGATTGCTGTTGGCGCAGAAAAAGCCGGCAAAGTGATGGACAAAGATTTGTTCATCACCCCTGACCGTCCGACCGCGATTAGACAGGCTTTGAAGATGGCGGGTAAGGACGACATTGTGCTGTTGTTGGGAAAATCACATGAGAACAGCATCATTTACAAAGACCATGTGATGCCTTACGATGAGATTAGCGAGGCGGAAAAAGCTCTTGCAGAAATGGGGTGGAAATAATGTACGAAGTACGTGTTGAAGCTGATTTTGCGGCGGCGCATTTTTTGCGCGACTATCATGGAAAGTGCGAGAACGTGCACGGTCACAATTACAAAGTGTATGCGCATGTGCGCGGTGCAGAACTGGACGCGGGCGGAATGCTCTTTGATTTTGCCGTGCTTAAAAATGCGCTCAGAACCGTCGTCTCCACACTTGACCACACCAATCTGAACGACATCACCGCCTTTGACCAAAATCCCAGCGCAGAACGCATTGCCCGTTACATTTACGACGGCATGATTGTGCTCGCAAAAGAAAACAATTGCGATTTGACCGGAAAAAACGGTGGCACAAAACTCTACGCAGTCGATGTGTTTGAGACAGAGACCAGTCGGGCGCGCTATCTCGCGGAATAATACAAGCGCGCAAAAATACACGCTGAAAAGCAAAGACCGCAGTTTTTACGCATACTCAGTAATCCACCGCTGAACTGGGGCGCGCCAGTCGTCATCGTGCGCTCCTTCAAGCAAGAACTGTTCGTACACAAACAAAAGATGTTCGCGCACTTCGGCAGCGGTTTCGGCTGTCATGCCTTCGGGCTGGGCGAACATATTGCCGATGAACTGTACGGCATCGGTCGGCTTGAAGAGGTCGGGAAAGACTTTGCTTATCATGTAGAGCGCGGCGGGAACGCAGTTTACGCTATGCTGTTTGACGTACAGAACGGAATCCGCGATTGCGACTGCCTGCTCATACAATTCTTTGTTCCATTGGGATTTTTCAGCCTCGGTAAATTCTTCGCGCTCAAAAAGCATCCGGTAAAATGAATAGCATAGCACGATAATCGCGATATGCAGACTCGGCACACAGAGCAAGTGCGGGTCAAAAAAGTGAATCGTAAAGAATTGACCTTTGTGATAGCTGGGGCGTTCCATGGTGCTCAGACGGAAGCGGTACATGCGTCCTGCCTCGTCGTAGGTTGTGGTCAAAAGCTCCAGCCATTCGCGGATAAAAGACATGGCTTTGCGCGCGCCGTAGCGTTTGATGAGCATGGTCATCGGGCAAATCCAGAAATTGATGAAACTCAAGTAGACATCGACTTTTTGCGGCAGAAACGGAATCTTTTTGTCGAGCGGGTGGTCTACGTGGACGACAGGAATTTTGAGAAAGCCCCATTTTTTCCCGAATTGCAGCACAAAAAACACGGCGATAACCGAACGGAACAATTTCATTGTCGCCTTAAAAGCGCGTGTCGGAATGTTGAGATATGCCGGCAAAACGCTGAACGATGAGAGCGGTTTTCCTGAGACTTTGCTGATTCGTTTTTCTGTAGTCGTTACGGTCATCACCCAAACACTTCCTTTGCCACAGCGACAGAAGCCATCGCATCTTTTACGTAATAGTCCGCTCCGATTTTGGTCGCATAGTCAGCGGTCAGGACAGCTCCTCCAGCCATAATCTTGCATGATTTTCCGGCTTTTTCCAATGCGGCGTGTACGTCCTGAATTGTGGTCTGCATATTTCCCACGGTCGTGGTCATGAGTGCGCTTAAGCCCAGCAATTTGATGTCGTTTTCCAGCACTGTTTTGACTACGGTTTCTGACGGCACATTTTTTCCGAGGTCAATCACTGTGTAGCCATAGTTTTCCAGCATCGCTTTGGTGATGTTTTTTCCGATGTCGTGAATGTCGCCGAATACCGTTGCGATTGCGATTGTGCCCCGGCTTTCCTGTTTTGTGCCGCTTGCTTCCAGGTGAGCTTTTATCACGGCAAAGGATGCGCCCACGGTGTCCGCGCTCAAAAGAAGTTGCGGCAAGAATTTCAGTCCGATTTCAAAGTCTTTTCCCACCAAATCCAGCGCGGGCACGATGCAGCGGTCAATTATCGCCACGGGTTCTGTGCCGCTTTCAAGCAGTTTTTTTGTCGCCTCGCCAGACTTGTCTTTAAAGCCTTTGCAGATGATTTCTATTAAATTGCGCTCGTTGTCGGTCAAGTTTTCAGGAAGTTTGGGCGTTCCCGCCTGCGGCGGTCGCGTGTTGCGAGGTTCCGCTTTCGCTCCATTGCCTTCGGCAACGCTTCGCGCCTCTCCACCCGCTAACGCATTTGCATTTGCCAACTGTTCTTTTGTCACGCCGTAAAGCGGCGCGGTCGTTCCCGTATATTTTTCGATGAAGTCAAGGCAGTTCTCATCGTAGCCGGCAAGCGCGCGGTAGCCGTAGTAAGTTTCCATCATCGGCTCGCTCAACGGATTGATGATACATGCGTCCAAACCTGCGTACAAGGCGAGCGAGAAAAAGCGGCTGTTGATAATGTCGCGGCGTGGGAGTCCAAAGCTGATGTTCGACACGCCGAGAATGAACCGCAGTCCCTGTGAGCCAAATTCATTTTTAAGGAGCGTAATGGCCCGCGTTGTCTCCAAGGCTTCTTTTTGCTGTGAGCTCACGGTGAGCGTAAGTGTGTCAATCACAATGTCTCTGGGCTGTATGCCATATTTTGCCGCTTCCGCAATAATTTTCCGCGCGACTTCTGCACGTCCTTCTGCGGTGGGCGCAATGCCGTTCTCATCAATACAAAGAGCGACTACTGCGCCGCCGTAATGCGCCACAATCGGGAGAACTTTATCTATTACGTCCTTGCGGCCGTTCACACTGTTTACAAGCGGTTTTCCGTTGTAGTAGCGCAATGCCTTTTCCAGTACGCCGCTTTCGCTGGAGTCAATTTGGAGCGGGGTAGCGAATGTGCTTTGAATTGTTTTGAGCGCAGTGACCATTGTGGCGGCTTCGTCAATGCCGGGAAGTCCTACGTTTACGTCCAAAATTTGCGCGCCCGCATTTATCTGGCTTTCCGCCTCGTTCAGCACAAAATTCATGTCGCCGGCAAGAAGGGCTTCCTTGCATTTTTTCTTTCCGGTGGGATTAATGCGTTCGCCAACAATCTGCGGTCCCGCTTTTCCGCCAATCTGAACGGTCTGGTTGTATGAGCAGATGAATGTATCGTTTTCCGCGGTGAATGGCGGGCGGTCAATTGACGGTTCTTTTTCGATTTCAGAAATCATCGCGGCAATATGGGGCGGAGTTGTACCGCAGCAGCCACCGAGGGCAACTGCTCCCGCGCGCCGATTGATTTTCTGTGAGGCGGCAAAATCTGCTGCGCTTACACGGTACATTGTTTTGCCGCCGACTACGACAGGAATGCCCGCGTTCGGCTGAATTAAGACCGGTGTATGCGCATATTGCAAAAATTGCCGCGCTAACTCATTGTCTTCTTCAAGGCTGCCGCCACAGTTTAAGCCGAGCAAATCCACATGCAACGCCTCAAGATAGGTCACGCAAGTCTGTACGTCTGCGCCAGTGAGCGTGCGGAGATTTGTCTGGAAAGTCGGCGTGGCGATAACAGCCATCTTTGTGTTTTCCTGCACCGCAAGAATTGCCGCCTTCATCTCGTACAAGTCGCTCATCGTCTCGATGATTGCCACCTGCGCGCCTTCCGCTTCCGCCAGAGTTGCCGCCTGTTTGTAGCTTTTGTATGCCTCGTCAAAAGTCAAATCGCCCATCGGCTCCAAGAGACGACCAATCTGCCCGGTGTCCCATGAAATAAAATGCGGACGATTGTTTCCTGCGGCTTCTGCCTCTGCCACACATTCGCGCAAGATTTTCATCTCAGCTTTGATGTATTCTTCGCAGGAGTAGGGGGCTGTCGTAAGCTTGAGCGGGTTTGCGCCAAACGTGTTCGCCGTGAGCACATTGCATCCCGCGTCCAAATATTTGCGGTGAATTGATTTTATCACATCGGGATGTGTAATCGACAAATCTTCGGGAATCGTATAATCAGTTACGCCCGAAGCCTGAATCATTGTTCCCATGCCGCCGTCAAAAAAAACGGGCAGTCCTTGAGAAATTCGTTCTTGTAAAAAGGCCTTAAAATTCACCTAAGCTCCCACCACGCCGTTCGTCGCAGACAAAATGCTGTCCACGTTCTGCAAAATTACCCGCGCAACTTTCGGCTTGTTCATTGTGTAGATGTGGATTCCTCGGACACCGTTTGAAATCAAATCGATAATCTGGGCTGTCGCATAAGCAATGCCCGCCTGCCACATCGCTTCCTTGCTGCCGCGGAATTTATCGCAGAGCGAAAGAAGTTTGCGCGGGATGTAGGCGTTCGACAAATCGACCATGCGGCTCACTTGCGCCGCGCTCGTTATCGGCATAATGCCCGCCATCACCGGCACATGAATTCCTGCCGACTGCAAGCGGTACAAAAACGAATAGAGCATGTCGTTGTCAAAAAACATCTGCGTCGTCAAAAAATCAACGCCCGCATCCACTTTATGCTTTAAGTTTTCTATATCAATGTCACGGTTTGCGCTTTCCGGGTGACCTTCGGGATAGCATGCGCCGCCCACACAAAATCCCGCCTGTTTCAAAAGCGGAACCAAATCAGACGCATGCTGCAGTCCGGACGGAAACAGGTTTTCGCCTTCCTGAGCGTCTTTGGGTAAATCGCCGCGGAGCGCAAGCACGTTCTGAATGCCGCGCGCCTTAAATTCTGCGATGTTCTGCTCCAGCTGTTCTTTGGTGAGGCGCACGCACGTAAGATGGGCGAGGGCAGCGGTGTTGTTTTGTTCGATGACTGCCGCAATGTCTGCCGTGTTGGTCTTTTGTGAGCCAGCCGCTCCGCAGGTGATGCTGATAAAATCGGGATGCAGCGACACCAATTCTTTTGCCGCCGCGCTTACGGTCTCAAAATCATCCTGTTGTTTGGGCGGAAACACTTCAAACGAAAATGTCACTTTTTTTTGCTGCAAGAGAGAACTTATTTTCATAAGCACATTCTATAGTGAATTAGTGGTTTTTACAAGTATATTGAAAAAACTGCAAAAATACGCTTTACTGTAAAGACGAGGTTTTTGAGATGAAAAAGATTATCAGCGGCAAAGTCCGCGAAGTGTATGATTTGGAAGACGGACGCATGGTTATCGTCACAACTGACCGCCTTTCTGCATTTGACGTGATTCTTCCCACGCTTATCACCGACAAAGGCAAGGTGTTGAACGCGCTTTCTAATTTCTGGTTTGACTACACCAAAGATATTGTAAAGAATCACATGATTTCTTCTGACCTGAAAGATATGCCCGCTGACTTTCAAAAGCCTGAGTATGAGGGACGCACCATTCTGGTCAAAAAACTCAAGATGATTCCGTATGAGGTGATTGTACGCGGCTATATGTTCGGCAGTATGTACGATGCGCTCAAGAGCGGAAAACTGCCCGAAGGCGTTCATTTTGACCGCGACTACGATTTGGCAGAAAAATTGGACAAGCCGATTGTCACTCCGTCCACAAAAGCGACTGAAGGCCACGACATCAACGTGTCCTTGGACTACATGAAGAACGATTTGGGCGCAGAGCTTGCAGAAAAAATTGAAAAAGCCGCGCTCGCCATTTACAACAAAGCGTATGAGCATGCTTACAAAAACGGCATCATCATCGCGGACACAAAATTTGAGTTCGGTCTGGACGAGAACGGCGAATTGGTTCTGGCAGACGAAGTTTTGACTCCCGATTCAAGTCGCTTCTGGAACTTGGCGACCTACAAAGTGGGAACAAGCCCTGCCAGCTACGACAAACAGTTTGTCCGCGACTGGCTCAAGGCAAACAAACTTGCCGGCGACCCGAACATCAAGAGCATTCCGGCTGACGTAGTGGCAAAAACATCTGAAATCTACAAGGAATGTCAGACAAAGATTTGCCATAACTAAATCTTCTATATGATAGAGTGTTTTTAGTTTCGTTCTGCCCAGTTGAGCGGACTCAACCCCGTTACTTTTTTGAACACATTGCTAAAGTAATTGGGGTTGGTGTAACCGAGCCGGGCAGCAATGTCATTCATTTTAAGCGTTCCGCTTTTTATTAAATCCTTAGCCTGTTCAATTTTTAATAGTTCGTGCAGAGTCTGCATGCTGTAGCCTGTGAGCGCTTTGATGCGCCGTGCGAGATGACTCTTGCTTAAATGAAAATCCTGCGACATTTTTTCCAACGTAAGCATCTCATCAAGATGGTCAATCATGTAATCCAGAATATCTTGTACCTGGACGTGCCCGTGAATCTCATCGTGTTCGACTGGTGAAAGCGGAATTGTGTTCACGAGTTTTGCGCGGTCAGTGATGACAAGCATGTGGGCTTTTACTCTGTTTTCTTGCAGATAGAGTTTGTAGAGGGACTGACTCAGAAGTTCCTTTACGTCATCGTAGAGCAAAAGATTTTCTGCGCCGTTAGAAAAAAATACGTATCCGATATATTTTGCGTTATGAAACAGCAGTTCCAACGTGACCGAAAAACGCTTCCCGTGCGGAAAGACAATTTTGGGCACCAGTCTTGGCTCGCGCACTCTGATAGGCAATTGCTTTTCTACTTCGGAGTCTGCGCCGGGAATGATAAGACTGATTTGCGCCGGTGCGAGTTGTGCGGTAAGGTACGGACTTAATGCGAGCACAATGCCGGGAATTGACAGCTCACTCAATTTGAACCGCAGTACATTTTCAAGTTGTTTGATTGTTGTGGCGGCAGAAATGCTGAGCGCAAGATTTGTCATGCCGTTCTTTTCAC
This sequence comes from Treponema sp., assembly GCA_017450535.1. Taxonomy (GTDB): domain Bacteria; phylum Spirochaetota; class Spirochaetia; order Treponematales; family Treponemataceae; genus Treponema_D. The sequence continues at coordinate 14,003 of JAFSTK010000081.1, forward strand.
CGCTTTGCCGGGAAATCATGTCGTAATGCAAAGAAAGCGAGTGTAACGTGCGGAGCGCATGGCAGGTGTTCTCAAAGCTGGCAAGCTGTTGCGGGTTATTCTCAACGAGCGGAAGAACGATGTTGCGGAGCGTGGAGATGGATTCGTTCCAGTTATAGGTGCGAAAACGCTGTGTGTGACGCTTTTTAAGCAGTGAGCGGAAGAACTTTAAAATCCTTCTGGGGGGGGGGTACATTTGTATGGTATAAATCGCTTAAAATTGCATCTGCAAGGATGGCGCGGGATTTTTTCTCCTCGTAAGGAATGACGGGAGTGACCGCATGTTCCAGATAGGCGCGGATTTCATCTTGTGACGCATTTTCTCCGGGAACCTTTCGTGAAAATGATTCGTTCCGAAAAGCGTTTAGAATGTCTTCCTCAAAACAACGGCAGCTTTGTCGTATCAGAAGAGATGGCGGAACGAGGATAGGCTCAGTGCTTATTTCATTTTTGTCAATAATGCGGTCGATAAGCACTTCTACTGCTCGATATCCGCGTGAAAAATAGGCGAGGTCAATCGTCGTGATGGGCGTGCTTGAAGTAATGCCTACCAGCTGATTGTTAAAACCCGTTACCGCCACATCTTCTGGAACGGAAATGCCGTGCTTTTCCAGTTCGTCAATCACTTGTGACGCGATGATGTCACTTGATGTGACAATTGCCTGCGGGAACGGACTCAATGTGCAGACTGTTTCCATCAGAGCCGCTACATCCGTAAAATCCAGCGAGTCCGAAAGAAAAATCTGGCTGTCATCACAGGGGAGAGCGAATGCCGCCATTTCTTTCTTAAAGAATTCCAGTCGCGTAAGATGTGGTTTTGAAAATTTTGTACCAATAAAAATGATTGAGCGGAATTTGTGCACACGTACTAAATGACTGACAATCAAGTGCATGGCATGGGCATTGTCGATTCTGATGCTCGGAACGCCGGGAATATCCAGATAGCCGATATCTACCATCGGAAGCGGGGCAAATGAAGAGAAAAGCGAGCGGATTTTTTCGTTTTCCATATATTCCGCCAGCGAAGAAGCCCATGTGACCAGTCCATCTACGAGAGGAGTTTGCATGAACTGGGTTTTTGCCAAAAATTTTGAAAGGAAATACGAGTCCTCAACCATTGAATGACGTACAGCGTCCGCCATGTTGATGAAGTTTATGCCGTAGTCAGCGGTTGCATGCATAATGCCCGCCACATACTCTTGTCCGATGTATGAACTAAAATCTACTGCGGCGGCAAAACCAAATGTGAGCGGCATGTCTCTGCCTTTGAGAAATTGATGTCGCCTGATGACTTTATCGTCCACGCTGTCAGTATAACATATAAGGTCATTTTTGTACATATTTTGAGTATTTCGCGCGCAAGGTGCTGTGTTTCGTCCCCATAAGTTTGAGGTCACGATTTTATAGAAAAAATAGTCATTCTGTTTATGGACAATTATAAAATGTGATACCTATAATTTTTATAAAGGGGTGTATATCCCCAAATTAAAATATGTTTTCTAAGGGGGAAACTATGAAAAAGTTGGGCAAGCTCAAGTGGCTTTTGTCGCTTGCTGCTGTTTTAATGCTGCTAGGTGGTCTGGTAGCATGTAGTGATGGTGGAGATGATAATCCACCGATATCGGGTCCGTCGGTAAAACCGACACCGGCTCCTGTTGCGCCGGAGGTTGATACTCTTACACCGACAATCGATGCAACTCTTGAAGTTGGTTCGGGCAAGACGTACACGACGGTGCAGTCAGCACTCGATAAAATCATGACTGATAAGATGACCGGCGGTGTAGTCGTAAAGATTGAACCCGGAACGTATGAAGAGTTTGTCTTCTACACTGGTTCTGCGACTGTTTTCCTTGAGGGTACAGGAACTGCTAAGTATGGTACTGATGTTGTCATCAAGCAGAGCAACTCAGGAAACACAAACTCTATGGAGGCTCTTGCAAAGAGCCATGGAGTTTCAAGTGGTTATTTCCGCGGTGCGACACGCTTTGACGGCACATGTAACCTTATTCTTAAGAATTTGACTATTCAGAATACTTACAGCCGTTCAGCAAATAATGGTTCTAACACACAGGCTGAAGCTATTGTGTTCTCTTCTAAAGGAAAACTCATTGCTTACAACTGTTCTTTCTTGAGCCATCAGGACACCCTTTACATTGGTTCACAGGGCAACCGCTCATGGTTCTACAAGTGTCAGATTAAGGGCGACGTTGACTTTATCTGGGGCTATGCAGACGTTGCGCTCTATGAGGAATGTGACATCTGGGCTCTTGCTGATGACAACAAGAATACCGATACACTTTCTGCATCTCGCACAATGGTTGAGGCTGTAGAAGCAAACAAAGGTATCGTCATCATGAATTCTACCGTTCATATGGCTGATGGCGTTGTTCTTACTTTTGCACGTAACTCTGGTGCTGATACGAACGCTTCATTCTTCAACAATGTGTTCCTTGCAGACGGCGAAGCCAAGACAGGCAAGGTTGCTGATGCAATCTACGGAGCAAAGCCGAACTATGAAGTATATGATGCAAATCATGATTTGGTTGTTGGTTGGAAGGACGGCAGAAACTACACTGATGCTGCTAAGACAACTCTTGTAAATACAAGTGCTCGTCTTGATGGCACTAATGCCCTTGTAGACCGCTACATCAATCGCGAGTACTCAGGTCGCTATGCTATCTTGAACCGTGGCTGGAACTTTACTGAGAAGAAATTCAAGACCGCTTCTGCTGTCTGGGATCTTTCTAAGTATGAGACAGAATTCAATGCGACTTCTGATGCATCTAAGGGACAGATTTTTGTTGATCCGGTTGCATCACAGAAAGTTGTCAGCGGAAACACTGTAACTCTCAAAGCGTATGACATTAACGGAAATGATATCTCTTCTGCCGTTACATGGACATGTACCGAGGCGAGCAACGTTACCACAAACAAGGGTAACATTGTTAAATCTCTTCTTGGCGGTGTGCTTGTTACGAACGCGACTAAGGATAATGCTGTCGTGGACGGAACGGTAACTGTAACTGCAAAACTCGGAAACTATACCGATACTGCCTATGTTTATGTTATTCCTGCATATATCAAGGCTGATAAGGTAACATTTGCGCAGACATCAGGTTCTGTTGCCCAGGGTAGTTCATTTGTCGTTAAAGGTACGATTTCTAGCACTGCAGATGCAAATGCAGATCCAAGCGATAAGACGACGGTATGGAAAGTCTCAGACCCGACTGTTGCTATGGTGTTCGACAAAGCGAACAACAAGTTGCTTGGCGAATATACAGCAACGACTTGTGATGCCGTTATCTACGGTGTAAAGGCTGGCTCAACAACAATCACAGCTTCTTCTGCTGATGGTGGAAAGGCGACATATACTGTGACCGTCACTGGCAACACTGTGTACTACCTGCCGGAATTTGCTGGCGTGTATGTAAACACGGACGTCCAGTCTGGTTGCTATGGTGTTTGGAACGGAATTTTGATTGATGCTGTGACCAAGAATCCTACGAACGGTGCAAGTGCAAAGATGAGTATGAAGCAGGGTAACAACCGTATGCAGACCCGTAACATCATTTTGAACGTTCCTGTAAAAAGCGATACGACTATCAAAGTGACGCTTGAGACTTCACCGGTTACAGTGGCTACTGCAACAACTGCTCCGACATTAGCCTACAATGGTTTGTATGCCGACGGAACAAAGATTACATACACTGGAGCGACCTACACCAAAGGCTCTGCTACAATTGATGAAGCGGCTTACAAGGCACTTTCTGCAGAAGAGCAGGCTGCCTATACAGTTGCAACAAAACCGTATTACACAATCGGCTTCGACTTTGAGACTCAGGCTCAGACGGCTTCTCTCACAGACCTTTCAAGTTATCAGACCAAGCAGGTTGGTATCGACACAAAAGAACTGAATTCTTTGACCGAAGCAAAATGGTGTCAGATTGGTCCGTTCGGTTCTACCGATGTGTATGTCACTGAAATTGCAATTACTCCTGAGGAAAATGGCAAGTATTCTTATGCCGCTGCGACACCGCTCGATGTTGCGGTTGCATTTACCAATACTGAACTTGAGAAACTTGATGTGAACGGAACAACGACAGCGACAAGAACAGCCACTGTGACTGGTGCTGACGCTGCAAAAGTTACCGTTAAGTATTCTTCAAGCGATACTGCTGTTGCAACTGTTGACGATAAAACAGGTGCTGTGACTGCAAAGGGAATGGGATATGCCGCAATTACGGCAACTATTCCTAAGAACTCAGACTCTACCGAGTTTACGACTGCAAGTTACAATGTAATCGTTAAGAACTCAGCTCCTGCAGCTTCAAGTTACAAGATTGCTTTGACTGCTCTCAAGCTTCCCAAAAATAGCGATGCGGACTTTGGCCAGATTGTAGGAACGGACTGTTTCTGGAACGACAATGTTCACGGTTGGCAGCTTATTTCTGGTTCAACTCTGAAGTTTGCTGTAAAAGGCGCAGCAAAAATTAAAGTAGGTGGCTGTAAGCACGGAACAGCAGGAACGCTTACGCTTACCGACGGAACAACAACTGTTACAGGCGATTACAGCCTTGATTGCGAAACAGCGACAGAACTTGCATGGGCAGGTACGACAGCTGCAACTTTGACGCTTACATACACTGGCGGTACGAAGGCATATGTTCCGTACATTAAGGTGGAAGAGTCTGCTCCGACACCGGCGGCAACGAGCGTGAACTACACTGCTAACTTTTTGGCTTTGACCAATGGTACAGCTGTTACTGTTGATACCTATGTTGCAGGTAATGATGGAACTAGTTCACCGAATGTTGATTTGTCAGGCTTCCCGACAAAAGAAGTACCTCTTGTTATTGATGGATCTTCAAAAAATGGTCTTCGTATTCGTAAGGATACTAACAATATCAACTATAATGGTGGCACTGCGGCTGCTTTTGCAAAGACTGCTGTTGGTGAAACTCTTGCGGAAACGCTTGACCGTTCTGTCGCTCTCGATGTTTCAAAACTTGCCACAAGTGGAAACATTACCGTAACCTTTAAAGGAATTGCAAAGACATCAAATAAGGGAACTGATTATCTTGGTCAGGTTGTTCTGATTGATCAGGCAAGTAAGATTCTTGCATCTGCGACTAACTTGAAGATTGATGGCACTGGTAATGCTGAGGGTGTTGACAGTTTTGAGCTTACTGCAACAATTGATGCTTCAGCTGTAACAAAAGTCACTCTTGGATTCTCACGTGGCGGTGTCGGTGGTGGCGGAATTGATGTCACCGCGATTACTGCAAAATCTGCTGAGTAATTAGTTTTTTTCCCGCCGTGCGGAGTTCATAGCGCGGCACAAAACAAACGCCCCGACAGAGAAATGATATGTACCCATAATTCTGGACACATAGTATAAACTAGGCGGAACGAATGGATGCTTCCCTGTATTTTACAGGAGGCATCCATTTTGTTTTAACCTGTATTCGCTTGTTGTTATAATAATCTATATATTCTGCGATTGC
>JAFSTK010000082.1 GCA_017450535.1 Treponema sp.
GGACCTCCCATTCCCATTTTCATCATTTCTATGGGCACCATGCCTTCTGTGGGAGATTCTATGCGGCAATCTTTTGGCAAATCATATGATGTGTAATCATGATTTTTTGCAAACCAAATTTCTTTGCGCAGGGCAACGCCAGTCATATTTGGAAGAAAGACAATATTGGTGCAGTCAGCGTGCTGCTTAATATAATCCATGGTTGAAATAGACACATTGTCTTCTGTAAGCACATTGCGCATGAGCCAGCTGCCACAAAGATAAGTCTTCCCTTCTGGACCAACTGTCACATATTGTTGGTCTTCCAGACCGTCGATATTTTTAGCGAGAATATTTTTGAGCATGATTTCTTTTGAAATCATCAGGGGAGGTGTGTCTTCTTTTCTCAGTTCATCATCAATCGCTTTTGAAATAGTTGTCTTTAGCATCTCGTAAATGACACATTCTACTTGAAAAGCATCATCAAATCCGACTGACTCTTGTGCAATTTCTTCCATAAGTGGTAAACAAATTATTTTAACACGTTTTTTTTTCTCCGTCAAAATGTTAGGCGGATTATAACAATTTTTCTTTCTTGTTTTTGCAAAGTAGATTATAATAATGCTGAATGAAACGGTTGTGTTTTTATTATTTTCTGATACTGATGTGTTGTGTCTCATGCAAAAAAACGGTTCCGCCACGCATGGAATTTTTATTGGGAACTGTGTGCACGGTAAATGCCTTTGACGACGGCACTGACCAGTTGTACGACACGATTTTTTCTCGTTTGCGTGCATTGGACGCGGCTTTTTCGGTGAACAGAAAAGACAGTCAGGTGAGCGAAATAAATCAGGCGGCGGGAATACATGCCGTTATCGTTTCTGATGATGTGTTTACCGTTGTCCAGAAAGCGACGGAAATTGCACGGCTGACGGACGGCGCATTTGAGCCTACAATACAGCCTCTTTCGGTGCTCTGGGGCATTGGTACAAAGTCTGCTCGCCGTCCTGAACAAGAGGAAATTGCCACAGCGCGCGCATTGGTTGACTACCGAGACATTGTTTTGGACAAAGCGGAAAAGTCTGTGTTTTTGACGCGCAAAGGAATGGCATTGGATTTGGGCGGAATTGCAAAGGGATATGCCGCGGATGAGCTTGTGTCGATTTTGCATTCGGCGCGCGTTCGACGGGCGATTATTGATTTGGGAGGAAATGTATATCTGTTCGGGCGCAAATCTGACGAGACATTGTGGCGGACTGGCATAAAAAATCCTTTGCACCCGGAAGATGAGCCTATCTGTATTCTACAAGTGCCTGAGTCGTCTGTGGTGACAAGCGGTATATATGAGCGTTTTTTTGAACAGGACGGAAAACGCTATCATCATATTTTGGATGCGGAGACAGGTTTTCCGGCGGCGAGCGGATTGCTTTCGGTGAGCGTGGTGCGTCAGTCATCCATGGAGGCGGATGCGTTTGCGACGGCATTGTTCGTGTTGGGAAAGGAGAGGGGAATTGCTTTTGCAGAACGATACGGGGTGGACGCGCTTTTTATTGACGAATCGCTGGAACTAACGGCAACAGATGGTTTTTCGGAAAAATATTTGTTGTTGATGGAATAAAAACAAATTGAAACTAGTAGTTTTTCCTTGTTTTTCCTCATAGGTTGCGTTAAAATATACATCGATTGACGCAGAAACTTTATTATAGGAGGTTTTCTTATGACAAGAGCAAAATTATGTGCCATAGCTTTAATAATGACTCTAATAGGTGTGCCTGTCGTTGCTGAGGGGCAGACTATTACATTAACTTGTGGTGATGGACAGACGATAACGGTAAATGATGTCCCTGCGGATTTGGCTGTTATCATCAATTCTCATAAGGCTGAAATTCAAACGGCGTTGGCAAATAACAGCGTTACTAGTGCGCAGGCAGAATCATATGTGAATGAGGCAAAAACCGCATATACTAACTTCCTTAATACTGCTGGTATTAAGACTGATTCTCCATATACAACGGTAGTGAACGGACTGAATGATTTTACGGAAGTTCTTAGCGATGTTATTCCAAATGCGCAGCTTCAGCAGAATGTGTGGGCAGACGCATGGATTGGTCATATTTTGCCCAAGCCGAACTTTGGATTTGGTATTAACGCCGGTGTCTCAAAACTGGACATGGATCCGATAAAAAAGGCGGGTGATGCTTTGGGAATTGATATGGACAGTGTGCCGAGTACACTGGCATACCCCGTAGCGACTGTTGACCTTCGCGTAGGCGGCTTTTTCCTGCCATTTGATGTGGGCTTTACAATTTCAGGACTCGACACTTCAAAATTCGGTGCGTTAGACAAGGCTGTGAGTCCGGCATATTTTGATTTCTTTACGATTGGTGGCGATATCCGCTATGCGCTTTTGAAAGGCAAACTTTTGTTGCCAAAAGTATCTGTTGGAGCGGGATTGTACTATATGTCTGGTCACTTTGGTGCAGAAAAAGATGCTTCATCTGCAGAGCTGGACTTTTCTTCAACGACATTGGCATTAAATGCGCAGGTTTCAAAGAAATTTGTTTTCTTTGTGCCGTTTGCAGGTGCACGTGTTATGTTTACAAAATCTAGCATCAACTGGAATGCAAAAGCAAATTGGAAAAGTATTCTCAACGCAACAACGAATATCGCAGATGCTATAGCATATGGCATTCTTCCCTCAAATTTCAGCGGTGGCACCGAAAAAAGCTTTTTTGACCATGTGCGCCCCGTTATCTTTGGCGGTTTTGCATTTGATTTAGCGGTTATAGACATTACGGTGAGCGGAAGTTATGATTTTGCTTCTTCAATTCCGTCAGGTGCGGTAAGCATTCGATTTGCCTTGCACTAAGGAGAACATGGCATGACCTTTGCCTTTGATGTACACATGCACTTAATTCCGTTACAACACGCCTGTCTTTCTTCGTATGTGGAACTGGCAAAGGGGCGTAGCGGGCAAGAAGTATATGCGCTCGCTTCCGCAAAAGATTATATAGTCAAAGGCGTGCTCTCTGGCGAAGGCGATGTGTTCAATCTGCTTAATGCCATGGAGCGTATGCCTGCGGATGAAATCGCTCTGTATGAAGATGATTTGCGGGGCGACTATTCCGAAGGCAAACTGATTCCCGTGCTGGATGATAAGGGCGTTCATATCAATGGAAACGGCAAAAATCTGGCATATGATTATCTGGTGCTCTGTCCGCAAATAATGGACTTTAACGCCGACATTCCACTTTCTGCTCACTACAAAAAAGCCCCAAAGCATGACATCTTTAAGCAGGCGATGCTGATTTTGGACGAAATCGGCGAATACAAAAAATCGCACCCAGAGAGCCGCATTATTCTGCGCCCGTTTATCGGCATCAATCCGCTGAACTACGAGCCAGAGTTTACGCGCAATCTTCTGGAGACTTGTTTTGGCAAAAAGAGTGGCTGGAATCCGAACAAGGAAAAGATTCTTGACGACTGGAAACAAGTGGGCAAATGGCGCATGGGTTTAGACCATTTTGACCAGACTCATCTGCCGTACAAAAATGCTTTTGCTGGCGTAAAAGTGTATCCGCCGATGGGTTTTGACCCGTACCCCGACGATGAGAAACAGCGCGAAAAAACTGAAATCTTGTTCAGCATATGCGAAGAATATGGCGTTCCGATTGTGAGCCATTGTGATGACCAAGGCTTCCGTACGGTTTCACTGGAAGACTCGTTTACGTACACAAGTCCCGAACGCTGGGAAAAAGTGCTGGAAAAGCATCCCAATTTGTATATTGATTTCGCTCATTTTGGTCAGCAGTATTACAAGGGCATTGAGCTTGCAAAAGACAAAAGTTTTTCTCAAAAGATTTTAGACCGCGTGACTGGCTCAGTGGCGACATGGCGCGAACGCATTCTTAATCTTATGACAACTTATCCGCACGTGTACAGCGATTTTTCATTTGGTGGTGTAAAAGCCGATATCTGGAAAGCCGTACTGCAGCTTTTGGATGATAGCCCGGAAGAAAGTCGCGTCCGATTTATGCATCGTTTTATGTTTGGTACGGACTGGCCGCTTTGTCTTACAAAAATTGATGGCGCATTGGAATACTGGCGCGGTTTTGCTGACAGCGGACTGAGCAATGATTTCTGCAATTTGATGATTAGTGAAAATCCGACAGCATTTTTATTCCACGCTTAATAAGCAAATTGTATCTGATTATTGCAAATAATCCCATTTCTTGCTATTTTTAACTATGTTTAAAAAGAAAATACTCTTTTTTTTCTCGGTGGTATTCTGTCTAAATAGTTATTTGATATTTGCGCAAACAGATCTTTCAGAAATCCCTGAAGAAAAAAGTCAATTAGAACAAAAAGAAGAACCGTCAGAGCAATTGCAACAAGAGCAGTCAGAAGAAGCACAATCTCAGCAGATTATTTCAGGCATTCGCTTTATTGGGCTTAAAAAGACAAAAGAGTCCTTCATGCAAGAAACGATGAAAAAGTACAACGGTATGCCGGTAAATGACGTTGATTTGCAGGAAGTGGAGGCAAAACTACAGGAGCAGGGCATTTTTTCAGAGACTGACGCAGAAATCTGTCATGATGAAGAGGATAATCTAATTCTTTCTATCATGGTAAAAGAAAAGATTTCGTTTTTGCCGTTGCCTTTCATCGTGTATTCCAGCAGCACAGGCGTTATGGGCGGAATAATGCTGATGGACACGAATGCTTTTGGCGTAAAAGATACGTATATCGTTGGAGGGATTTTTTCAAAATCCATGCAGATGGGCGTTATGACTTTTTCCAAGCCATCACTTTCTCGCGAAAAACCGGGTTTTTCTCTGAACGCAAGTTTTGCCCATCGTGACAATGAGTTTAGAAATTCTGATGATAATAAGGTGCTCATCTACAATTCTCTCGGTGGTAGTGCAGGAGCTTCATTAAATGACAAAATTACAGAGCATTCTACATTGAGCATCGGGTTCCGCTATGCATATGTTCATCTGGATGTTGACGATTTGTATGCGCAATATGAGTCGGAACTGAAAAGCACACATGTGTTTTCGCTCACAGGAGGCTGGTCGCTGAAAATACCCGTACTGAATGACTGGTTTCTTTCTTCAAAACTCGTCCGCTTGTCTGGTGACATAGAATTTCTTACTATCGGTGATATTGCGAAGTCTTTGACCGGACAGATTTCAATTCAACAGCCGTTGCCAATTACTCGTTTGCGCTTTTTGGGGCAAGTCTCGCTCTATTATTCACATGATGCGACCAAAACGATGTGGCAGGGACAGAATACGGTGGGCGTTACGATTATGCCGTCTAACTTCCGCGCTCCACAAATGGGTGGCTCAACATTGGGATTGGAAATTGGTCTGCTAAAGACAAAAGTGGCTACTTTTTCAGTGTACGGTTTGTATGAATGTATGCTGACAAAAGACTGGGACGGCGAACGAATTGTTAATCAAGGATATTCGGCTGGCGCAAAAATGTATCTGGCAAAAATTGCTTTCCCAGCGATGTCACTTGGTTTTTCACACAATGTTACAAAAAATAAAATGAAATTCACTGTTTCTGCAGGAATCTCATACTAGCCGCCAATCCACGCCATTTTTTCCGCTGAACACGCGTACCCGGCAAGTCTGTTTGCCACAGTTTTGTGAGAAGAATGCCACATCCATGGCATACTCGCTCATAATATCGTCCGGGTGATAACGCAGGTTGAAGGTGCTTTCTGTGCCGTCCGCCGTGCAGCGGCTTAATGCGTTGTTCATGATGATGATGTCTTCGGCGGCGGTGAGCATTTTTTCCAGATGACGCTCGCGGTACAATTTTCGCACAAAATCAATTTGGAGACGCTCAGTTTTGTCTTGCCCGGTATGGGACGGAGATGAAGCGTCTGTAAAGCGCACAAATTCTTCAAAAAAGCGGCTCGGCTTTATGTTGAGCGGAAACAAAATCGTGTTGAACCAAGGCACCGCGCGCCCGTCGTTGTAAAAAAGATTTACTGCTTTTGCAAGTTTTTCCGCTTTTGCCAAATCAGGCGCGCTGAACTGCGGAGTGCGCAAAACATGGTAGGGCGGCTCTTGCTCCCATTCCAAACCGAATCCCGCCGCATCATCGTGGAGTGTGGTGCCGGGAAGCACGCTCAGGCAGAACAATTCCAGATTGTTGGGGTACAAGCCGAGCGCAAAATCTATGCTGCGGCAGAAGCCCGCATACGTGTCGCCGGGTAAGCCAAAGATTAAATCAAAACCAAAAATAACGCCCGCGTCATTTAAAAAACCGATGTTACGGGTGAACAATTTTTTGTCCAGCGTGCGGTGTACATTTTTGAGTACGGCAGGGTCTGCGCTCTGGAGACCAATTTGCAAGGCGCAGGGAATCGTTGCAAAGGCGCGGGCAAGCTCCCGGTCAATGAATTCGGCGCGGGCTTCAAAGTAGAAAAACATGCCCGGCGCTTTTTTCGCAATCATCCGCAGCATATCTACAGCGCGTTTTTTGTTCGCGTTATACGTGGGGTCGAGTACGAATACTTGCGGAATTTTTTTGCGTGCGAACAGCTCAATTTCTTTTTCAAGCCGCTCCAATGGAAAATAGGCGATTTTTTGCTCGCCCTTGCTTTCGTAGCAGTAGGAGCATTTAAACGGACATCCACGCGCCAGCTCCCACAATGCGCCGCCATATTTTTGCGGATCAAGCGTGCCGTCAAGGTAGGGAGAAGAAATTAATTCTGAGGAAAGCGGGCACGCGCGCACTACCGTCTGCGGAGCATCTGAATCGTTAAGTTGTTCGCCATTTTCCTGCTGAACTTGCCTCAGCATTTTATGCACATACACACCTGGAATGGGCGCATGGCGGGAATCTTCCTGCAAAAACAATTCGTCTAAGAGTTCGGGCACCGCTCCTTCTCCCTGACCGGCGATGGTGTAGTCAAACTGCGTAAATGCGACAGGATTTGCCGTCACTTCTGGGCCGCCCGCAATGCATATCACAGAGGGAGACAGATTTTTCACTTTGCGAGATACGGCTTCAAGCAATTTGTGGTTCCACACATAAACAGAAAAACAGATGGCGGCAGGCGCACCGTTTTGAACCAAGGCGCGGGCAATATAATCGGCTTTTTGCGCGTCAGTTTGCAGACGGCACAATGCCGCATCCTCCAGCGAAAAATCTTGGAGCTCAACAGCAAATTTTCCCGCCGTGCGCACATTTGATTTGATTGCGCTTGCGATACAAGCCGCACCGAGTGGAAGTCCCTGCGGTGAAGTTTCTACGAGCAGTGTTGTGCAGATAACTTGTTTCATGTGCGTATTTTATTGGCGGGCAAATAGGTGCGCAATGCTTTTTCCAATGTGGCACCTGTTACGGGCTTGGAAAGATAATCGGTAAAGCCTGCGGCAAGATATGTATCACGCGCTCCAGAAATTGCGTTTGCGGTAAGTACGATGCATGGTGTGGACGCATTTAATCCATATGTTTCTTTTCTGAGCGCGGTTATCATTTCCATGCCGTCCATTTTGGGCATCAAGTGGTCGATCAGCATGAGGTCGTAATGCTCGGCGTGCGCTTTTTCCAATCCCATTTCGCCATCGCTTGCCGTATCAATTTGTACAAGCGTCTTTTTAAGCAGACCACGTATAACGGCAAGGTTTATGGGCGTGTCGTCCACAACTAAAATCTTTGCTTCAGGTGCTTGGAAGATAGTATGGTATGTGCCTGCTTTTTGAGCTGCCACATGCTTAATATGGTCAAAACTGCCAACTTTTTCCTGAGAGGCAATCGGCTGCTTTATGCGGAAAGAAAAGGCTGAGCCTTTGCCGTATTCACTTGTCACTTCAAGCCGTGAACCCATGGCGGCGAGCAGGTTTTTTACGATGCTCATGCCCAAGCCCGTGCCTTCAATCGTGCGGTTGCGTTTTTCTTCCAGACGCTCAAACGGAGAAAACAGTCTGTCTATGTCTTCTGATTTTATGCCGATACCCGTATCTTGGACGGAGACAGTCAGGTAGATGCGGTTTGCGTCGAGAGGCTCACATCCAATGCTAAAAGTGACGGTTCCGCTGGGCGTATATTTTATGGCATTGGTCAGCATGTTCAGCGCGCACTGTTTAATGCGTACTTCATCACCAATCAAACGGCGCGGGATGCTGCTGTCTACATTTGTGATGAAGGTCAGTCCTTTTTTCTCAGCGCGAGATGACACCATATTGACCAAATCGGTAATGACATTGCCCACATCGTATTCCATGGGAATAATCTGCATTTTACCGGCTTCGATTTTTGAGAAATCAAGAATATCGTTAATAATCGACAGCAACGACATGCCTGAGGTCTGAATATCGTGCGCATAGTTCAGGATAGTGTCGTTGTCACATTCCCGCAGAATCAGCTCGTCAAATCCCAAGATAGCGGAAATAGGTGTGCGGATTTCATGCGACATGCGGGCAAGGAAAGATGATTTTGCGTCGTTTGCGTCGTCAGCGATGCGTTTTTGTGCTTCCAACTCCCTGATGTACATAAGACGCTCGGTCGCGTCCTCAAATACATACGCGGTGCCCAGCAATTTTTGTCCGCGGTACAATTCATTTTTGTTCGGCTGGAAAATACGGTTGTCAATGTATAAGACCTGTTGTTGCTTTGCCAATGCCTGAACAGTAGCGACGGCCTGAGTAGGGTCGGTGAGCAATTGCGGGAAAAGCTTGCTTGCTGTTTCGTTAAAAAAACTAACCTGTCCGTCAGCAGTAACTGCTACGATTGCCTCGGAAAGATGGTCCATGACAAATTCTTTTGCCAAATCTTTGATGTCCAGCAAATCGTATCGGAACAGAGCGATGTACATGAAAAATGTTCCCGCCGAGTAGCCGAGCATGGTCAAATCATAGCCTTTTACGAGACCTGAAATTTCCAGCACGAAGAACAAAATCTGCACCATTGAAGCCGCAAGCACGAACAAAAAGCGTTTTTTTAGAATATGATTTTTTTCCGCAATAATACAACGGATGAGGACGATGAAAAAATAAAGGGCATACAACAACATGAGTGTCATAAACGTGTTGCGCCATATGCCATAAGAACAAATGAGATGCGGATATAAACCATCTTCTGTAAATCCGATTGTCGTGTAATACAGCGGATGATGTTCAGTCGTGAGAACGGCGATGTAGGTGAGCAGATGGAATAAAGTCAGGACAATAACTACTTTTTTGGTCAGCTTTTTTTTGCAGAGTTTAAGCCCAAACAGTAAAAATGCTAACGGAATCCAGACCCTGCCAAAATATGATGCTTGCAGGGCGAATAAAGCTTCACCCCGTGTATGTGCAAGCATAACCGCAAGATAGCCAAGATTATTTATCAGTGTGGCAAGACAGTAAAAGAAGAGATATCCATGTGTCCGTGTTTTCCAGTTTTTGCATATGTAAACGCTTTCAAACAAAAGTGCGATTACATTTACACACTGAATAATAAGCAGGGTCTGATACATGTATTCCTATTTGTTTTTATTTACGATACGGTCTTCCCAGCTTCCATCAGCAATGTTGATGAAGCGCACAAAGAGCGAAACCTTGTTTTCCTCGTTAAGGTTGTTCCAGACTGTGTTCGTGAAAGTGTCGATGTCGCCTTCAATTGAAACCAGTTCAGGCTCGCCTTCAAAACTTGGCAACGGATTTCCGTCTCCCATGTAGGTGTGGATAAATCTTCCGACGCCTGCTTTGGGGTTTGAATACGCATAGGTGTAGCGGTTGCAGCTTGCGGGGTCGCCGTTGTCGCTTTTTAAGATTGACATGGCAAAGTTGTAGTCGCCGTCTGCCACATGCATTACGCCGCTGATACGGGGCGTGTAGTTGGGAGCATCCGGCTCAAATTCGCGCGAGCGCAGGCTGTGCTCAAATGTCTGCTGTTTGTCCATGTTTTCGTAAATTGTGTCCGTCTGGTCGCCGTTGGTGACGATTGTTTTGTTGCCGAGCACACGGACGGGCGCATAGATAATCAAACTGGGGTCTTTCATTTTGCTGGGGTCAAAAGCCTGTGTGCGGATGCCATTGCCGTCTTTTACGAACACGCGGTTGCGGCTGTTTTCGCTGCGACCCATGATAAAATATGCGGTGATTGCTTTTTTTCCGTCAGCAGAACGACCGATGACAATGCCACGTCC
>JAFSTK010000083.1 GCA_017450535.1 Treponema sp.
CGAATCTTCTGAATGTGGCAATTTCTCGCGCAAAAGCAAATCTCTACATCGTGATTTCGGGGAACGAACAGCCGAAAGACAAAAATATAAGCGATTTGATTTCTTACATTCAGTACAATAACTGCGAGATTACTGAAAGTCACGTTAATTCTGTCTTCGACTATCTGTACAGTCAGTATGCCGAAAAACGCTTTGCCTATCTTGCGGGCATCAAAAAGATTTCAAAATACAATTCCGAAAATCTGATGTACAAGCTTTTGTGCGACATTGTGAGCGAGGAACGCTTTAAGAAATACGGCATCATTTTTGAACAGCCGATGAAGGAACTTCTGAATGTTGAGAAAATCGAAAATCTTTCGGAGGAAGAACGGAACTACGCGACAAATGATTTAACGCACATTGATTTTCTGATTTACAACAAAATTACAAAAGAGCCGTGTCTTGCGATTGAAGTTGACGGACACAAATACCACAAAAAAGGAACTCGCCAAGCAGAGCGTGATTTACTCAAAAATCATATTCTAGAAGTCTGCGCTCTTCCGCTTTTGCGGCTTTCTACAACGGGAAGCGGAGAGCGGGAAAAGATTGTTGCGGCATTACAAAACGAAATCAGATGATTTTTTGCCCGAACTGTGATAAAATAAAGAAATCGGAGGTGCTTGTATGTCTGATTTTGCCTATGACTATTTCAATACGGAACTTGACAAACTTGCTTTACCTGAACTTACGCAGATTTTTGAAAAAGTAAAATCTCTCATCTCGAAACGCACGAATGAAAAGGCGGCATCATTTTCCCGTGCGCTTGGCGGATTGGAAGAAGGCTTTTACATGGCTCCTGATTTTGACGAAACGCCAAAGTGCTTCAAGGAGTATATGTGAACTACATTGTCGGCACAAACATTCTTGTATACTCGCTTTGCAATCCGTCCGAACTTTCAAAAGAAGCACGGCGAATTGTCACATCTGAAAGAAACTTAAGCGTAAGCATCGTTTCATTTTGGGAAATCGCGATAAAGCAAACGCTCGGAAAACTGAACATAAAATCAACGATTCCTCAGATTGAAAAGATTTGCCTTGACCGCGATATAAAGATTCTGCCCATCTCGTCAGCCGAAATTGAGAAAATAAAAGAACTTCCGCTTATTCACAGAGACCCGTTTGACCGACTGATAATCGCGCAGGCAATACAGAATAATCTGTGCCTTGTGATAAGTGACTCAATCATTCCAAAATACGATGTAAAAACAGAGTGGTAAAAACTAACTTTATCTGAGGTTTTTCTATGGGGTGTTTGCGAGTTTTATTGTGTATCATTTTTCCTCCGCTTGCGGTGCTGGACAAGGGGTGCGGGTCGATTGTAATGGCGACGCTGACGGCGATGAGTCGATGCGCGCTGAATTGGGTGGAAAGGGTGCGAATCTTGCGCAGATGGCAAAGGCTCCGTTGAGTCTGCCGGTTCCTGCTGGTTTTACGATTACTACTGATGTCTGTCAGAAATACTATGAATTGGGACGGAAGTACCCCGAAGAATTGGCAGGGCAGGTGAATGAATATCTTGCCAAGCTGGAATCTGTAATGGGAAGGCGCGCTCAAAGGAACTGCTGTCACGGTGATGGCGATGGTCTTTGGTAACAAGGGTGAGTCTTCTGGTACGGGTGTCTGTTTCAGCCGCGATCCGTCTACGGGCGAAAATGTGTTCATGGGCGAATATCTGATGAACGCTCAGGGTGAGGATGTCGTTGCTGGTATCCGCACTCCGCAGAAGCTTTCTCAGCTTGAGAAAACGAACAAGGTTATTTACGACGAGCTTTGCCAGATTCGTGACCGTCTGGAGCAGCACTACTGCGACATGCAGGATATGGAATTCACTGTCGAAGAGGGCAAACTTTACATGCTCCAGTGTCGCAACGGTAAGCGCACGGGTACTGTGGCGGTGAAGATGGCTGTCGATATGGTAAAAGAAGGTCTCATCTCCAAGGAAACGGCGATTATGCGCGTGGAGCCTGAGCAGTTGAACCAGCTTTTGCTTCCTCAGCTTGATAAGGACGCTGTTAAAAAGGCGACTGAAATTGCTGCTGGCTTGAACGCTTCTCCGGGCGCAGGCTGTGGTCAGATTGTGTTCACGGCTGACGAGGCTGAGGCTTGGGTCAAGGAGGGCAAAAAAGTTCTGCTCGTGCGCAAAGAGACTTCTCCCGATGACATTGCGGGCATGGCGGTCGCTCAGGGCATTCTCACTTCAACGGGTGGTCGCACGTCTCACGCTGCGGTTGTCGCCCGCGGTATGGGTACTCCTTGTGTCTGTGGTTGTTCTGATGTGACGTTCAAAGATGAGAATACTGTTGCAAGAGCTACAAGCGCGGTGACTATCTGACGATTGATGGCGCGACTGGTCTTGTGTACGAAGGTCAGGTGGCGGTAAAGCCTGCGAGCATTTCCGGTGATTTGGAGACGTTCTTGGGCTGGGCGGACGAAATCCGCGCGAACTCAGAGCGTGTCACCGAGTCCGGCAACAGAGTAAAAGGTTTTGACATTTATGCGAACGGCGACACTCCGCAGAACGCTTTGGACGCTTTCAGATTCGGCGCGAACGGCATTGGTCTTTGCCGCACGGAACACATGTTCTTTGACGAGCCTAAGCTGACTGACTTCCAGAAAATGATTATTTCTGAGGATACGGAGAGCCGCAAGGCAAATCTGGCCAAGATTCTTCCGCACCAGCAGAAGGACTTCTACGAGATTATCAAGACGATGGAAGGCCGTCCGGTTACGATTCGTCTTCTTGACCCGCCGCTCAACGAATTCATTCAGGCGGAAAGCGATGAGCAGCTGACTGCGCTCTCTAAAAAATTGGGCGTGGACAAAGAGGCTCTGGCTCAGAAAATCTTTATGCTCGCCGAGCACAACCCGATGCTGGGTCACCGTGGATGCCGTCTTGCTATCACCTACCCCGAAATCTATGAGATGCAGGTGGAGGCGATTGCGCGCGCTACGGCTCAGCTGGACAAAGAAGGTGTAAAGCACAATGTGCTGATTATGATTCCGAACGTCATCTCTTACAACGAGGTGGAGCAGATTCGTCGTCAGGCAGAAGCGGTCATCGCCATGGTAAACAAAGAATGTGGCACAACGCTCAAGTTTGAAATCGGCTCCATGATTGAGTTCCCGCGCGCGGCATTGAGCGCAGGAAGAATCACAAAGTACGCTGACTTCTTCTCATTCGGCACCAACGACCTGACTCAGACGACATTCGGTTTCAGCCGCGACGACTACGGCAAGTTCATCGAATCTTATCTGCAGCAGCGCATCCTTGAGGACGACCCCTTTGCCACTCTTGACTACGAAGGCCCCGGCGCTCTCATGGAAATCACCGAGGAAAAAGGACGCGCCGTTAATCCGCACTTGCACTTGGGCATCTGTGGCGAGCACGGTGGCGACCCGGCTTCTATCCACATCTGCTATCAGATTGGCTTGAATTACGTCTCATGCACTCCGTACCGTGTTCCGCTCGCTCGTTTGGCTGGCGCGCAGGCTGTCATTGAGTATGAGAAGAAAAATGCGTAGGCTTCTACGGAAAAGCAGATAAACTGCAACCTCTATTCATGCAAAACGCCCGGTAAGGAAAATCCTTGCCGAGCGTTTTGTCATTTTTTGCACTTTTACACATTTCCGCACAAATCCATGTATGACTACATAAACGGCACCAAATACATCGGGATGCAGAAAATATCGGTATCTTTACGATACTCTTTTGTGTAAACCAAAAAACGGTTTCCTATATCTCTTGAAAACTTTTGGGTAAAAATATCCAAAGATTTGTGCCTCTGATAATCAGCAGATTTTGCTTCAATCGGGCAAATCTTGTTCTTACGGGAAATGATAAAATCAATCTCATAATTATGATTTGAAGTTTCACTCGGGAAAGTGTGGTAATACAGCGCATCACTTTTTGCGGTGAGCATCTGGGCAACAACATTCTCATAAACAAAACCAAGATTTGACGGAAGTTTATCTGAAAGCAATTTTTCGTAAATAATATTTTCAGTAAATTCCTTATCCTTAAAACAAAGAGTTACAAAAAGTCCGGTATCACAAACAAAAAGCTTGAACTTTTCCAAATCAATATTCTGAGAAAGCCCTGCCTCAGGCGCATTTGCATGATAAGCAACATTAACGGTTTTCGAGTCCTGCAACTTCGCAATCCGTTCAAGCATTGTCGCCGCACGCGCATTTTCTATCACACTTGAAATCTGATAGCGCGATGCATTCTTCTTAAGTTCTGCCGGAATATGGTCAAAAATTAAAGAAGCGCGACCTGTAGAATCAAACTTCATAAAATCATTTTCATAAAGTGTAAGGATGTCACGTTTAACAAGATCCACTTTGCTGAAATTATTAGTCTCAAGAAAAGCCTCAACAGCCTGCGGCATTCCTCCCACAATCATATAAAGCCGGAAATTTTTCATCAGCTCGCGGTTTACATCATCACCCAAAGACTTTTTTTCCTGCCAAATAGTACGCCCGATTTCATAAGTATTTGTCCGACCAATCGCCCAGCAAAATTCTTCATAATCCATCGGGTACATTTGAATCGTACGCTCTTCACTCGGAATAAGAATATCCTTTACGTTTTCTTTGACAGAAAGCAGCGAACCCGTTTCCATATAATCGTAGCGATGATCTTTTACTAGAAGTTTTATTGCCTGTCGAGCTAATGGGAAAAGCTGAACTTCATCAAAAATGATAAGCGATTTGCGTTCTTTTAGTTCTTTTCTGGTGTATAACTGAAGTAACCTGAAAAATGAATTTAAATCAGAAAGGTCATTAAAGAGATTTTTGATATTCTGAGAGGCAAAAGCAAAATCAATCAAAATATATGTTTCATATTCTCTTTTTGCAAATTCTTCTACGGCAGTAGATTTTCCGATTCGCTTGGCACCCTCTACAAGCAGAGCTGTGTGACCATCTGATTCTTCCTTCCATGCCTTGAATTTATCCCATATTTTTCTCTTAAATGCTTCCATATCATAAATTATACAAAATCCCTGTACAAATTCAAGTAAAAATATGCAAAATCCCCATAGTAAATTCTCAGATTTTATGCAAAATCCCCACACATTTACAGTAAATGCTTTGCTTTTTGTGAAAAAGCGTTGTATGATGAGGTATGGGTTCTTTTTCTTTATTCGTGTTGAATAATTTGCCGTGGTTCTGGCTTGCGGTGACGGTGCTCTGTATCATCATCGAAGGGATTTCTATGGGCACGCTCACTTCCATTTGGTTTGGGTGCGGCGCGTTCGTGATGATTTTTCTTTCGTTCCTTCCGATTCCGTTCCGCTGGCAGCTTTTGATTTTTGTCGTGCTTTCGTTGGTTCTGCTGATTTTTACCCGTCCGTTTGCAGTCAAAAAGCTCAAGGTCAAAAAGACTCCGACCAACAGCGACAGTCTGATTGGCAAAAAAGTGCTTGTGACCGAAAAAATCACTGAGCTGGAAAAAGGTGCGGTCAAAATAAACGGTGTCATCTGGACAGCCCGCAGTGAAAACAGCGAAGGGCTTCCCAAAGGCACTGAATGTATCGTCACCAATATCGAGGGCGCAACAGCCGTCGTCAAAAAAATATAAAAAGGAGATAGAGAAAATGCAAATCTATGTTATTATCGCGCTGATTTTTATCGCAATCTTATTGATTATCACCAATATCCGTATCGTGCCGCAGTCACATGCGTTCATCATTGAGCGTCTGGGCACCTACGTCGCCACTTGGCAGACAGGCTTGCACGTCAAACTGCCGTTTTTGGACAGAATCGCAAACCATGTGTCGCTCAAAGAAAAAGTGCTGGACTTCCCTCCCCAGCCGGTCATCACAAAAGATAACGTGACGATGAAAATTGATACGGTGGTCTACATGCAGATTACTGACCCCAAACTGTACACTTACGGCGTGGAAAACCCGATGACGGCAATTGAGACGCTTACGGCAACCACGCTCCGCAATATCATCGGCGAACTGGAACTGGACGCAACGCTCACCAGCCGCGACGTGATTAACACAAAGATGCGCTCCATTTTGGACGAGGCGACTGACCCGTGGGGAATCAAAGTGAACCGCGTGGAAGTGAAGAACATCATGCCGCCGGAAGCAATCCGCGAGGCGATGGAAAAGCAGATGCGCGCTGAACGTGAACGCCGCGAAAAGATTTTGGTCGCCGAAGGTCAGAAGCAGTCTGAAATCTTGGTGGCAGAAGGTCAGAAGCAGGCGAAAATTCTGGAAGCTGAGGCTCAGAAGCAGGCTGCAATCTTGCAGGCTGAGGCAGAAAAGGAAGCGAAAATCCGCAAGGCTGAAGGTGAGGCTCAGGCAATTCAGGCTGTGCAGAAAGCGACCGCAGAAGGTTTGCGCATGATTAAGGATGCCGCAGCAGACGAAAGCGTTATCAAACTGCGCAGTCTTGAGGCATTGGAAAAAGCCGCGAATGGTCAGGCGACAAAGATTATCGTTCCGGCGGACTTCCAGAATCTTGGGGGCGTTGTCGCGTCCCTCGCAGAAATTGCAAAGACTGACAAGGCGCAAAAATAAATGAACGTCCTCATTCAACTCGCTCTCATTTTTGGCATCTGTCTTGCGGGAGAAGCTATCTCTGCCGTTCTGCCAATCGTTTTCCCCGGAAGCATTTGCGCCATGCTCATTTTGCTCGTGCTTTTGTGCACCAAAGTCATCAAAACTGAGCAGCTTGCGCCGACGGGCACGTGGTTCCAGCGCAACATGGCTTTTTTCTTTCTTCCCGCAAACATCTCTATTATGGAAGAATTTGGGCTGATTTCAAAACTGTGGCTGCAACTGCTGTTCATTGGCGTGGCAAGCGCAGTGGTGACTTTTGCGGCGGCGGCTGGAGCGGCTACCCTTGCCATTGAAATTCAAAATGCGCTTCGCAGAAGAAAAACAACTGCCGCAATTGAAGAACAGTCCGCGCCAGAGGGAGACGACCAATGAACAGCTTACTTCACACATTATATTCCGCCTGTATCGACACGCCATTTTTTGGCATCGCGCTTTCCATTGTCGCGTACAAAATCGGTGTGATTGTGCGGGAAAAATCCAAACTGATTCTGCTGAACCCGCTTTTGGTCGCCACGATTATCGTCATCCTGCTGCTCAAAGCGACCGGCATTCCCTACCCCGCTTACAAAAAAGGTGGCGACATTCTGATGAGTTTCCTTGCGCCTGTGACGGCAGTTCTCGCAATCGCCATGTACAACCAGCGCAAAATCCTTATGGAAAATCTCATTCCCGTCATTGCGGGCACTTTCGCTGGTTCCGTGGCTTCGGTGGCGACGGTGTTCGTGCTGGGAAAATTATTTCATCTGGACATGCAGGTGGTAAACTCCATGCTGCCCAAATCTGTCACCACGCCGATTGCTCTCAGCCTGAGCCGTGACTTTGGCGGCATCTTGCCGATTACGATGATAAGCGTCATTTGTTCTGGTTTTACGGGCGGCATTTTTGCTCCGAGTCTCATACGCATTTTCCACGTCAAGCATCCTGAGGCAGCGGGAATTGCAATCGGTTCCTGCAGTCATGCGATTGGTACGGCAACTGCGCTTGAAATCGGCGAAGTGTACGGCGCGATGAGTTCTGTGGCAATCGGCTGTATGGGCTTGGCCACCACGCTCGTGTTCATGGTGCTGGATAAAATTCTGCTGTAGTTTTCACATTTTTTCTCCATTTTGTGCAAAAAAAATTAGCCTGTCTCATTCGTTGCGACACCGTCTGCCGTACAATAGACCTATAAACGAAACGCAATCACGTTTGCGCAGAGATTTTATAGGAGGCTTTTATGAAAACATCGTCATCTAAATTGGAGAAACTTTTGGTTAATGTGGGATTTGTCGCCGTATCGCTGGCATTTTGGTTTATGTTCTTGAACTGCGTACTGTAAAAAAAATGCCGGAACAATTGTCCGGCAACAGAAAAAATTATGCGCTCATCACGGCTTTTGCAAGCTGGTCGGCACAAGAAGTGCCACGGGAGCCGCATTGATTTCCGAGCAATTTGTCAGAAATCTCTTGCGCGGTCATTCCTTCGCACAACTTGCCGATTGCCTTGAGGTTTCCGTTGCATCCGCCGTCAAAAGAAATGTTGTGAATGCGGTTCTCGTCATCGCGGTCAAAGTGAATGAAGCGCGAGCATGTGCCCGAAGTCTGGTAGTCGATATGCTGCATGGTACTTTCCCCATAAAAATTGAGCCGCCATGGACGGCGGCTGAAAAATGTGACGGCAGACGAACCGCCGTCTGAGATAACAGAACGCAGAACGCCCTATTTTATCTCGTAAATCCATCCGTCTGGAGCTTTTTCGGTGCCCATCTGGATGCCGGTCAATGTCTCGCGAAGTTTGCCCAACACCGGACCGATTTCATCCATGCCAGCCGGCACGTTGATTGTCGTTCCGTGGTCGTCGATTTTACCAATCGGGCTGATAACCGCCGCCGTTCCGCACAAGCCGACTTCTACAAAGTCGTTGAGCTCATTTTTGTGAACCTGGCGTTCTTCCACCGTCAAGCCGAGGTAGTCTTTTGCCACCTGAACCAATGAGCGGCGTGTGATAGAAGGAAGAATGCTGTTTGACTTTGGCGTGACAAGTTTTCCGTCTTTGGTGACGAACAAAATATTCGCGCCGCCAGTCTCTTCAATATATGTATGTGTCGCAGGGTCAGTGTACATATTTTCTGCAAAGCCCTTGTTGTGTGCGTCCACAATGTTGTACAAGCTCATCGCATAGTTCAAGCCCGCTTTGATGTCGCCAGTTCCGTGGGGAGCCGCGCGGTCAAGGTCAGAAAGGCGTACGACAATCGGTTTTACCCCGCCCTTAAAATACGGTCCAACCGGAGTCACCAAGATTCTGAACTGATATTCGTCAGCCGGTTTTACACCGATAACGCTTGAAGAACCGAACATATACGGACGGATGTACAATGTTGCGCCACTTCCATAGGGCGGCACCCAGTCGATGTTCGCTTTTACGGTGTCAATGACCGCTTTAATGAAACGATCTTTGGGGAATACCGGCATTTCAAGACGCTTACAGCTGTCAATCATGCGGTCTGCGTTCAAGTCTGGGCGGAAGGTAACGATTTTTCCGTCTTTTGTCGTGTATGCCTTCAGTCCTTCAAAACATGTCTGCGCATACTGCAACACACCCGCACACTCAGAAATTGTAATCGTGTGGTCGCTCGTCAAAACACCTTCATCCCAAGAGCCGTTTTTCCAATTCGCAACAAAACTCTTGCTCGTCTCCATATAGCCAAACGGCAGATTTGCCCAATCCAAATTCTTTGACATATCATTAAACCTCGATGCATCAAATGTAGCACTGTTACCATTTTTTTTCAATATCACCATTGCGCCTGCCATATTACATTTTATTTACAGAAATGACAGATATATGGTATTATAGAAAGACTACATATTTTGACGAGGTTTCTATGAAAGCGAAGAGACTCTTTTCCTTTATCTTTGTCACGCTTCTGGCAATTCTTTCGATTGCGTGTCAAAAAAAAGATGTCATACTGCACGACGGAATTTATTTCGGCATTGGAGAAGGACGAAACGGTCCGATTACAGTTTCTATCACTATTAACGATGGTGCGGTGACTGCCGCAGAAATCATTTCAGAAGACGAAACGCCGGAAGTATCAACAGTCGCAAAAAACAGAATCATGCATATTTTCCGCACCTCTGGCTCTACAAAAAATATTGATGTCATTTCGGGCGCAACGCTCACTTCTCAAGGTCTAATCGAAGCATTAAACGAGGCTCTTTCTGCTTCAGCCGGGAAAAAGACCGCAAAACAGATTTATGAGGACACTGAATGTGATATTGTCATCATTGGCGCAGGCGGTGCAGGTCTTATCGCAGCCACGGAAGCCGCCAGCAAAGGGGCAAAAGTTATCGTTCTGGAAAAAATGGGCATTGTCGGCGGAAACTCAAACTTTTCTACTGGCGGTATAAATGCGACATACACAAAAGAGCAGGAACGTCTTGGCATTAAAGATGACAAGGAAACTTTTTTTGACGACACGATGAAGGGCGGTTACTACATGAACGACCCGGATTTGGTGCACACGCTCGTCGATAATTCTGCCGCCATGGTAGAATGGTTGCAATCCCCGATTATCGGCGCGGATTTGAGCGATGTCGGAATATTTGGCGGCGCGACGAACAAACGAATTCACCGTCCAAAAGGTGGAGCGGCAATTGGAGCGCATCTGGTTCCCCTTCTCCACAAGGCTGCTTTGGCACAAGGCGCAGAAATTCGTCTGAACAACAAAGTTATCGACATTCTAAAAGAAGATGACCGGGCTTCTGGAGTCCGCATCATAACGGCTGGCGGCGAATACACCATCACCGCAAAAGCTGTCATTGTTGCGACGGGCGGTTTTGCCTCAAACGCAGCGATGGTTGCCATGTATCAGCCAGCCTTGGCGAATTTCGGAACGACTAATCACCGGGGTGCGACAGGCGACGCATTTGCGATGGTTGAAAAATTCGATGCGGCATTGTCAAACATGACCCAGATTCAGACGCATTCCACGGTCGTTCCAAACAGCAATATCATGATTACGGAAGCGGTGCGTGGCACGGCGCAATTTTGGTAAATGTTGAGGGCAAGCGATTTGTCAATGAGATGGACACCCGCGATGTCGTTTCTGCCGAAATTCTCCGCCAACCAGGAAAATGTGCGTTCCTTGTTTTTGACCAGAACGTCAAAGAATCTTTGAAAGCTATCGAAGACTACAACAAAATGGGCTTGCTCACACAAGGCATCAATATCGCAGAACTTGCGGACAAAATGCAGATAGACGTGACTGGACTTGCAAAAACAATCGAAATATACAACGAATACGTGAAAAAACATGATGACGAGGAATTTCACCGTTCAGTGGGCAGCATGGACCGTCAGCTGAGCAAAGCCCCCTTCTACGCTGTAAAATGCATTCCTGCAATCCACTACACTATGGGCGGATTAAAAATAAACACCAAGGCGCAAGTGCTGAATAACAGCAACGAGCCGATTCCCGCACTGTTTGCGGCGGGCGAAGTTACCGGCGGGCTGCATGGCGGCTCACGTCTTGGTGGTAATGCGGTGGCTGACTACTGCGTATTCGGAAAAATTGCAGCAGACAGCGCACTGGAATATCTGGAAAGTATCAAAAAATAAATCTGTTAGTCTCGGCTGCGACCCTTTATCACAGCTATCACTACGATAAGGGCAAGGATGGCACCGCCAAGGATAAGCCACCACTTGTATTTTGCAAAGAAACTCGGTTCCGGCTCCGGCTCAACGTACACTGGCTCCGGGCGCGGCTTTGGTTTTGGCGGCTCGTAGGTCGGTTCAGGGCGCACTTCAACAGGTTTTGGCGGCTCAATGACCGGCTTTTCTTCCACGGGCTTTTCCGGCTCTTTTGCTTCCGGCACAACTTCTTTTACGAGCACAAACGGAATCACGACACGAGAAGGCTGCCAGTTTTTGTATGAGCGGGCTAGTCCGATGCTCTTGGTGCGGTTTTTGAATACTTCTGAAACGCGCGGGTCAAAATTTTTCTTGAAATATGCGTTATCGTTGTAATGGTTGGTGTTCCAGTAGCACACTTTGAGCGCAATCTGGTCAGCCTGAGCCATCGAAATGCCGTATGCTCTTTCAATGTAGCCTGAGATGACGCGGTTTAAGTTGCGGAATGTTCCCACACGCGCACGACGGCCAATGTACACCACGTCCGCGCCAGATTTTGAACCGGTTGCATACACACGTGATGCCTTATATTTGTAATCAGGATATCCGCTGGAAAACGGGTAGTCAGTTTTGTTTACTTCTGCCTGATAGCGCACTTCGGCACCAAGGCGGCGCCCCATATCGCGAATCTGTTTTCCGGTATTGAAATTCTTCCACGAAACGTAGCTGAAATCCTCAACATATTTTTCACGCTTTGCCTGTGAAAGATAATCCATATCAACAGAAGCTGAACCATCTGCCGCAAATGCCAAACCAGCTGATAAGGTCAGCAGAAACAAAGACAATACGATTATTTTTTTCATATGTACTCCTACTTTTAGAATATCGGCATGTTATCGTAAAAGGCTCAGCATTTCTCTTCGCCACCAGCGTTCCTGAAAAAGCGCGGGTGTTTCCGGGTGCACAGTCTGACCGATGTACGGTGTGAGCACGGTGAGACCTTCCGTTTCGGCTGCGAGCAAAAATCGTTCTATCGGGTCGTCCCAGCCATGGCGCGATAAAATGATTGCGCCCCAGTGCATCGGCTGAACAAGTTTCGCGCCCAATGCTTTTGCCGCCTTTACAGATTGTTCCGGGAACATGTGCACCTTTGGCCACTGCATATCATACTGTCCGCACTCGATGAACACGTAGTCAAAATCGCCATATTTTTCGTGAATGCGCTCAAAATGCGAATTAAATCCGCTGTCTCCGCTCTCAAACACCTGATGATATTCGTCTTTGAGAACATAACTGCACCAGAGTGTCGCATTCGTGTCGGTTAAGTGGCGGCCGGAAAAATGTTGTGTTGGCGTACAGCCGATGGTGAGTCCGTCCACGTCGATTTCTTCCCACCAAGCCATGTTCGTGATTTTGTCCGGTTTTACGCCCCAGCGTTCCAAGTGATTTTCCACGCCCAGCGGCACAATGTATCGCGCTGTTTTTTGCTCAACAGCTTTTATCACGTTGTAGTCCAAATGGTCGTAATGATCATGCGTCAAAATCAAAAGGTCAATTTCTGGCAAATCATCCACACTCACCGGCGGATGAGAAAAACGGCGGCTTCCCACAAAGGAGACCGGAGAAATCATCTCGCTGAACACAGGGTCAAGCAGAATGTTCATGCCGTGCATCTGAACCAAAAGCGATGAGTGCCCGAACCACGTCATATTGAGCGCGTCAATCGGCGCACGGGATGAAGGAGCGGTAAGAAAATCCGGTTTTTTGGTCGGAAAATCAAAATCAGGTCGCGGCTCATTTTTAGAAAAAGTAAATGGGTCGGGAGCAGGATTTTTTTCCATGTTCATCGGACTAAAGTCATCTTCATTATGGAAGTTTTTGCCGTCAAAATTTGCGGCACGCTCCGCATAGTTTTTTCTGTCCGCTTTGCTCGCCTTTCCGCCAAACGGTTTCCACGTTTTGAGAAACACAAATGCAAAAAGCATGACAGCGACAAAAATGCCGGCTACGGTCAGCCCTGTAATCGCAAGAATATGTAAGAATTTTACCATCGTTTACCCTACAAATGTATAACCGGCATCAGTTACGGCTTTAGCAAATGCGTCTTGAGGAACATCAGCAGTCAGCGTGACCACCACTTCGCCTTTCTCATGATTTGCAACCGCTTCGCTAACGCCGTCGATTGCTTCCAATGCTTTTTTTACGTGCATCTCACAATGATTGCACATCATACCATCTACTTTGAGTGTCTTTGTCATATTTTTCTCCATGTTATTTGATTCAGATTGAGCTGTTGTTTGCGGCACATCGCGCTGAGCTTTGCCGTCCGCATTTTTTATCTTTGCCAGATTTAAGCGAAGCGCATTCATCACTACGCAGAAACTTGAAAGACTCATCGCCGCCGCACCGAGCATGGGATTAAGTGCCAGTCCGAACGCCTTGTAGTATGCGCCCGCCGCTACGGGAATGAGTATTATATTGTAGAAAAATGCCCAGAACAAATTCTGATGAATGTTCCGAAGTGTCGCACGGCTCAAACGAATTGCGGCGGCTACGTCGGAGAGGCGGCTGTTCATCAGCACCACATCGGCCGCATCAATGGCGACATCTGTTCCCGCGCCAATGGCAATGCCTGTGTCAGCTCGCGTAAGGGCGGGCGCATCGTTAATGCCGTCTCCTGCCATCGCGACAAAATTGTGGTGCGCAGAAGATGTTGCGCCCGCCTGTAATTTTCTCACCACCGCTTCTTTTCCGTCGGGAAGCACGCCTGCAATCACTTCGTCCGTGCCCGCCTGCGCTCCAATTGCTTTGGCAGTGCGCTCATTGTCGCCCGTCAGCATGACCACTCGTAAGCCCATCTGATGCAATTCCTGCACCGCCCGCACAGAATCAGGCGTAATCACATCGGCGACCGCAATCAATCCGATAAGTTTTCCATCTGCCGTAAACGCAAGCGGTGTTTTTCCCTGCTCAGAAAGTGCGTCCCCCTGCGCGCGCATGTCATCAGAAATCGCCGACTGTGAGGCAATAAACGCGATGCTTCCGCCGACAATCTTTTTTCCGCCGCATGTCGCCTGCAATCCGTTTCCAGGGAGCGCAGAAAAATCAGTCACATCTTGCGCCACAAGCCCTGATTCGCCAGCCCGCACCGTAATCGCCTTGGCAAGCGGATGCTCGCTTTTTGCTTCCAGATTGAATGCCGTCTGCAAAAGTTCTGTTTCGCTCATCCCCACGGGAATGATGTCTGTCACCACAGGCTTTCCGCTCGTAATCGTGCCCGTTTTATCCAGCGCAACAATCTGCGTTCTGCCCGCCGCCTCAAGCGAAGCCGCTGTTTTGAACAGAATGCCATTTTTTGCGCCAAGGCCGTTTCCAACCATAATCGCAACCGGCGTGGCAAGTCCCAGCGCACACGGACAACTAATCACCAGCACCGCAATGCCGCGGCTCAATGCAAAGCCCACTGACTCGCCTACGGTCAGCCAGACAATCGTAGTCACGGCGGCAATTAAAATCACCGCAGGAACAAAAATTCCAGAGACCTTGTCGGCGACCTTTGCAATCGGTGCTTTTGTGCTTGCCGCATCGCTCACCATCTGAATAATCTGCGAAAGCGTTGTGTCTTCTCCAACACGGGTTGCCCTGCAGCGCAAAAATCCTGACTGATTCACCGTCGCCGCGCTCACGGAATCGCCTGCCGCTTTGTCTACCGGAATGCTTTCGCCAGTCAGCGCGCTTTCATTCACCGCAGAGGAACCTTCAAGCACAACGCCGTCCACCGGAATGCTTTCCCCCGGTTTTACCACAAACACATCGCCTGCACGAACATCTTCTATCGAGACTGTTTTTTCCGTGCCGTCTTCCACAATCACCGTCGCAGTCTTTGGCGCAAGTTTCATCAGACTTTTGAGCGCATCGGTCGTCCGCCCCTTGGAAATCGCCTCCAAAAGTTTTCCCACCGTAATCAGCGTGACAATCATCGCCGCGCCCTCAAAATAAAAATTGTCCATGGCACGGAGCACGCCTGCATTGTCGCCCGCCGCCTGCGCCCAGGTCATCTCAAAAAGCACGAACACACTGTAAGCGAACGAAACGCCGGAGCCGAGCGCGACAAGCGTATCCATATTGGGCGCACGATTCAAAAGAGCCTTTGTTCCGCTGATAAAAAATTTCTGATTGATGACCATGACAATCGCCGCAAGCAAAAGTTGCGCCAAGCCCATGGCAATATGGTTTCCGTTCAAAAATGGCGGAAGCGGAAAACCGAACATCATGTGTCCCATGGAAATATACATCAGCACAAGCAAAAATCCGAACGACCACATAAACCGACGTTTGAGCACAGGTGTTTCCCGGTCACGAAGCATCTCTTCTTTTTCCGAAATGGAAGATGAGCTGTGAGAGCCGATTGCATTTTTTCCCTGACGCTCGCCTGATGCGCCAGTGCGTTTTGCACCGCCCAATTCTTTTGCGCCATAGCCCGCATTTTCCACCGCCTGAATAATCTGGTCGCGAGCCGCCGTTCCTTCCACGGACATCGAATTGGTCAAAAGCGACACCGAGCAAGCCGAAACGCCTTCCACCTTGCTCACCGCCTTTTCCACGCGCGCCACACACGCCGCACAACTCATGCCTGTAATCGCATATTGTTCCATATATTTAATATAGTAAAATAATGGGAAATCGGCTAGAGTAAGCCATTGCTTACTGATAAAACGCACAGGCAACCGCATTACAATTATTCTCTGAGAATCGGCTGACAAAGTAAATCGCATATGCACCAAAAACGCTACCGTTGCAGCGTGTCAAGCAAAGTCCGCGGTTGAGCGAAATTGGAGATTGGACTCGCTGCGCTCGCCCGCTCAAAGCGACTTTGTTGCCCCGCTTCCACTCCCGCATTTTTGATGAAAATTCGTCTGCATTTTCCAGCCGATACACAAGGCAACCGCATTCCAATGCGATTGCATCTGTACAAAAAGAGCTGTCGGAGGATGAATTGTACAAAAACAGGCGTGAGGTGCGGTTTGATTTCAATGCGGCTGTCTTAACAAAACGCTACCGCCCCCTAGCGCATACGCTGAAAGTGCATTACACTTGGTATGTGGGGTAAAACGCTCCGCACAGGAGGAAGTATGGCAAAAACGCTTATCGTGTATTATTCGCTTGAAGGAAATGTTGATTTTCTTGCACGGATGCTGGCAAAGGAACTCGACGCCGATAGTTTTCGGTTGGAGCCGGTGAAAGACTATCCGAAGAAAGGACTTGCGAAATTTTTTCATGGGGGAAAGGACACGGTCTCAAATGCGTGCCCCGAATTGAAGGCTCTTCCAGAAATTGCATCTTACGAGCAGATTGTCATCGGAACGCCTGTGTGGGCAAGTCGTCCGGCGGCTCCGCTCAACACGCTTTTTGCGAATATTGACTTTGCGGGAAAAAAGGTCGCAGCGTTCGCTTCAAGTGGCGGCGATTCTGTCGGAAAAACATTCACCGTCATGGCCGAAAAGCTCAAAAATGCTACGATTTCGGAAACGGTTTCGCTCAAAAATCCGCTGCGCTCTCCCGAAAAAGCACAGGAAACGATAAAGGCTTTTGCCGAGAAAATTAAACTGTAGCCCGAATCTGAACAAACTCGGACTACAGCGAATGATATTTTTACACTTTTTCCAACGCCTGTTTGATGTCGGCAATGATGTCGTCCGCATTTTCCAAGCCGACTGAGAAGCGCACCAAATCGGGGGCGACTCCGCCGGCAATCAGTTCTTCGTCGTTCATCTGGCGATGAGTTGATGAGGCGGGATGCAGAACGCAGGAATGTGCGTCGGCGACGTGGGTGGCAATCATAGCGACATGCAGATGTTTCATAAAGGTCTCTGCTGCTGAGCGGCCACCTTTTACGCCGAATGAAATGACGCCGCAGGTGCCGTTAGGCATGTATTTTTGCGCGCGCTCGTAGTATTTGTTTCCGGGAAGTCCAGGGTAATTGACCCACGCGACATTTTTGTGGCTCGCCAAGAATTCTGCCACTTTCTGCGCATTCTCGCAATGACGCTGCACGCGGACAGGGAGAGATTCCAAGCCGAGGTTCAAAATGTATGCGCTGAACGGCGACTGAACTGAGCCAAAGTCACGCATCAACTGGGCTGTCGCTTTGGTGATGAATGCGCCTTCTTTGCCGAATTTTTCTGCATAGGTGATGCCGTGGTATGATTCGTCGGGCGTGCAGAGTCCGGGGAATTTTTCTTTATGTGCCATCCAGTCAAATTTGCCTGAATCTACGACACAGCCGCCGACTGCCGCATCGTGTCCGTCCATGTATTTGGTGGTAGAATGAGTCACGATGTCGCAGCCCCACTCAAACGGGCGGCAGTTTATCGGTGTAGCAAAGGTGTTGTCCACAATCAGCGGAACACCATGCGAATGTGCGGCTTTTGCCCAGCGTTCAATGTCAAACACAACGAGCGCGGGATTTGCAATTGTCTCGCCAAAAACAGCTTTTGTATTCGGTTTGAATGCGGCTTCCAGCTCAGCGTCGGTGCAGTCCGGGTCAACAAAGGTAAAATCGATGCCCATTTTGCGCATGGTCACGTTGAACAGATTGAATGTGCCACCGTAAATTGTGGAAGAGACCACAACATGGTCGCCAGCGTTGGCAATATTGAACACGGCGAAAAAGTTTGCCGCCTGACCGGAAGAAGTGAGCATTGCTGCCGTTCCGCCTTCCAGCGCAGCGATTTTTGCCGCAACGTGGTCGTTTGTCGGGTTTTGCAGGCGGGAATAGAAATAGCCGGTCGCCTGTAAGTCAAAAAGCTTTCCCATGTCCTCGCTGGTGTCGTATTTGAAGGTCGTACTCTGTACGATTGGAATCATGCGCGGCTCACCGTTTTTCGGCTCATAGCCCGCTTGAATACATTTTGTCTCAATTTTCATAAAATCCCCTTTCTCAAACATTTTTGTTCGATAAGGTCTCCACTATACCAAAACTGCGCATTATTTACTATAATAAAGCATGAAGTTTTTGGTGAGCGCGTGTCTTTTGGGAAAGCCGTGCCGATATGACGGAAAATCTGTGCCGTGTGAGGCGGTAAAAGAGTTGGCAAAAAAAGCGGAGTTAATTTCCGTGTGCCCGGAAGTGCTGGGCGGTCTCCCTACTCCGCGTCCTCCATGTGAAATTGTGAACGGGCGCGTAATCGACTGCAACGGCACGGACAAGACGGACGCTTACCAATGTGGCGCACAAGAAGCGTTGAAAATTGCAAAAGAAAATGGCTGCACCATTGCGATTCTAAAAGAAAAAAGTCCTTCCTGCGGTTGCGGAATAATTCATAACGGAAAGTTTGACGGCGGATTGGTGAGCGGAAATGGTGTGACGGCGCAACTTTTGCTTGAAAACGAAATCGCCGTGTACGGAGAAAGCCGCATTAAAGAAGCAGGCGTTGCGGGGCTGAAAAGCAAAACTATTGCCCCGCAGAAGGGGTAGCGACCAACGGCAGTGGGCGCGTAGGGGAAGGCTTTCCCCCACAATTTAAAATCTGATAATCACACCCACTACAGGAACGACGAAGAGCGTTGACGACAAACCCGATTCGGTAGCAATTTTTTTGCCATTCGTACTCACTTTTGTTTCGGTTTTCTGTCGCTGCCAGAAATCGTAGTCAAGGCGGACACCACCGTAAAGCGTGACTTTTTCCGTCAACTGAAGTTCTGCATTTGCCCAGCCACCAATTCCAGCAGAAAAGACTGACTGAGAATCTGGCTGACCGACGCCAACATTTTTATAGCCTACGCCCTGATAATTCAAATGAAGACCGCCACCAAAGGGAACGGCAAAACGTCCCAAATTTACAAGCACACTGTACACGCCAAACTGTCCGTCAATACCGACCACACTGATGTCGCTCAAATCATAACGGTATTCTGTGTCGCCCATAATTATTTTATGCGAATAAGGGAAATACAAGTTTCCATCGGCATAAAAACCAAACGGGAGTCCCAGCACAAATCGGAACGCAAAGTTGATACCAAACGATGAATAGCGTTCGTAGTCAATCGATGTATCAGCAGGACGCAGATTGTAATTCAGAGGGAAGGAAAAACCAAGACTGAGAGATGCTTTTGAAACGTCATCAGCCGCAAAAACTGTCGTGGTAATCGCAAAAACGAGCACAATACCTGCAAGAAATTTCTTCATATACACTCCAAATCTACTCTTATTATAATAAATTTCGAATTCTTTTGCCAACTGTCATTTCTCATGCTACAATATAAATATCTTAAAATGGGGGAAAATTCTTTATGAATCTTTCTATTCTTTTGCTGCTGGCAGCACTCGCGGCTCTTGCGTATGCTGCTTTCAATTTCTTTTCAGTTAAACGGCTGGAAGAAGGCACGGAGCTCATGCAGAAAATCGCTGCGGCTATCCGTGTGGGTGCCAACACTTTTATCGCGTACGAATACAAAGTGCTGGTAGTTGTCATCCTGATTGTGGCTGCAATTGTGTGGCTCGCTCTGGAATGGTATGTGGCGGTAGCTTTGCTGTTGGGCTCCACCATGAGCGCGCTCGCCGGTTTTATCGGCATGAAGATTGCGACCTATTCCAACGTGCGCGTTACCAATGAGGCTCGAAAGACTGAGAACATCGGTCAGACGCTCAAAGTGGCGTTCAGGGGCGGTTCTGTCATGGGCTTGTGCGTCGGTGGTTTCGCACTGCTTGGTCTGGCAGTTGTTTATCTGGTGTTCGGTCTCGGACTGGGCTGGATTGACACGCTGGAGACGGCAAAATGCTGGCTGACAAAAATTGAAATCATTCGTTTCCCGAACATTCTTTCTGGCTACGCGCTGGGATGTTCGCTGGTAGCTATGTTCAACCGTGTCGGTGGCGGTATTTACACCAAAGCGGCTGATATGGGCGCAGACTTGGTTGGAAAGACTGAGGCGCATATTCCTGAAGATGACCCGCGCAATCCTGCGACAATTGCTGATAACGTAGGCGATAACGTGGGCGACGTCGCTGGGCTTGGCTCAGACTTGTTGGAAAGCTATGTCGCTTCTATCGTTGCGGCAATCGCTCTTGCATATAACTTGATTGTAAAAGTAGGTGTTCCCGGCTCTTCTCTCAATTCGCTCTACACCTTCCCGCTCGCCTTTGCCGCATGTGGTTTGCTCGCATGTATCATCGGCGTGATTTCTCTGTTGGTTCGCAATCTCTCCAAATCAAAGAAAGTGCATCAGCAGCTGAACGCCGCCACATGGATTGGCGCAGGCATTACCATTGTTGCCGGTCTTGTGCTCGCACATCAGTTGTTCAGCAACAAGGGACTTGATTTTGCGGCTCTCGGATTTAAGGCTGGCTGGGCTTCTCCGTTCATCGGTGGCGCAATCGGCGTTGTGGCAGGTATCTTAATTGGTATTGTGGCGGAATACTACACGTCTTCTGACTACAAACCGACACGCCGTCTTGCAGAAGCGTCTCGCGAAGGCGCTGCTCTGACGATTACATCTGGTCTTGCGCTCGGCATGAACTCTTGTATGATTCCGTGCATCATTTTGGGCTTGGGCATTATCGTGGCATACTATCTGGCAGGATTGTACGGCGTGGCGATGAGCGCGATGGGTATGCTCTCATTCGTGTCTCTCACCGTTTCTGTTGATACGTACGGACCGATTTCAGACAATGCAGGTGGTATCGCTGAGATGAGCAAACTTCCCGAAGGCGTGCGTGAAATTACCGACACTTTGGATGCAGTTGGAAACACAACCGCCGCTATCGGAAAAGGCTTTGCGATTGGTTCTGGCGGACTTGCGGCTCTGTCTCTCATGCTCTCATACATGTATTCAATTCCTGGTGAAAAACTCACCGGTGGCGTTCCCCAGTTGAACATCATGGAACCGATGACCCTCGCAGGCGCAATCGTCGGCGGCGCAATTCCGTTCTTGTTCAGCGGTATGCTGATTGATGCGGTTGCAAAAGCTGCCCGTAACATGGTTGACGAAATCCGCCGCCAGTTTAAGGCACACCCCGGCATTCTCGCAGGCACGGAAGACCCGGACTACAAGACATGTATCGGTATCTCTACAAAAGGCTCTATCAGCCAGATGAAAGTGCCCGCTCTCATGGCAGTGGTCATTCCGGTTGTTTGCGGTCTGCTCTTTGGCGCGAACTTCGTGGGCGGTATTTTGATTGGCTCTACGATTTGTGCAATTATGATTGCGCTCTTTACAGGTAACTCTGGCGGCGCATGGGATAACGGCAAGAAGTTCATCGAACAGGGCGGTCTGGAAGGCATCAAAAAAGGTGGCGAAGGCTACGATGCAGTTCACGATGCGGCTGTTGTGGGCGACACTGTTGGTGACCCGCTCAAAGACACCGTTGGTCCTTGTATGGACATCTTCATCAAGATTATGTCTACGGTTTCTCTCGTGGCAGTCTCAGTCTTTGCGCACTACAATTTGTGGTCGTATCTGGGCGGTCTGATGAAATAATTTTTTGAGGGGAGAAGTGAGTTTTGCGTACTTCTGTCACAGAATCGGGCGCAAAACTCATTCTTACCCTAAAAGCAGTCGTTTCAAATCATCAACAGTTTCTGCAATGTAATCTGCGCCCGCCGCTTCTAATTCCGCGCGGTCGCCATAGCCGTACAAAATACCCGCTGACGTCACTCCATTCGCTTTTGCGCCGTCTATGTCGTGATGACGGTCGCCCACCATCACAACGTCATCTGCGCGCGCTCCGCAACCGTCCATCACATAACGGATAACCGTAGTCTTGTCGGCATGGGTCTCAGCCTCGTCGCTTCCACCGCAAAAATCAAAGTATTGCAATAAGTCGTAGCGTTTAAGAATCGGGAACATGAATTTCTCAGGCTTTCCCGTTGCGACGCAGAGATGTTTTCCCGCGTCTTTGAGCGCGCCAAGCAATTCGGGAATGCCTTCGTACACGCCGTTTTCAAAAATGCCATGGACGGCGTAGTATTCGCGGTAGACAGACATTGCCTTTACCGCATCTTCTTGGCTAAAGCCATAAAATGTACTGAACGAATACACAAGCGGCGGCCCAATAAATCTGAGGAGCGCGGCATCGCTTGGCTCTTCAATGCCCCACCGTTTGAGCGCGTACCGCACCGAATTCACTATGCCGGGGCCGCTTTCCGTAAGCGTGCCGTCCAAATCAAAAAAGATATAGTTCTGTTTCATTACACGCGCTCGCCAATAACGCTTTCGATGTACGCGCGGGCATCTTCCGCCGAAGTGTACACATGCGCGTGAATACCAAGGCTTGCGGCAGCCGCCACATTTTCCGGCATGTCGTCAAAAAAGAACATGTCGTCAAATTCGTAGGATTTTTCTGCCGCTTTGATATAATGCCAGAACGTGATGTCGGGCTTAATCTGTCGCATCAGTTGGGAGGCATACACCTTGTCAAAGCAAGCGTATTCGCCATTGTCAAGTTGGTACTGATAATGCACTTCAATGGTGTTTGTGCCGCACACTACCCGCTCCCCTCGCGCGCGCAAATCACGCACCAGTGCTACCGTATCGGCATCCACTGTCGGATTAAAAAATGAGAGCCAGTAGTTTTCCTTTGGGTCGGCAACACCTTCACGGCGGGCGAGCAGCTGCAAACTTTCCAGGCTGGAAATGTTGCCGCGCATGGCGGATTCAATCAGTCCCCAATGCCGTTTTTCCGTCTGAGCCGCATTCTGAATGCCCATTGCCGCGCAGATTTTATCCCACACCAAAAAGCTGTGCGTCACCACGCCGCCCATGTCAAAGATGAACAGATAAGTTTTCATTAGTGATGGAACAATCTCATCCCTGTGAACGCCATGACCATACCGTATTTGTTGCATGTCTCAATCACGTTGTCATCGCGGACAGAACCGCCGGGCTGTGCAATCACGCTCACGCCACTTTTGCGGGCGCGCTCAATGTTGTCGCCAAACGGAAAGAATGCGTCGCTGCCCAGAGCAACGTCGGTGTTTTTGTCCAGCCATGCGCGTTTTTCTTCGCGAGTGAATACAGTCGGCTTTTCAGCAAAAATCGTCTGCCATTTGCCTTCCGCAAGCACATCCTCGTATTCGTCACCGATGTACACGTCAATCGCATTGTCGCGGTCAGCACGCTTGATGCCGTCCACGAATTTCAAGCCGAGCACTTTGGGACTCTGACGCAGCCACCAGTTGTCAGCCTTTTGTCCAGCCAAGCGCGTACAGTGGATGCGGCTCTGCTGTCCCGCACCGATACCAATTGCCTGACCGTCTTTTACGTAGCAGACTGAATTTGACTGCGTATACTTCAACACAATCTGCGCAATCAAAAGATTATGTTTTTCATCTTCCGTGAGCGTTTTCTTTTCGGTCACGATGTTCGCCAGAGTTGATTCGTCCAGTTTGAAGAAATTGTGTCCCTGCTCAAATTTCACGCCGAACACCTGCTTTACTTCTGTTGCCGGCGGAACATAATTCGGGTCAATCTGCAGAATACAGTACGCGCCCTTTTTCTTTGCCTTCAAAAGTTCCAGTGCGTCCGCATCATATCCCGGAGCGATAATGCCGTCAGACACTTCTTTTGCAATCAGCTGAGCAGTCGCCTTGTCACACACATCAGAAAGCGAGATAAAATCGCCGAACGAACTCATGCGGTCAGCACCTCTCGCACGCGCATACGCACACGCAAGCGGAGTGAGTTTGATTGAGTCGTCCACAAAATAGATTTTTTTGAGCGTGTCAGAAAGCGGCTTACCAATTGCTGCGCCCGCCGGAGACACATGCTTAAAACTTGTCGCCGCAGGGAGTCCTGTCGCTTCTTTCAGTTCCTTTACCAACTGCCAGCCGTTCAGCGCGTCAAGCAAATTGATATATCCGGGCTTTCCATTCACCACTGTAACAGGCAAATCGCCCTCGTCCACATACACCCGCGCCGGTTTCTGGTTTGGGTTACAACCGTATTTCAATTCAAGTTCTTTCATATTTTTATTCTACATGAAAAAAGCAAAAGGGGGAAGTATTCAACTCGCTTACGAACTGGTACCCGCAGGCACTTCATCATTTTTCTTGACTTCACATAAAGGAAGGAATAGAATGAAATACAATTTATTTTCTAATTTATTGATGTTTCTCAAAAAGATTTTTACAAATTAAGGAGAGTTTTTATGAGCCTAAAAAAACAACTGCTGACCGCAACGGCAACTTTGCTGATTATGGGCATCGGTCTTACGGGCTGTAACCGCGGAACAAACACAGACACAAGTGGCGGAAAACCTTGGATTGACAGCAATATACAGGCAAACGTAAAAAGCACAAAAAAGCCTTCCGCACAGGAAGATTTTCATCGGTATGTGAATCAGGACTGGCTGACGAAAGCAAAAATCTTTGAAGGAGAGCCTCGTTTCGGCTCATTTCGAGAGGCCGCGAAAAGCATAGATAAAAAAGTGCTCGCTCTTCTCAAAGACAACAACGATTTAGGACATGACGCGGAATTAGTGCGCTCACTTTACAATGCAATTCTCGACTGGAAAACACGAAACAAAAACGGCATAACCCCCATCATCCCCATACTTCAGGATATTCGTAACATCAAAACTATTGATGAGCTTTCTGATTTTATCTGCGATAACGAGCGAAGTTTTTGGTCACCAACATTTGTAGGCGTTGGAAATGGCAGCGAGTTTGACGACTCATCTTCATACGCCACATTCATCAACACAGCAGGCTATACGCTGGGAGATGCAGCCGAATATGAGAAGCGCACAGAAATGGGAGAACGTCGTGCAAAAGCCATAGCCCTTCTTCAAGACACATTGCTCGCCCGCTTTGGCTATTCAAAAGAAGAATCAAAAGAATTGTTTGACAAAACGCTGTCTTTTGAAGGAAAACTTGCGGCAAAGGCAATGACACAGGCTGACATGATGTCTCCTGACCGCTTCAAAAAAATAAACAATTCGTTTACGCCAGAAGCAGTCTCCAAACTTGCTGTGCGATTT
This sequence comes from Treponema sp., assembly GCA_017450535.1. Lineage (GTDB taxonomy): Bacteria > Spirochaetota > Spirochaetia > Treponematales > Treponemataceae > Treponema_D. The sequence goes on from JAFSTK010000083.1 coordinate 25,204, forward strand.
CCTCTCGTCCGCTATATTAAAGCGCGCGGATATTCAGATGCAAAAAAATACATTGTCCTCCAGCCGGAAGTTATCAAAGTCCTGGACTCCTTGTACACGGAAGAAAACCTTGAGGAAATGAAAGCGTATATTCTGACACGCACCGTGCGAGGTACAGCGGCTTTACTTGACAAAGAAGCGGAAAAGGCAATTACAGAAGCAGAAAATATTCTTTCCGGCTCAAAAGGAAAACAGCCCGATGAAAAACAAGCGGCTGACACCGTAAGAGAAAAACTCTCTACACCAATAATCAGAGCATACCTCGCGCAGTACGATTTGAGCCAAATGAAAAAAGAGATAACTGAAATCTGTAAGAAAGTAATCGCAACATATCGGGAAATGCTCAAAAAAGAAACTTGGCTTTCTGAAAAAACGCGGACAAAAGCAATTGAAAAACTTGATAACATTACCATTCATTCAATCTATCCGGAAAAATGGGTTGATTATAGCGAGCTGAATCTAAAAGGACTTTCTTACTTTGACTGCATGAAAGCGATAAGCGAATTTTCAGATAAACTCGACCGTTCCCACACAAATGGCAAAGTTGACAAAGAACTGTGGACTGACATGGATCTTTTAGAGGCAAATGCATTTTATAATCCGGCTAATAACTCAATCAATATTATTCCGGGACTGCTCACCTCACCATTCTACAGCGACGGAATGTCACAAGAAGTGCTTCTCGGTACAATTGGGTCTGTTATCGGTCATGAAATCAGTCACGCTTTTGACACTAACGGAGCACAATTTGACAAAGACGGAAATTTTGCAAACTGGTGGACTGAAGAGGATTACAAGGCATTTCAGGTGCGCGCAGAAAAACTCATCGCTTTCTATGATGATATAACGGTGTGGAGCGGAGTAAACGTAAAAGGAAAACAGATTCAGACGGAAGCGATTGCTGATATTGCGGGAATAAAAGTCATGCTGGAAATTGCAAAATCAATTCCTGACTTTAACTACAAGACATTCTTTGAATCATATGCGCTGTTATGGAGAAACATCAACACCATTGAGTTTGAGCAGTACAAGATGAAGGCAGACCCGCACCCGCTGAACTATCTGCGCACAAATGTAACCCTTCAGCAATACGATGAATTCATTGAAGCCTACGGAATAAAAGAGGGAGACGGCATGTACCTCGCCCCCGAAAAACGAATTCTGGTTTGGTAAGGAAAAAGCAGAAACAAAAAACACACCCACGGCTTTTTGTTTCTGCCCTTTGGTAAAAGTAAGATTATCCGCTTCATTGGAAATTTCCCATGCTTTATTCGTGTAACTATGATATACTACTTTTATGCGCAGCAGATTTCTTTTTAAATCAGTTCTGCATATTGAATATATTCTCTTCTTTATCGGCTTAGTCTGTTTTTGCCTGTCGGAAGCGTTTCTGGTCATTGCGCATAATCGATATGCGGTACTGGAAAACGACTTTGCGGAACTGGAAACATTCTGTATTACGGAAGATTTTTCGCAAGCCCCTTACGAAACGGATGCGCACAGTTTTCAGCCGGTTTTTGAACGCATCAAAAAAAGCTGCATTCCTCTCGCCTATTTTGCACCTGACATAGATCGGGAACTTTCAAACCTTACCACCACGATTCCAGATTTTGAGTCAAGCGAAAAGATTAAGACGCATCCCCTGTTTGGAATCGTTCGGCTTCGCAATGAAGTTCAAGAAGTGTGGAGACGAATTGGATTTGGTTACCGGGCGATGAGTATGTCATCATTGACACTTATCTTGATTGCGATGGCGGTAATCATCTACCGATTCGTCATGCAAAAGGCAGCGACGGAAAAATCCCTGATAATAAGCGAGGCTCACTCCACATTCAGCCGGAATCTGCATGACGGACTTGCGCAGGACATTGCCGCAGCAAAAATTTTACTCGCCGAGCACGAAACAGAAAAAGCGTCGTTCTTCATAAATCATGCATTGCAGGAAACACGCTACCTCATCGATTCGCTCCACCTGACGTTCACCGACGACTTTGAGACATTCATACAAAAAACACTCGCTTCATTCGAGGTAAACTGCGGAATTCATACTGAACTAGTCTGCACGGCAACTTCTCTCTCCCACTTACAGCCTCAGACGCAACTTGAACTGCTTCGCATCATTCAGGAAGCATTGAGCAACATCTTCCGCCACGCAAACGCCACTTTGATTCAAGTGATGCTCACCGACATTGCGGACGAACTCAGGCTTGTCATAAAAGACAACGGCCGCGGTTTTGATGTGGAATCCCTTGAAAAAACGTCCACCTCTTCAGAACAAAAGGGTTCTAATGGTCACTGGGGAATTGAGAACATGAAAAAGCGGGTGAACGTGCTGGGCGGCACAATTAAATTTATAAACGACGGAGGACTTACCATTGCAATCAGCATCAAAAACACTTTATAGTTTTATTGTGGTGTGCGCCGCGGTTGTGGTGAATGTGCTTCTCTCTCTTACCGCCTCATCGCTCAGGCTGCCACTCTATTTTGACTCGCTCCTCACCCTTTGCGTAACGGCGTTGTGCGGTCTTGTCCCTGGACTTATCTGTGCCGTGTTCACAAATGTTTTGCTCACTTTATACACCGCCTCCAAACTCACATTCGCGCTCTGCCATATCGTGACAGTTCTTCTAGCGTGGCTTACATTCCACCACAGAAAAAAACAGAGCAGGATGCTCTTCGATGCAGATGTATTTTTGTGGGCAGGGTTGTGGAGCGCGCTCAGCAATTCATTTTTGGGAAGCCTCATTTCAGGCGCGTTCTTTGCCTCTGCCCCAGGCCCCAGCATGAATACCATGGTGCAAGGAATTTACTTCGTCACGCAGAATCTGCCGCTTTCTGTAGGAATTGCAGGCTCGGTCTCAAACCTCACCGACAAGATGATAAGCGCGGTGCTCAGTTTTGCCGTATATCGTCTGATAGAAAAAAAACGAAATACGCTGACAACACAATGAGTGTTTTTGCCAGAAATTTTTGATAAAGCGCGCTCAAAAGAAAAAAGGCTTTCTTCCGTATGGAAAAAAGCCTTTTGTATTAACTCAATACATATGTGACCATTGCTCTCGCAATTACACCAAGCCCTGTGCCAGGAACATTCGCCTGCGGCGAAGTTCTGCGAGTTTGCTTTCGCAAACTCGTTCGATCAGTTCTATTACACCAAACCCTGTGCCATCATCGCGCGAGCGACTTTCAGGAAGCCGTAGATGTTTGCGCCGGAGACGTAGTCGGCTTTTGTCGCGTATTTGGCTGCGGTCTCGTATGCGTTGTCGTGGATGTTGGTCATAATCTGCTTCAGTTTTGCGTCCACTTCTTCGCGAGTCCATGACAAGCGCTCTGAGTTCTGGCTCATTTCAAGACCAGAAACTGCAACACCACCAGCGTTAGAAGCCTTTCCAGGAGCGAACAAAACACCAGCCTTCTGCAATTCAGCGATAGCGTCTGCACGAGTCGGCATGTTTGCGCCTTCTGCAACCAGTTTTACACCGTTTGCAATCAGTTTCTTTGCGTCTTCAATGTAGATTTCGTCCTGTGTTGCGCACGGGAAAGCCAAGTCAGCTTTAACGCCCCACGGTTTTTCACCCTTGAAGAACTTTGCCTTCGGATATTTTTTCACATACTCATCAACTTTCTTGTGAGCTGCGCGGAATTCCATAACGTATGCCAATTTCTCAGCATCGATTCCGTCTTCGTCCAAGATGTATCCGCTTGAGTCAGACAGCGTGATAACCTTGCCACCCAACTGTGTGATTTTCTCACAAGCATACTGAGCGACGTTTCCGTCACCAGAAATAAGAGCAGTCTTGCCCTTGAAATCAGTTCCAGCAGCCTTGAGCATACACTCTGCAAAATAAATCAGACCGTAGCCAGTTGCTTCCGGGCGAATCAATGAACCGCCAAAGTCCAAGCCCTTTCCAGTCAAAACACCTGTGAAGTTGTTTACGATTCTCTTGTACTGACCGAACATCCAAGCCACTTCGCGTCCGCCAACACCTTTGTCACCAGCAGGAACGTCTGTGTCAGCGCCAATGTGGCGGTACAATTCTGTCATAAATGACTGGCAGAAGCGCATTACTTCTCCATCGCTCTTTCCGTGCGGGTCAAAGTCAGAACCACCCTTACCGCCACCCATCGGGAGTGTCGTCAAGCTGTTCTTCAAAACCTGCTCAAAGCCCAAGAATTTCAAAACGTCAAGACCTACTTCAGGAGAGAAGCGCAAGCCTCCTTTGTACGGACCAATCGCGCTGTTAAACTGTACGCGGAAACCACGATTTACATGCGGTTTACCCTGATCATCCGTCCACGGCACGCGGAACATAATAATGCGCTCAGGCTCAACAAAGCGTTCCAGAACAGCAGTCGCTTCCAATTCGGGCATCGTGTCCACAACCGGAGAAAGTGTCTCCAGAACGAGGCCAGCAGCCTGCAAAAAGTGCTCCTGATCTGCATAGCGAGCCTGCAAATCTTCCCACACGCGCTTACAATACGCGTTCTTCACGTTAAATGATTTGATTGCCATTTTTTACCCCTTACAATCATAGTTTTTTTTACAAAAAAAGCGTCATACACAAAACTCCGCCACACCCAACATTTGGGCGCACTGATAGAGCCTTATGTATGACGCCATTGTCATGCCGTTACTATATAGCAGAATAAAAAAAATGTCTAGGGGTAAAAAAATCGCACCCATGCAAACAAGCACAGGTGCGAGATGAAAAGCCAATCAAACAGAATTACAGTTTTCTGTCGTCCAGATAGATGTGGTGTGGCAGACCCGCGACGTAAATCGGAGTAAGCTCAGCCTGAATAAGCGGCATTGCGTACTCGATGAATGCGGGGAGCATCTGTGTATGGTCTGCGTTTACCCATTCCATCGGCACTTTCTTCTCCAAGTTTGCGACTTCGCTAATCGGATGAAGCTCGGTGGTGCACTGATACGGAGAGTTAGAAATGCGCTTAATCGCAACCATTTCTCCTGTGTGACCTTCACATGCTGCTTTTACTGCGGCACCGCCAACCTGATACGCTTCCGTAATATCCACGCGGCTGGTCAAGTGACCCGCACAACGCTGGAGCGTAGAAAGCTCAATTGAACGAGTCTTTGTGTCCAATTTGCGCGCAATCGTATTTGCGAGGAAGCGAGCGGTACCAGTCAGAGACTTGTGACCAAATGCATCGACCGCATGCTCATCATCAGCAAGCTCACACACGTAACGTCCGTCTTCCAGCTTAACACCTTCAGAAACCGCAATCACGACGCTCGCCTTTTCCTTCTGCATGCGCTCAACTTTTTCCACAAAGCGGTCTACATTGAACGGCACTTCCGGCAGACAAATCATATCAACGCCTTCGCAGTCCTCAGATTTTGCGAGTGCGGCAGCAGCAGTCAGCCAACCAGCGTTGCGTCCCATGATTTCTACAATCGTCACATATTTTGTGCCGTACACAGTCGCATCGCGGATAATTTCCTTCATCACCACGCCAATATATTTTGCCGCGCTTCCGTAGCCCGGTGTGTGGTCAGTAACGCAAAGGTCATTGTCAATCGTCTTTGGAACACCTATAAAGCGGATGTCAGAATTGATTTGCTTGCCGTAAATAGCCAGCTTGTTAATCGTATCCATTGAATCGTTTCCGCCGATATAGAAGAAGAAACCGATGTCCAATTTATTGAGCAAAGCAAAAATCTTGTCGAACACTTCTTTTGCTTTTGGGTCATCCAGTTCCGGCAGCTTGTAACGGCAGCTTCCCAAATAACTTGACGGAGTGCGTTTAAGCAACTCAATGTCCAGCGCGCCGTGCAACTTCTCTTTCATATCGATATAGCGTTCTTGCAGGAGCCCCTGAATTCCATGAACCATACCGTATACGTGTGGCGCACCTCTGTCACGAGCAGCCTCAAAAACACCTGCCAAACTTGCATTGATAACCGATGTCGGACCACCAGACTGACCGACGATTGCATTCTTCATGAAAATCCTCCTAATAAAGATTGCGTATTGATTTTTATTTCTTCTTATATTTTAGCATAGGATTTGTGAAAAAGCGAGAAAATTATATAAAACTGCAAAAAAAAGACACCCAACCAGGGTGTCTCATAAACAGCAGTCGCACACATTATGCCGCTACATACGCTTCCAGTTTGCGCATTCTTCTCGGATGCTGCATACGTACAATCGCACGTTTTTCAATCTGGCGAATACGCTCTTTAGTCAGCTGGCACACATCTCCCACTTCTTTGAGTGACATAGGGCGGCTTCCATCCAATCCGTAGCGAAGGCGAATAACACGCGCTTCATTGGGTCTGAGCGTATCAAGCACTTCATTGATGTCATCGTGCATTGTTTTTGCAACGATTTCTTCATACGGAGTGGCATAACGCTCGTCTTCCATAAAGTCACCAACAGACGCATTTTCATTATCACCGCTATGCACTTGTGCATCAAGGCTTACCATCTCACGATTGATATTCAGCATGTCGCGCACATGAGCCGTATCCATATTCAGCATCTCAGCAACTTCTGCAATTTCTTCCTCCGCAGTCTTTCCGTTGCCCACCATCTTGCGAGCGTGCTCAATCTGCACCAGTTCATTCGCACGGTTAAGCGGCAGACGAATAGCGCGGCTCTTTTCACAGATAGCCTTCAGAATGCACTGGCGAATCCACCACACAGCGTAAGAGATAAAATGATATCCTTTTTCCACGTCAAATTTGTCGATGGCGGTAAGCAGACCGATATTTCCTTCGCTGATTAAATCAACCAAGTCCAGTCCTTGTCCCTGGTATTTTTTCGCGACATTCACCACAAAGCGCAAGTTCGCTTTTGCAATCTTATCCTTTGCCGCTTTATCGCCAGCCTTTGCCTTGAGCGCAAGCTCATTCTCTTCCTCGCGGCTCATCAGCGGAATCTTGTTGATTTCTTTTAAGTACATTGAAAGCACTGCGTCGTCGTTTGTCATGTCGGTCTCCCAGAAAAAGTCAATGAGGAAATTTCAATTTCCGATTTGACTTTTTACGCTGTTCCACAATGCAATGAGGAACAGCAGTTGATAAAAAGTTTGCAACGCAAACTTTGCAAAGATAAAAACTGACGCTATTTCAGGCAATTTTTATCTTGCACTCTTTGTATCACGGCGTTCAAATCGGAGAGCACTAGGCAAGGCCGAAGTATCAAAACCACCGGATATTAATTTTTCTCACTCAAGATATAGCAAGATTCGTGCCAAGTTTTAAAAATCATGATTTTTTTAAGTATTTGTGTAAAAAACGGTGATTTTTGTAAAATTTTGACGATTTTCTTTGACTTTTGGGGCATTTATTATTATTTTAAAAATATCAAACGTATATTTTGACCCAATAGGTCTTTTTATGCGTAAAAACTGTATCATTTTGACACAGCAAAACATCAATAAAACGCTTTGGAGGCAAAAAATATGAAACTCAAACCGCTTGCTGACCGCGTATTGCTCAAGCAGGAAAAGGCAGAGACAAAAACTGCCAGCGGAATTATCATTCCGGAGACCGCACAGGAAAAAACACAGACCGCAAAAGTAGAGGCTGTTGGTCCGGGAACTGAAAAAGAAAAAATCACCGTTAAAGTGGGCGACCGTGTTATGTACGACAAATATGCCGGCACACAGGTCAAGATTGACGGCGAAGAATATCTGATTGTCAAAAACGCAGACATCATCGCCATCATCGAATAGACAAAATCTTTCAGGAAGCAAAAACGCATCCGTTGCTCACGGGTGCGTTTTTATTTTTTACTATTAATTTCAATTTGCCTGCGTAAGAGCCGCGCGTCGGCATGAATTGGATTCAGCGACAGGCAGTATTCCAGCGAGAGCAATGCGCCAGCCTCATCCTTCAGCTCATTTTGAATCACCGCAGTTCGGTACAGCATGTCCGCCTTTTGAATCGCATCCCGTGTCCGCCCCGTTGCCAGACCGTACAAAGCGAGCGCGTCTTTTTTGTTGCCCGTGCTGCTGTATACCATCGCAAGATTACAAGCGGTCACTGGAGAAGCCAATGGCGACATGGAGACAATCGGCGCAGTCTCAGATTTTCTGTGCAAGCCACCGGTCTCAAACAACACGTATTCGTACAATCGGCGCGCGGCAGGCACATTACCGTCCAGCAGCGTAAAGTATGCGGCAGTCTCCCCTTCCCAGATTTCCATGCTGTTCACATCTTTTGCCGCACGGTCGCCAAATGTTCCCCTCAGCACCTCAGGCGGAATCACATTTTTTGGCACAGGACGCTCGCCGCCAAACACATCAATCAGCACTTTTTGCGTCACAGGCTCTTCATTTTTCAAACTGTAGCGAGCGTCAAGATATTTGGTAAACAGATTCCGCGCGTCTTCAGTCTTGCCATTCGCAAGAAGCTCATGTACAGCGAGCTGAACCAATTTCGGCGGATACAAACTCTGTCCCAGCTCATGCTCTTCCAGCATCTTCCAGACATACGCAAGTTTCGCCGTCTGCGTCAAATCAGGATTATTCTTAAAGTACAAAAGGCATTGCGCCAAAAGCAAATCTTCGTCTACCTCTTCGCCAGCAGCCTTTTCTTTTGCCATCGCATTTTCCATACGATACAGAGCATCGCTTACCAAAATACGAGGACGCTCATCATAGGCTTGCATGGCATGTGTCCTAAACTCCGTCAGACGCAATGATTTTTCCAAATCGGTCATTTCAGGTGCCAAGGAATCTTCATAGGCAAAACGCCCATACGTAACCAATCCCGGAATATAATCGCTGTTGTTAGTCACTACGTCAAAAATCAAGTCATATGCGCGATGATAATTTCCACGGCTCTGTTCCCACAGCGCACTGTTCACTTTTACAGCCGGAGAGACATCAGCAGATTTTTCGCCTTTATACTGCAAGACAATTTTTCTGGAAGCCTCCGCGCTGTCTCTGTCGTTCAGCATCACATACGCATCGCTCGCCAATTCAGCGGCGGCTGGTAAAAACACTTCGCTCCGCACCTTGCTCAAATTGTCCAGACACACATCATAATTTTCTGCGTCGTACTGAACATATGCCCAAAAAAGCATCTCTGCCATGGAGCGCGTCGTTTTCTGGGACTGATACTGCGCACGCATATCTTGTAATGCCGCCGCCGTATCATAATCGCCTGCCAAAAGACAGACAAGCGCACTGTTCATCAGCCAACGGGTGTTCCCCGTGCCCACAAACGCATCGTAATATACCGCAGCTAAATCGCCGGAATAAAAAGAGCCGTTTTTCGTCGCCTCAGACACTTTTCGCAGCACCGCTTCCGAATACAATGAGCCATAGCGAGTTCCCGCAAGAGAGCGGCTCACATCCACCGCCGCATCAAATTTATTCGCACGAAGCAAAAACTGCGCATATACAGCCGTCAACTCGGCATTCTCTGGCAAGGCCTTTAAAGCGCTCTGCAATGTTCTTTCGGCAAGCGACATCTCGCCCAGTGTCACATAGCGGCGGTACACCCCCAACCGCGCAAACGCACTGAACGCATTTTTTTCCGCTTTTTTCAGCGTTGCCATCGCATCAGAAGTCTGCCCCTGCCGAATAAACGCATCAATACTTTCAAGTTGAGATATAAAAGATTGGTCAGTTGATTTTGAGCATGAAAAGAAAAGCCCCGCACACATCAGAGAAAGATACAGCAGCACAACTTTTCTTTTCAATATCATACGCTAGTTTAAAGTCTTTTTGATAGTATCCAGCACCGCATTGATGAAACGGAATGCATCGTTCTGTCCATAGTCTTTTGCAATGCTCACAGCCTCATCAATAACAATAGATGCCGGTATGTCCTTTTGATACAACAACGAATACACGCTCATGCGAAGAATTGCCATCGAAACCTTGTTCACGCGGTCAAATTCCCAGCCGTTCAAATGCTTTGCAATCAAGTCGTCAATTTCAGCCTTATGCTCAACCGCACCTGCAATCAGCATGCGGGCAAAAGTTCCGCTCTCTTCATCAACCGACTCGCCCTTATCAGAATCAGCCCATGAAAGTTTCAGCACTTCTTCCAGCGGATTACCGCCGATTTCCATAGAGTATAAGCCCTGAAAAGCAATTATTCGCCCTTTTCGTCGTGACATATGCCTACCAGTTGCTCAAAAGCTTATCAAGTGCATCACCAGTTTTCTTGCGATCCACATTCTGCGGAGTATCCAAAGACTTGGTAATATCCTGAACAGCTGCCATCAAGAACTGGCTCTGCTTCTGCTGTGTCAAGTTTGTTTTTATGTAATCGTATACAGTAATCGTTGTCTCCGGCTGAACCACATCGCTCAAGCCCAGCATTTTTGCGGAATACTTCTGGCGCACCGCATAGAACTGGAAGTTATCGTTGGTCTCATTCAGATTTGAAATGTAGCCAATGTCACGCCCAAACAACTCCATCAATTCCTGATAGCTGATACCCAGCTGCTGTGCATGCTGAGCGGTCTTGCTGACAATCAAATCGCCACCCTGATAAGAGTTGTCTTTTTCCATGTTCGCCTTGATTTTATCGTAGGTCAGTTTTTTCGCTTTCAAATCAGCCAAAGCGGTTTCTGCCTTCTTCTTTATGTCCGCATTATTTTTTCCGTCTTTCGGATAAATCACAAGGAAAAGCTTCATCATGTCATTCCATACGAAAGAAGCCTTGTTCAGTTCATAGAACGAACGGATTTCTTCATCGCTCGGCGCAACATTTTTGATTTCATTCTGTTTTTGGCTCAAAACATACTGCTGTGCCAAAAGCTGATTCTTCAAAAACAGTTTGTAGTCAGAAACATTCATGCCTACCTGCTGCTTCATAAAATCGTCGAGGGAAAGACCTGTCTGCTGTTTGACAATGTCCGCAAACTGCGCTTCCGTCACCTGCTGACCAACCTGCTGGCTCACGCTCTGCAAGAAATACTGATCCACTTGAGAATCAGTAATCTGCATACCAGCTTTCTGTGCAGCCTGTACCACCAATTTCTCATCGATAATCGCAGAAAGGATGTCTTTTTTCTGATCAACCGTAAATGACGACACCCCATTCTGTTTCTGGTACATCTCAACACGTGTTTTGAGCAGCCGAAGCGTTATCGTCTCTGATTTATTGAGTTTTACAACCGCAAGCGGCTGCAAATCATTCTGCGCAAACACCGCAAAAGCGGAAACGAAAAAAACTGCGAGTCCAAGAGCCAATTTTTTCATATTCTATCAACCTCGTATATTCAGTCAGCGGAGATTACCACTAAACTTTCTTATTCTATAAAACAGACCTGTCCGCAATTTGTTACAGGAATTTGCAACAAATTGTTATTTTTCCAACGGCAATCCGCCAGAAATCACCGCACGAATACGGCGCACGCCAGCAGAAGATGACTGCTCCTTGGTAATCTTAAAGTCACCAATCTGTGCCGTATGCTGCACATGCGGACCACCACAGACTTCCTTGCTGAACCAGTCTTTCTTTGCGTCTTTGCCAATCGTATAGACTTTGACACTCTCACCGTATTTGTTTGCGAACAACGCGCGCGCGCCTTCAGCCTTTGCCTCTTCCAGAGTCATCACTTCCATCGTAACAGGCAAATCTTCTTTAATCTTTGCGTTCACGATGTCTTCAACCTGCTTCACCTCTTCGGGAGTCATCGGACGGTCAAACGTAAAGTCAAAACGCATACGCTCGTTGTTGATATTTGAGCCTTTCTGAGCAACCTTGTCACCGAGCACATTCACCAGCGCCTGCTGCAGCAAGTGAGTTGCCGTGTGATATTTTGTCGTCGTATCGCTCTGTTCCGCAAGACCGCCTTTCGCCTTTCCCGCATCCAGAGATTTTGACGCTTCCTTATGCTTTTTCTCAGCTTCCTTAAAGCCTTCCAAATCCACCGTAAAGCCGTGCTCCGCGCCCAATTCCTGAGTCAGCTCCACCGGGAAGCCAAAGGTATCGTACAGACGGAACGCAACTTTGCCGCTGATTTCTTTCTTAGGATTCTTCATCAGATTGGGAAGCAGTTTCTGGAACTCAGCCTCACCGTTCTTCAAAGCCTCGCGGAATTTATTCTCTTCCGCCGTCAGCTCGCTACAGATTTTGTCGCGGTTCTGCTCAAGCTCAGGATATGCCACCTTAAAGTTTTCGATAACCGGAGCGGCAATCTTTGCCAAGAATTCATTGTCAATGCCAAGCTTCATGCCATGGCGCACCGCACGACGAATCAGACGACGAAGCACATAGCCTGCGCCCAAGTTTGACGGCGTAACGCCACGCTGGTCACCAAGAATGAACACAGACGCACGCGCATGGTCAGCGATGATGCGGACGCTCTTGTCCTTTTCCTCGTCTGAACCATATTTATAGCCAGCCAGTTTTTCAATCTCAGCGATAATCGGCTGGAACACTTCGGTCATGTAGACAGATGTTTTTCCCTGCAAGATACAGTTGGTACGCTCCAAGCCCATACCCGTATCAACATTCTGTTTGGGAAGTTTTACAAGAGAGTTGTCCGGCTGGCGGTCAAACTGCATGAACACGTTGTTCCAGATTTCCATCCAGTTCGCGCTGTCAGTCTTTTTGTTAGAGCCTACCGGCGGAAGACCTTCGCCCACCCAGTAGAAAATCTCAGTGTCAGGACCACACGGACCCGTCGGACCCGCAGCCCACCAGTTGTCGCTCGCAGGAAGATAAGCGATTTTATCCTCCGGCATACCATTGTCTTTCCAATAGCCGGCAGCCTCTTCATCACGCGGAGCAGACTCATCGCCCTCAAACACAGTGACAGAAAGCTTGCGCGGGTCAAGACCAAGCCACTTCGGGCTCGTCAAAAACTCATATGAGAACGCGATAGATTCTTTCTTAAAGTAGTCGCCGAGAGACCAGTTACCCAGCATCTCAAAACAAGTCAAATGGCTGGGATCGCCAACTTCATCAATGTCACCCGTGCGGATACATTTCTGATAGTCAGTAAGACGAGTTCCAGACGGATGCGGCTGACCGAGCAAATACGGAACCAGCGGATGCATACCCGCCATCGTAAACAGAACAGAAGGGTCATTTTCCGGAATCAAAGACTGACCGGAAATCTCAGCATGATTTTTGCTTTTAAAAAATTCAATGTATTTGGAACGAAGTTCATTTGCAGTCATAATAGTATATTTTATGGATTAGCGTCCTCGGTGTCAATTGACACAATATATATTCCTTATACAATAGATACATATTATGGAACAGAAAAAACTAGAACTCTTTGAATCTGCCCCAGTCCCAAAAGCAGTTTTTACACTCGCTATCCCCACCGTTCTCAGCATGATTGTCGCAGTCCTTTACAACATGGTGGACACTTTTTTCGTGGGACAGACAGGCGACCCCAACCAAATGGCTGCCGTCAGCGTGGCAACTCCCGTCTTTTTGTTTTTCATGGCAGCAGGCAACATCTTCGGTATCGGCGGCTCATCGTTCATCAGCCGTGCATTAGGCGAAAAACACTACGACAAAGTAAAAATCATCAGTGCGTTCTGCTTTTACGCAGGCATTCTTACCGGTATCATTGGCGCAATACTCATGCACATCTTTATGACACCGCTTCTGCATGCCGTAGGAACCAGTCCGAACACCTTTGACTTTGCCCGCAGTTACCTCACCTGGATAGCATTCGGCGGCCCCGCCATCGTTGTCTCCACCGCATTCACCAACCTGATTCGAGGAGAAGGAGCCGCAAAATCATCCATGGTCGGCATGATGGCAGGCACCATAGCGAACATCATCTTAGACCCCATCTTCATCCTTGACCACTTTTTGTTCATCCCCGGATTTGGACTGGGAGTCGCAGGAGCCGCAATCGCCACCGTACTCGGAAATACCGTCTCCATCGTCATCTACATGGCACACGTCTGCTCAAAAACCGCAAACAGCACGCTCTCCATAAAGCCACAACACTTTGCTGTCCGCGGCGGAATCTTGCGCGGCGTACTGCTCATCGGACTTCCCGCCTCCATCACCAACATATTGATGAGCCTGAGCAATATCCTCATGAACACATTCCTCGTCACCTACGGAGATATTCCTGTTGCAAGCATGGGAATCGCCATGAAAGCAAACATGCTCGTCATTTTTGTCCAGCTCGGTTTAGGCATGGGAATCCAGCCACTCATCGGCTACAACTACGGCGCACGCAACTTCAAGCGCATGAAATCCGTCATGAAATTTGCCATGCTCTGTGTAGTCGGCGCAGGACTCACCATCACCGCAGCCTACCTCGTGTTCAGCCGACAGATTATCAGCATCTTCATCAACGATGAAGATGTAATCGCCATGGGAATCAACATGCTTCGGGCACTCATGTTCTCCAGCCCCGTCATCGGCATCCTGTTCGTCTTCAACTTCTCATTCCAAGCCATGGGAAAAGCAATCCCCTCACTCGCCCTCGCAATCAGCCGCCAAGGATTCGTTTTTCTCCCCAGCGTCTTCATCCTGAACCACTTTTTTCAGCTGCGCGGTCTCATCATGTCCCAGCCCATCGCTGATATAGTTTCAATTTTGATTGCGCTGTGCATGTTCCTGTGGATTAACAAAGGACTCAAACAGCAAGAACAGCCATAGCGCGCAACAAATCTTACAGGAGGGGAAAGCCTTCCCCTCGGCTCCAATTCGTCGCAGCGCTCCTCATTTCCGCCTACCCCTTCTGCGGGGCAACACATTCGCTTTTCAGCCCCGCAACGCCTGAGCACTCTTTTAGGAAACCAGGCTGCGCAGGTTTACAGCAATTGTAATCCCCGCGGGAGTCTTCCTGAATCCATCTTTCCCACAAGTTTATACCCATGATTAGTAAGCCATCCAATCACCGCATCCCTTTTTTCTTCGCTAACAAAATCACAGAACGACAAGATTACCTGAGGATTCTGCATAATAGAAAACCGCTCCATGATGTCGCCCAGCACTGCGGTGTCAATATAAGCAGGAATTGTTGTGAACCAAGTGCATGACATCTTTTCAAAAAAATCGGAGATAATTGGAGAGACAGTATCACCGCCCAAATCAATAAAATACGTTTTTTCCGCAGCAAACTTATAGTTTACTATTGCAGCAGTTTCTTCCGGCTGAATGCATGGCACATCGATTATTTTACACAGTCTCTCACATTTTTGATACGCGCCAGCAGTACAGCGATTCAATGAAACCACTTCGTATTGCTCCTGCGGATTCTGAACCTTACTTCGTTCATCAAGAATGCGCTTACATAAATAGTTAAAAAGTGCCGTAGTACTTCCGCTTCCCGGCAACCCAAAAAATGCGTATAAGTTTGTCTTTGTTAATTTTGTTTCCATAATGATAGTATTGCACAATAAGTCTATCAAACAATGATAGTACATGAAAAAAATTGTTTATTTAACAAAAAAACTCGCGCACAGTCCACCGGACTGTTTTTGCCCCGCTAGGCGGGGCCGCTCCCGCACGCCTTCGCGGCACAGCCGCTCGGAGACTCGCTAAAAACAGTCCACCGGACTGTTTTTGCCCCGCTAGGCGGGGCCGCTCCCGCACGCCTTCGCGGCACAGCCGCTCGGAGACTCGCTAAAAACAG
>JAFSTK010000084.1 GCA_017450535.1 Treponema sp.
AGTGAAGTCCGGTAGGAATTACACGACAACTTCACTTGAACGGTTCGGCGAAAAATTCAAAGAACGAATCGGCTCTTCCTATATAATCCACCCACGGAATCTTACGGAAAAGAACGGTGTTCTGTGCATTCCGCCGTATATGGCAATGTGCTTGTAAATTCTTCCCTCTCCAAAAAATAGAAATGTCTCAAAGAACTCTCGATGTAAATGTCAGACTGCGAATGTATTGATGTGTTCGCAGTCGAAAACATACTTTGAGGAGATTTTTGATGAAAGAGCGAATTCAATGGGCAGATTATTTAAAAGCGTTTTTGATTTTCTGTGTTGTATTCGGGCATATTGAAGTTTTTGCTATGAATGACTACAACGGCTTTTTTTGCAGATTGCAGGACAGTTTTTGTATGCCGCTTTTTATTTTTGTAAGCGGAATGTTTGCAAAAAAATATGTCGGCTTTAAGGATTCTGTTCGCTACCTTTGGAAAAAAGCAGTTCAGCTGCTCGTGCCCTTTATAGTCTGCGGGCTTACATATACCTATATCATGCACCGCCCGCTTACCTCACTTTTTTGGTATGAGAACGGAGACACGCATAATGGCTATTGGTTCGTTTTAGTGCTGTTCGAGTTGTTTTTCATTTTTTCCGTGTGCCATTTTTTGATGAAGAAGATAATAACTATACATAAATGGGGGGGGGTAATAGTATTTATCCTTGTCTCCGCCTTGCTAAAAACTGCGGATCTCTGTGGATGGATTCCGCGCACAACATGGGGCGTTTGCTTGAGTTTTTATCGTGTAAGTTGGTATTTTCCTTATTTTTGTTTGGGGTATATGTATATGAATAATGAGCGGGTAAGACAGTTTTTTTGTAATCAATCGGTATTTACGGCTTCCCTTGTTCTGTTCACCATTTTATTTCTCTTAAAAAATCGATATGGCATTGATAATTTTCCGCTGAACTTTATTCTTTCTGCCTTTGGCATAGTGGTTCTGGTCTGCCTTTTTGACTCTAAATCTTTTTCTGTGCCTGTGACTATCAGAAAGGGGATTGGCTATATCGGAACACACACATTGGAAATTTATCTTCTGCATTATTTCTTTGTTCCAAAAGATTTGCCGTATTTGGTTTCCGTTATCGCTCCGAACGGCATTAAAGGAGCCAACATCGTTGCGGAATTTTTGGTTTGTTTTGGAATGGCGATACCAGTTATTGCTCTTTCTTTGCTTACTGCAAGCATTATCAAAAAAAGCAAGGCTCTGGCACTGCTGTATCTGGGGAAAAATGTATGATTCCAAAAACAATCCACTACTGCTGGTTCGGCGGGAATCCGCTTCCGGAACTGGCGCAAAAATGCATTGCCTCGTGGAAAAAGTTTCTGCCCGACTACGAAATCAAGGAATGGAATGAATCGAACTACGATGTGCGCAAAATCCCGTACAGTGCGCAGGCATACGACGCGAAAAAATACGCCTTTGTGAGCGATTATGCCCGATTCGACATCTTGTATCAGTACGGCGGCGTTTATTTTGATACCGATGTGGAAGTGATAAAGCCGATGGATGATATTCTGGCGAAAGGGGCGTTTATCGGCGTTGAGAAGGGGCTTCGCCCCCTTCTCGCCGCCGGGCTCGGCATCGCAAGCCCGGCGGCGAGCCCCATTTACCGCGAGATTTTGGACTCATATCAGAATGAGCAGTTTGTGAATGACGATGATTCGCTTAATTTGAAAACGGTTGTAACGCGAGTTTCGGATATTTTCAAATCGCACGGCTTTGTGGAGCAGGACATAATGCAGTTCGTTGCAGATACAATGATTTATCCAAGTGAATATTTTTGTCCAAAGAATTTTGTGACTGGAGAACTGCGTATTACAGAAAACACGCAGACTATTCACCACTACGACGGCAGCTGGTGCTCTGACTACGAAAAGCATATTTCCGCCGTGACGCACAAAATCTACGCCTGCTTTGGACAAAATGCTTTTTCCAAATTGCTGGTCGTTGTATTCCGAATCGGCTCGAAACTCCGTGAATATGGCTTTGCAAAAACCGTGCGCTATTATTTGAAAGGAGAAAAACTGTAATGCCCGAAATTTCTCTCATTACTGCAACATACGGTCGCACGGCGGAAATTCCGCGTCTTTTGGATTCGCTTGTTCGGCAGTCTTTCAAGGACTTTGAGCTGATTATCGTAGACCAGAACGAGCACGATGAAGTCGCGCAGATTGTGCAACGCTACGCACATACGCTCTCCATCAGCTATATCAAAAGCGCAAAAAAAGGCTTGTCGCTCAACCGCAACCTCGGTTTGGACGCGGCGCACGGGCAGATTTATGCGTTCCCCGATGATGACTGTTTTTATGACGACACCGTGTTGCAGTGCGTGCATGAAGCTTTTTCAGATGCTTCGCTAAAATACCTGTGTTTTGACTTATACGACGATGTTTCTAACAACTTTTGCTGGAAACGCGTTGATAGAGTTCCCGTTATGAAGCGTCGCAGAGTCTATTATAACGGGAACTCTATCAACTTTTTCATCCGCGCAAATCCGCACCGATTTGATGAAAATTTAGGCGTGGGCACGAAATTCGGAAGCGGCGAAGAAACAGATTATCTCTTGCAGAATATAGCCAAGGACGACAAGGGGCGTGCCTGTCTTGAGGCGAACATCTATCACAATGCGGGGCAGGGCGTGCATATCACCAATGAAAAATATTATAAGTATGCGCTCGGCTTCGGCGCGATGTGCAAGAAAGATGTGGTCGCCCGAAAAAGTGTTTGGACGCTCCTGCTGTTTGCAAAATATGTGCTCCGTGCGTGTGCGGGGCTGCTGCTCAAAAAAGACAAAAAACTCCATTGGCTCGGCTTAAAAGGCAGGGTGGGCGGATTTATTTCCTATAAGGTCAAACGGTAAAGGACGATGGATTTCTATCTTAAACTTGTTTTTCTGCTTTTTGTGTTCGCGTTTTTCGACTTTTTTCGGGTGTCTCTCGCAAATAAAGTGATGTTTTTTATTGTGACGGTGGTGCTTATCTATGTCGCGGGTTTCCGCTATGGGTTGGAAGCGGATTACTGGTCGTATTGGCGGATTTTTCATGAAAAGTCGGACATAGATATAGAAATTGGGTATGAATTAATTTCCAGTTTCATTCGCCTGTTTACGCACAATTTTAATTATTTTCTTGTCTGTATCGCCGTTCTTTCGCTTGGTATAAAAAGCAAAGTGCTTGCAAAGATGCAGTATCCGTTTATTGCGTTGCTCATTCTGTTTTTACGCTATTTTGTTTTTTTTGAACTGAACGGAATGCGGCAGGGGCTTGCAACGGCATTCATACTCATTGCGATGTACTTGCTATATCGGCAGAAAAAGGCGGCATCGTTTGCTGTGATGTGCATTGCCACATCAATTCATCTTTCTTCAGCGGCTTTTTTGCTTGCCTTCATTATGAAAGATTACAAGTGGACTCCTAAAAAACTGCTTTTTTGCATTGTGGCAATTCTCGTGTTTCGGCTGTGGCTGCTTGTTCCACTCATAGAAACTTTCAGTTTTCTTGTAGGAGCAGGCGGTACTTTTGTCGTAAAGGCTTCAAAATATTTGCTTGCAAATGCCGTTCCTTCTATGAGCGGTATGGCAGTTTCTGTAGTCCGCATTATTTTTCCTGTGCTCTGCGTCTACTTTCTAGGCATTACTGAAAAAAATCGGTTTTTCTTCAATATATTTATTATCGGAGCGTTCTTTAATATAGCATTTATCGGGTTGGATACCCTCTCATACCGCATTGCTATGGTGTTCTACGCCTGCGAAGGCATTGCAGTAAGCCAGTCCATACGGCGGCACAATGTAAAGACGCTTGCCCTTGTGGGAATTGTCATTATGCTTAATTTCCTTTCGTTTTACAGCGGGCTTGCGCAAAGCGATACGGCTATCCCGTACAGAAATTATCTTGATGAAAATCCGGCGACAGTAAAAATCTAATGAAAATGGAGAAGGGAAATGATATACATTGATTTAACAGGTTTGTGCGACAGAAAATGGACGGGCGTCGAAATTTACGGCGATATTTTGTTCAGAATGTTCAAAAAACGCTTTGGCGAACATACAGTCAGTGCGCTAAAGGTTGGGCTGACAGAACCAGGACCGAATGTCATAAATTTGGGGAAGAACCGCGGACGATTTTTTACGGAGTATGTGCTGTTACCGCGCTTTGTGCGTTGCCACAAAAATGACTGCATTATCTTTCCTGTGTTCCCGCCTGCCCGAATATGCTGGCGGCTTTCTAAAAATCTTGTTCCTGTCATTCATGATGTCGTTCCGTGGAAATTTGCAAATACAATGTCGCGAACGGCTCGTTTTTTGAATGTACCGCGCATGAAATCGGCTTTAAAAAACGCAAAAAAAATTATTACTGTCTCTGAAACAGAAAAAAAAGAATTGCAGAGACTTAATGCAACACCTGAATATCTTGTGATTTATAATGCCTTTGAGAACGAAAACAAAACTGTTTTTGACAAACTAAAAATTGAGCAGAATCGTTATTTGCTTTCCGTATCTACGCTTGAGCCGAGAAAAAATTTCGACTATCTGTTACAGGTTGTAGATAATTTTTTTGATACCAACAAAGACTTCAAACTTGTGATTGTCGGAAGAATCGGCTGGGGAGAAATTTCATACAAGCCTAAGCATACGGAACAGTTTGTTTTTGCGGGCTATCTATCAGATGACGAATTGAAAAATCTGTACAAAGCAGCAAAACTCTTTATAACCTTACCCATAGACGAGGGATTTGGGCGGACTCCCATTGAAGCAGCAATGCAGGGCGTTCCTGTTGCAGTGAGTGATATTCCGATTTTTCACGAAACCCTTGCAAACAACTGTATATATCTTCCGCTGAATAATGCCGAGGCTGCGACTTCACAACTTGCATTGTACTTGCAAAATGGTATGCAAGAGCCGGATAAAGAATTCTTTAATCGGTACGCGTTCGAGACCGTTATGCAGAATATTTCAAAAGATTTTTTTACGGAGGCTATGAATGAAAAGACGGAATGAATTTGTCGTGTTGCTTAGAAAATTGTTTTTCTTTTGCTTGCCAATGACTTCAATGAGAACAAATTATATCTATCGACATAAACGGCTGTTTCATAAACTGGGGGGGGGTATTTTGTTTCAGCCAAGGAAATTTCCCGATGAGCCAGAGCTTATTTCGATTGGTAACAATGTAATGATTTCTTCTGATGTAATTTTTATTACGCATGATACATTTCATTATTTATTCCACAATATGGGATATGAAGTGAACGCTTTGCGGGGTTGCATTGAAATTGGCAATAATGTTGCCATCGGGTCAAAAGTGATTATTCTGCCCAATGTAAAAATTGGCTCAAATGTCATTATTGGGGCAGGAGCGGTAATTGCGAAAGACATCCCCGATAACAGCGTGGTTGTTGGTGCATCAAAAATCATCGGGAATTTTGATGCACTATTGGAAAAGCGAAAGCAAGTCAAAGTATACAAATCTATAGATGAGATATGGAAGGAATTTTCAAAATGAGCACCCCTTTTTCGGCGTAGCGATATGTTATATTTATGTATTTCTGCACGAAGTACAATTATTGGTTTGCGTTGTAAGAAGCACACAATATAACTGATTTTTGCTCAGATATATCTTTTATAGCCTTAAAAAATTACTTGTTTTGATTTCTACTTCTGTGATATTATAATGTAAGTAGATTTATCCTATGCCCCAAATCCGCATTACCGAATTCGGTCCGATAACGCAAGGCTCTCTCCAAACGATGGCTTCTTGAATGTCCGTGATGTCACTGTTTTCATTGGGCCACAGGGAGCGGGTAAAAGTACTGTTGCAAAACTGATTTCCACATTCGCTTGGCTGGAAAAAACTGTATGTCGCAAGATATGCAGGGGGATTTGACAACAAACTATTTTATTTCGCTTTTGGATTATCATCAAATCACTTCATATTTACGTAAAGAAACAGAAATCATATATAAGGGCGACTGTTATCAGTTTTCGTATGTAAAAGAGCAATTTTCTGCCAAAAAAATTGCTGACATCTATGTGCGTCCAAAAGTGCTGTATATTCCCGCTGACCGCAGTTTTTGCACTTCAATCCGCAATCCTACGCGTGTTGCGGGGCTTCCGCGCAAAACCTTGGAATTTCTTGCTGACTTTGTAGACGCTGAATTGGCCTTGGGCGACAAAAACTATGACTTGCCAGTGAACGGTTTTTCATTTCGCTATGACGAGAATTCAAAAGAATCATTTATCCGTGATGACCACAAAAACTATGAAATCGAGACCTTTTCTGCTTCCAGCGGATTGCAGTCAGTTACACCGCTGACGCTGACGACGGCATATTATTCATATTTATTGGAAAAATCTCCGCAAAACATTATTAGCCTTGACCAAATACGGGCAGTTAAGTCAAAACTTGACCCTGCGCTCATTATTAATTCTCGGCTTATCAATATCGTAGAAGAACCAGAACAAAATCTTTTCCCCGAATCACAGGCTGATGTACTCTATTACCTGCTTCGGTGCAAAAATGCAACGCAACCGCAATCTGCATATAAAAATTCCTTGCTTATCACCACGCACAGCCCGTACATTATTGAAGCACTGAATAACAGCATATATGCCCAACGCTTGCGCTCATTAGGCAAGGACATTCATAATCTGTTGCGTGATGAAGAATTGGTCGCCTATGATGCAGTTGCTGCCTATAAATTTGCAGACGGCAAGATTGAAAGCATAAAAAATGATGCGCTCCAGCAAATTGATGCGGAATATTTGGATTCTTGCTCTGAACGGATACGAGATACGTATAGCAAGTTGGAAGACATTGAGTTTGAGGCGACATGAACGCATATCCCGCTTCAGCAGATTTAAATCCGCATGACCGAAAGCGCAAATCGGTCGTATTCTCAGAAAACGGCAGACGATATGAATATGTCAATACGGCTAACACTGATGTTACGATGATTCATGTTGATGGCGGTTTGTTTTCCGAAAACACAGCCCGATTGCGCTGCGATTATGCTTTTGAGACAGTGCTTGCAGACAAAACACGAACCTGTCTTATTGAATTAAAAGGGCATGATATTCCGCACGCTTGCTTGCAACTAAAAGAAACGGTGTCCTATTTTAAAACTCACTATCCCGCTGAAAAGTTCTATTGCCGCTTGGTTACATCAGGCAACAAAAAGCCTAACCGCGAGTCACTACAAGAAAAAGAGTTGAATACTTATTTGCTGAAAAACGGCTATCAACGACTAAAAACAGGAACAAACCGTATTAGCGATAAGTCAGAAGATTTAACTTAGCATTTCATTACTTGTTACGCTATTTTCAGCAGGTATTTTCCTCTCCCCCCGATACTTCCTCACCGTCAAATACAATCCCGTCAGTTCGCTGCGCAGGCGTCGAATTTCGTCCAGTGTGTCCGCGTTTGTGTCGTAATTGGTCATCTCGCTGAGCAACTGACTGCGCGCGCCTTCAATCGTGAATTTTTTTTCGTAAATTAAATATTTTAGTCGCAGAACCAAATCCAAGTCGCGGTCAGTGTAAGCGCGCCGTCCGCCGATATCTTTGCGCGGGGCAAAGCCGGGGATGACGCTCTCCCAGTAGCGCAGGATGTGCGCTTTTACGCCACTGAGTTCTTCCACTTCGCCGATGGTAAAGGTTGCCACTAGTCAGTCTCCCGATTGCGTTGCTCCCATCTTGTGCGGCTCGCTTTAAGTTCAAGCTGCACGGGAATCTGGTCAAATCCCAAGTCCTCGCGGATGCGGTTTTTGAGATACGTGACATAACTTTCCGGCACTTTGTCGGGGCTGGTCGCAAAAATGATGAAACTGACCGGATTTGAGCTGGTCTGCGTCATGTAGCGGATTTTAAAGTGAATCGCTTTGCTTGCCGGTGGCGGATAACGCAAAAGCCAGTCTTTGAGCGCATTGTTGAGCGCGGCAGTCTCCACTTTGCGCGTGAGCTGGTCGTAGAGCGTAATCGCCGTGTTCAGCAAATCTTTGATGCCTTCGCCTTTGAGCGCGCTCAGGGGAAGAATCGGTGCCCAGTTCATCTGACCAAACATCGTGTGCGTGTAATCAACAGTCGCTTTAAGTGTCTTTCGGCTCTGGTCTTGCGTGTCCCATTTGTTCAGCACAAAAATGATGGCGCGACCACGTTCATAAGCGAGCGAACAGATTTTTTTGTCCTGCTCAGCAAGCCCTTCCTGCGCATCAATCATCAGAAACACCACGTCACATTCGTCCAGCGTTTTGATGGCCCGGTTTACCGAATAATATTCTACATCCGCTTTGACCTTTGCCTTTCGCCGGATTCCTGCCGTATCAACTACTTCAAAATTGCGACCGCCATATGTGAATTCACCTTCAACCACATCGCGCGTCGTTCCCGCATAATCGCTCACGATAGAGTTTTCCGTGTGGGTGAGCCGGTTTGACAACGTAGACTTTCCCGTGTTCGGCTTACCCAAAATGGCGACTTTTATCGGACGGTCTTTTTCCGTTCCTTCCTGCACGCGCGAAAAATCCAGACGCTCAACAATTGCTTTCTGCAGCTCTGGAATGTGGTCGCCATGCTCCGCGGAGATGAACAGCAGATTTTCAAAACCATACTGCATGTAGTTCCATGCCACACTCTCATTCCGTCCGCCCTCACACTTGTTCACTGCGGCAACAACCTTGTTCCAATACGGACGCAAAAGCGCGATAAATTCCTCGTCCTCACCCGTAATCGTTCCCGCTTCCAACAAAAGCAAAATCAAGTCCGCTTTTTTAATCATGGCGAGCGACTTTTCCACGACAAGCTCATCCATCACCGCTTCCATCGTGCCAATGTCGCGTTCCAACTTAAAACCGCCCGTGTCCATCAGCGTAATCGGCTTACCCGCAATAAACGCCTGAGCTTCCACCGGGTCGCGCGTCACACCAGGCGTAGGGTCAACAATCGCCTGCCGTCTGCCCACAAAATTATTGAACAACGTAGACTTACCCACATTCGGTCGTCCCGCAATCACCACCAGCGGCAAATTGATATAATACTTATCGCGCGAAAACTCAGCGGGTGCGTCCGTCTGCTCGGTGCCGACGTCAGTAACAGGAACATCATCCTCATCAAAAACGACCTCATCCGCCACATCTGCCTTCCGTGGCTTAGGCTGAGAAAAATCTGGTTTATGTTTCTTTTGCTTCTTCATCTCTTTCTATTATATAAGGAAACGGGTGTTTTGTAAAAGCCAATCACGAGGATTTCTGTCGATGATTAGGGCGTTGCGTCGCATTCGCGCCGCCGGGCTTTCCGCACTTCCGCTGTCGCTCCATTCCTCACTCCGTTCGGAACTGCTACGCAGGCGCTACAATCCCTAACGCTTTGAGGACATATATGCATCATTAATATAATTAAATCGACAGAAAAACTTGCTTCTCTCGGCTAGGGTATGGAGCGGTGGCGCGGCCAGTCGGGAGCGCAAGCGGACGACCGAGGGTACTGAGCCGCGGAACACCCGACCCCGCGCAAGCGGGGGAGCCGCCAGCCCATCTTCATCATATTTTTCCTTGGCATACACATAAACTCAATGTATATTATATATATGAATCGCACATATAAACGAAATGCCATGCAAGAATACGCAGATAATCATTTTAAGGCAAAACACGCTCTTCAAGATGTGTCTTTTTTACGCGGGGTGCGGTTGCGAAAAGGTGCAAAAGATTTTCTGAATGATTCTTTGTGGAAGGAAGAAATTTCTTAACGGAAAAAAACGCAATAGAATTAATAGCCAATCACAATTATTCCGCCCACCCCCATCACTCTTCGTCTACGGCTTTTGCGGCGTATGCTTCTAGTTCGGCGAGCGTGTATTGGGCGAGGAGGGCTTTGGTGCCGCTGATGAGTTTGGGGCTCATGCTCAGGCTTCGGATGCCCAGACCGGCGAGGATTTTTGCACCGTCTTCACGGCTTGCCATTTCGCCGCAGACGCTGATTGGAATGTGGGCTTTGGTGCCAAAGATGATGGTGGTCTGAATCAGGCGGAGGACGGCAAGGTGCATTTCGTTGTAGAGGGGTGCGACTGTTGCATTTTCGCGGTCTACGCCGACGGTGTATTGGGTGAGGTCGTTGGTGCCGATGGAGAAGAAGTCGCTCACGGTGGCGAGGTGGTCAACGATGATGGCTGCTGCGGCGGTTTCGACCATGATGCCGATGGGAACGTCAGCTTTGAATGGAATGCCTTCTGCGGCAAGGCTGTCGCGCACTTCGGCGGCAATTTGTTTGGCTTTGCGCACCTGCGAGAGGTCTGTGATGAGCGGGAGCATAATTTTGAGGTTGCCGTAAATGCTGGCGCGGTACAAGGCGCGGAACTGTGTGCGCAGTTGCTGGGGGTGTGCGAGGCTCAGGCGGATTGCGCGTAAGCCCATCAGCGGATTTTTTTCCTGACGAACGAGCATGTCTTTCATAGGAACGAGTTTGTCACCGCCTGCGTCCAAAGTGCGGATGGTAACGGGTTTGTCGCCCATCATTTCCAGCACGGTCTTGTAGGCTTTGAACTGCGATTCTTCGTTAAAGGTGTTCTCGCTCATGAATAAAAATTCCGTGCGGAACAGGCCGATTCCGTCCGCGCCTTCTTTTACCGCGATTTTTGCCTCTTCCACGGTGCCGATATTCGCGAGGACGGTGAGTTTGGTGCCGTCTTTTGTGAGCGCGCTTCGGGAGCGGAATTCTTTGAGCAAGGCGATGCGTTTTTCCTGCTCGGCAATTTTGTTTTCGTAGTCAGCGAGGGATGTGCTGTCCGGGTTCAAGGAGATTTCGCCAGCGTCGCCGTCCACCACAATTACGTGTCCGGTTTTTGCGTGCTGGGTGATTTTGTTCAGCGCAAATACGGCGGGAATGCCAAAGTTGCGGGCAAGGATTCCCACGTGGCTGGAAACACCGCCTTCTTCAAGCGCGAGTCCTGCGATTTTTCGTCGGGAAAGGATAATCGTGTCGCTCGGAGCCATTTCGTGGGCGACAATCACCGCTCCGTCGGGAACTTGGTTTATGTCAAACGGATGAAAGTCCAGCAAATCGTTCAGAACGCGCCCAAAAATATCGCAGATGTCCTGTGCGCGCTCTGCCAGATAATTGTTTCCGCTGTTCCGCAGTTTTTCGGCATACTCTTCGGTCTTTTTGCTCAGAATGTATTCAATGGTGCGGTCGCTTGCAGCAAAAGTGCGCTCAACGTCCCCCAAAAATTCGGGGTCGTTCAGCATCAAAAAATAGGTCTCAAAAATCTCGGACTGCACCTTGTCATTTTTGACCGATGCCAAGTTCCCTGCTACTTGCGCAGAAATTTTTTGCAACGATGTCTGAAAGCGTGTCCAATGGGCTTCGTGTTCTTCCGGCTTGATTTTTTTCTGAGGTATTGCGCGTTTTTGTGCCGTAGGAACGACAAATGCCTTTCCCAAACCGATTCCAGCTGAAGCAGAAAGTCCTAAGAATACATCCATATTTCTATTTTATCAGCAGATTGCCGAATCGTCAAATTTTGCTGGTGGGAGTTGCCGCCCCAAGCCCTGCTTCTATCCGAGCCACAAAGCTTTCGCCCCAAAACTCACAGAGCATGGCGCGCGCTTCTTCCTGCAATTCAGGGATAACTACTTCGCGCATTTGGTTGATATTGTTCGCTAAGTAATAGCGTGTCATCGTGCGGATACATTCTACTTCGTCGGGTTGGAGTTTGTCCTTGTGCTCATCAATCCACGTGGAAAGGACGCTGAACACGCTTGCGGTGGAGCAAACCATTTTCCAGCGGTGCATCGTAGTGATTTTACGTGCCGAAGTCATGCCCGTGTTTACGCGGTAACGGTAGACTTTTGCCTCAATTCCTTTGTAAGAAGCGGCATACTGTGACAAAAAGAAAAATAGCAGTATGTCGTCCGCCATGTTACATTCAGTGTAGGGGATATGCTCGTATGCCTTTATGAACAAATCTCGCTTAATCAGTTTGCCCCATGTGTTCGCGGTGAACTCTCCGTTTAGGAGCCAGCGGCGGAAAATGTCGTGGCCATAAACTTCTTCGTAAAGGATTCTTCCGTAGCGGTTTTCTTTTGCAGGCATAAATGTTCCGTCAGCGTCAAATGTGCCCGCCGTGGATGTTCCGTGCACGATGTCATAATTTTGTGCGGAGGCTGCCGCATACAATGCGCTTAATGCTCCGGCTTCCATCTCATCGTCGCTGTCACACTGCGTCATGTAGATGCCTCGTGCCTCATAGCACAATGTTCGGCGGACTTCAATCAGCCCGCGGTTTTCATGGTGTTCTCTGAGCCGAACTTCAACCTCGGGTAAGCCCTGTTCTTTTCGCGCCTTGTTGCATTTTTTCTGTATGGATTTGATTATCTTTTTTGCAGGCCATCCTTTTTCGTCTTTGCCGTCACTTGCATCGCTCACCACGACCACTTCAAAGTCGGCAAAATCCTGCATCAACACTGACTGCAAACATTGCGCCAGATATTGCTCTGTCTGAAACAGGGGAATACACACGCTGATAAGGGGAGAAGATTTCATGTTTTTTCTCCCCGTTCTCTTTTGGTCACCTTCATACATCCCATATCACTACAGACAGAAAAACATGATTATTCTTTAGGAACAATCAGACATCTGTCTACTAAATATTTTACCGAAGAGTCTCCTTTATTATAGAAACCATAGCCCGTTTCTTCTCTATAATCGAGCTGAGTAGTCTTATCGTCTGCTTTATAGTAAGATGCTGCTGTTTCAAATCCGAAAGAACAGTTTCCTGCAAGGTTATTAGTCTCATTCTTATCAAAAGAAACAGATGTTTCTTCCGCATCTTCTATAGCAAAGTTTTCCAAATTTACCGTAACGACACGTTGAACATTTTTATACCGAAGAGCATCATTTTCATCCGTATAAAAAGCAACGCCGTCATCAGCAATGATAAGTTTTTTTTGGTTTTACGGCAATAAATTTCTTTGGTCCGTAGAAAACTTCTCTATCAGAACTAGGGCTGCATATGTTTATAGCTAAATCACTTCCTTTTGCGACAACTTTTGCCGCTGAATTTGCACTATCATAATAAAGCTGAGAATCATAATTAAATGCATACATATAATATGAATCTTTTTCCAGCGTCTCTGTGTTATAGCCTATGTAATCTACTGTATTTGAAAACAGATTTACCCGGACTACAGCTCCACGGCTCCTGATGTCGCTGCTTTTGTCAAACAAAGAAGTGTCATTTATCAAGAAATAGATGTAGCCGTTTTGATACAAAAGGTCTGTCACAACACCAGTCAAACTTGTTAAATTCAATTTAACTGCTTGATCTGCTGCGGTAGAAACACTAATACTATCTGAAACATCAGAAAGTTTTGTTATGTACAAATAGAAATCTCCGTTGCTTTTGAAGACAAAATAAAGGACACCGTCATGCACGAGAAATGCATTGATGACGGAAAAATCTCGGGAATCCATTTCAGCGATAGAATAATGCGTCTCAGTACCATAACCCCATTTATCGATGTCAATAACATCATACTCATACAAGTCGTATGTATATAGGTAATAACTAGCGCTATTCTTGCTTTCTTCATGTTTTATCAAGCCATACAATTTTTTGGTAGTTGTATCATAGCCGAGGCTGGAGAACCCTCTCATTTTATTGAGATTATACTCTCCAAAAGTTACGCTACCGTTGTTACCAAAACCTTCTCTGTTTGATACGACCGTTGTTATACAATCTCTCCATACCAAATCTATATATTTTTGTTCTACCGAAGAAACTACAAATAAATTGCCGTTTTCATCACGGCAGAATGCATTATTGAATGCATTATTATTTAAAAGATCTAGTTCTCCGAACACCGCATTTTGTTTTTGAATCTCCTCTGAGGCAGAATCTGTCAGATAAAAATAGCGTTTGTCAGAGGAGGCATCTACATCATACAATACTAATTGTGTGGTCGGAACAATTTCAGCATTGTATTTGTTAATCAATTCATCTGTAAGCACAAAACTGTAAGTGCCGTCTGTCTTTTTCATATACGAACTGATTCCGAACCATGTATCGGTAGTGAATCCGCTGAAGACCATAATTGTTTCACGGCAAGAATAGAGCGTATTGTTCGTCTCATCATTAAAACTAAAGGTCACTTCGTAAGTATTTGGCACTACATCAGTAAGTTTGATTTCTGCGGAACCGTTGGTAACATTTACAGTCCGTATGTCTTTGAGTGAATTGGCGTTATCTGGATTATTTATCGTGCCGTAGTAAGAAATCGTTTTAATCCTGCTGGAATTGACGGCAATCGAAAGGTCGATGGCACCTTTGGTCTCGGCATCAGAAACAGGCAGCATCGTGATTGGCTTTTCAACAGCTGCCTCTAAGTCCTCAACCGTCACTGTGGCAGAACCAGAAAGCACTGTCTTTTTTTCTTCAGTAGCGGCATCTTCGATAGCGGCACTTGCGGTGATAGTCCATAAACCTTCAGCTGGCAGTTTGATAGTATAGCTCATAACGCCTTCAGAGACGGAAATATTGCCTTCTGGTACCAGACCAATCCCGTTATGTGTAGCCTTTACAGAAAGGGTTAATCCACCAACAGGAATTTTGCTTGTCGCCGTGCGATAAGTATTTTGCGCGGTTTCTGTGATAGCGGCTGACGAAATCAGTCCGTTTATAGCCGTTTTAAATGCGCTTGCAGTCGCGCCACTTTGGCCGTCTATTTTAATTTTTCCGCTTACCACGTAGCCTTTTTCCGCCGTTGTGAGAGTCTTTGAATCATTTATGCCGTCAGAACAGCTCGCAAAAAATGCGAGTAAAATACCAATTCCGGCAATTGTTTTCATTACGTTTTTCATGTATTCCTCCTAGACTTCCTGCTATTCTGCTTTTTTATTGTACAAATAAACCACCGATGTGCTTGGTGCTTCGGTAACAGCAATCTTACTGATTATGTCTGCTCCAGCATCAGAAACTGTACCGATTGATGTCCAGTCAGGTTCTTCAACTCCTGCGCCACTATTTGTTATGGCATCTTTCCAAACATCTTTTGCTGAAGCATAGTACCATGTACCCGTTCCATCTATTGAAGTTTCAATTGCAGGAGTATTCAAGAACGCACAGTTACCGATTGCAGTGATAGAGTCGTTAATAACCACCGTTTGACCGCCCAAACCTGTGTTTGCAAATGCGTAATCACCGATAGAAATATTAGTTCCGCCAAAACTTACGGTCTCTAACTTCTCAAACTTGTGGAATTGGTAGTCACCAATATAAGAGCCTGCGCCGTTAATCGTAAGTTTTTCAAGCGTTTTATACAGTTCGCTAAACGGTCGTTCATAATGCACACCGTCAACAGTGGTTGGTGTGTAAGAATATACATCGTCATCGGGATCGTAATTCGTAGGATCTGTATAATAATCACGGAGATTTACGGTTTTGTTCAGAACAAGTTCTTTTACATCACTAAAGCCGCACCAAGGTGAAAGCATATTTCTACTTATGAAGTAATCCAGACTGTACTTATTTGTGTCGCCGTTTCTATCATAATCATCGGGGAGATATTCTGCATAATCTGTAGCATCATTATAATCGATTACAAAATCAAGAGTGACTTTTGCAATTTGCGAGCTTCCAAATGCAGAACCGCCGGTTTTAACCTTTGCAGAGGCGATTGTAAGTTCAGTAAGTTTTGTATTATAGAATGCAAAGGATCCTATAGACATGCCTTCTTTAATCGCTGAAATAGAAGTGAGCGGTGCATAAGCAAATGCGTATTCACCGATGTTTGTGACGCTTCCAAATTCTCCGATTGCTGTAATGCCGCTTGCGTTAAACGCACTATCGCCGATAGTCGTAATGCTTCCAAAGTTTGTTACAGAGAACGATTTTCTTTCTTCTGGTTCAAGATCCGGGTTACCTTCAAAAGCAGATATACCGATTTTCGTAATACCGGTATCAGTAAAGTCAATAGTCTCTGGTATTCCGGCTTGAGCGGCACAGATAAGCGTATTGCCTTTTACAAGGAATGCGCCGTCTGCCATCGTAGTATAGTCCCCACCAGAACCGCTGATTACATATTTCTCCAGATTTAAGCATCTTTCAAACATTGAGTGGTTAATCTCTTCTGTCAAGCCCGCTGCAATCGTTACTGTTTTGAGGTTCATACAGTTATAGAACGCCTCATTGTATGTATATCGAATATGCTCAGGATCCGATTCATCAACCTCGGTCGGCGTGAACTTTGTCGTTGCAGGCAGTGTAACCGATGAAATTTCGGAATATGCGAATGCCTGTTTTGCAATTGTGGTTTCATCTGTTTCGTTCAGCGTTACACCAGAAATCTTTGTACGAGCGAACGCTAATTGACCGATGTTTTGTACTTTCGACAAATCAACAGTTCCTGAAAGTTTTGAAACGGCAAACGCGTAATCACCGATGGTCGTTACATTTCCAAAGCTCGTTATTGACGTAAGGCTCGCAAGACCTATAAATGCATTCGCAGGAATCTCTGTTACGCTTGAAAGCGGTGCGGCACTAAAGTCCAAAGTTGTTATGCTGTTCTTTGCGCCATTGGCAACACAAAGAATTTCTCCAGAACTAGAAACAAGGATTGCACCGTTAGAGGCCAGACTGAATCCAGCGATTCCGTCTGCAAGCGTAATCTTCTGTATGACATTTGGAGAAGGAAATGCGCCGCTGCTGATTGTTGTGACCGAGGCGGGTATCATAATGTATGCAAGATTTGGAGTCTTTGTAAACGCACTCTCTGAAATAGTTGTTGTGCTATTCGGCAGAGAAAGGCTCACAATACCTGGACATTCAGAAATAAATATTTCTGAATTAAAGTTAGTAATATATGTCAGTTCAAATAGGTCAAGGTAGACATTGGAAAGTGAGGAAATCCTTCCGAAGAAGTCTTCTATATTATTTCCAGAATCTGTGACCTTCATATACAATGGCGCAGATACTTCAGCAGCATTAGTTATAAAGGATGCCAACGACTCGGAATCATTCGTTATGTCTCCATAGAAGAAACAACCAAATCCTACATCGAATGTCTGGCTGCTGGTTATCGTTTCTTTTGTAGCCGTCACATAAAGTTGGCAGCCATCCGAATTAAGCAAAGGCATTGATGGATTAACAGAGAAATATCCTTCTTCATACGAGTAGTATGATGGGCTGACTTCATTTCCGTGGTACAAGATTTTTGCCGTAACAGTGGCATCGGACACGTCGTTTCCGTCCGCATCTTTTACCGTAATCGAAATTCTCCTTTGCAACGGCAACACCGGCGTATCAGACTCAAGCGCAGCTTTAATCATATAAACTTCGTTCGTGTTTACCGTGTCGTCTTCATATTTTAGTGCAATACTCAGCACGTTATTGTCCGTAGTGACTGTACCAGTACCTGTAGCGGCTTTTCTAACAAGTTTGCCCTCCGCGTCAATTATCCATTGTATACCGCCTGAGTCAGCAGGAACTACAAATTTACTGAGCGTAGCCTCAGAAAGAGCCGAGTCATCAGCCATTTTGAGAATCACTTTTCCCTTGTAGTCGGTAAAGCTTCCCGGTGCTATTGTTATCACAGGAATATTTGAATCAAGTTCTCCATCAACAGTAACCCAATATGCAGTGAATGGATAATAAGCTGCCAGACCAATATTTTGTCCCTCACCAAAA